>JAPLFQ010000020.1:0-313715 GCA_026390595.1 Ignavibacteriales bacterium
CTTGGCGGCGGACCCGGAGACTGTCAGGGTCCAGTCGGTGTTGACATGCACAGTCTGCGCAGCGCCAGTGTAGTTGACAGTGTTACCTGAAGCAGTTGCAGTAAGAGTGGTAATAATTGAAGTTCCGCCCAGGTTGAGAATACCGGTTGCACCTTGTGTCAGCGCTCCAGCACCCGCAAGCGCTGTGCCGACGGTCAAGGTGCCGTTGTTCGTGTACGTGCCACTGGCTGTGACGCTCGGTATGGAAATAGCGTTCGTTCCGCTGATGGTTTGTGTCGTTCCTGAAAAAGTATGCACACCCGTGCTGGCGGTGTACGTTCCGTTGTTCGTGAGACTTCCGGCAACACCCACGACTGCAGCGCCAGACTCCGTCAACGTACCGCCAGAGTTGATGACGACATCCGAACCAAATGCGAGCGTGGCGGCAAAACTGTTTTCTGTCAAAGTGCCGCCGCTACTGATCGTGACTGCCCCAGTGAAGGTCTTTGTTCCAGTGGCAGATGACAATGTGAGTGTGCCGGCAACCGTTGTAGCTCCTGAAACTGTAAGAGTAAATCCTCCCACGGTCAGTGTGGCACCCGAAAGGATACCGAGATTATTACATACTGCGTTTGCCCCAATCGTTGGTTGATTAGCTGTTGAGGGAATTGAAACATTTGTCGAAGCATCAGGAACTGAGCCGGAACTCCAGTTGGTAGCGGTGGCCCAAACGGTGTTGGTCGCTCCGGTCCAGGTAGCCGAAATTGAGGATGAGCCGACAGTCAGTTGACCAGAATTAGGCGCAAAATAAGTTGTGTTAATGTTTGTAGCACCCGAACCTGTTCCTCCCCACGTGCCAGCAACCTGACCGGTGCCTCCGAGGGTCAAGGCAGAAGAGGTTTGACTGTTAGGATTAGGGCCCAGATCAGCAATAGCTGTTCCAGTGATTGACAGATTATTGCTTATCGTCGTTGATGCAGCAAATGTCTTTGTACCACTTCCTGAAAGGATGAGATCATAATAGGTATAGGTTTCAATGGCCTGACTTCCGTTGTAATAGTCAACTGTGAATCCACTCGGGATTGTCGGGGCAAATGAGTAGTTGCCTCCCCAGGTTGTGGCCCCGACTTTCAGTGTCCCCGCGGTCAGGGTTGAAGAAGTGGTAGCTGTAAGCAAAAAGGAACCGGGATCGAGGGTACCAGCGGTCATGGTGAAGGCGGTGGCAGTGACGGCGCCGCCGAGCGTTGCTGTGCCGGTGGCCTTGTTGATGGTGAGATTACTATACGTGACGCCTTTGACGGTTTGCGCACCAGTTCCGTTGAAGTTAACCGTGTTCCCTCCCGCGTTCGCTGTGAGGGTTGTAATCGCCGAACTACCTCCGAGGTTCAATGTGCCGGTCCCGGCATTCGTCAGTCCGCCTGTGCCCGTCAATGCGGTCCCTACCGTAAGCGTGCCGTTGTTCGTCAACGTAATCGTCGTGACGGTAATACTCGGGATCGAGAATGTCCCGTTCAGTGCCTGAGCATTCGTGGTAAATGTGTACGCACCCGTGCCGGCAGTGAAGGTGCCGGTAGCATCGTTTGTCAGTCCCCCCTGTAACTCGATTGGTGAATTCCCGGAGTTGTTCCATGTGCCGCCTGCAGAGACACTTACAAGTCCGACAAATTGTTTAGCACCTGCAGCAGAGGATATCGTCAGCATGCCGCTTGCCCCTGCACCGACTGTTGTCGTTCCTGTCACCGTCAGGGCAAAGCCTGCCGCTGTGAACGTGGTTCCATTGCCAACTGAAAGGTTGCCTGAAACCATCAATGCAGCGACTGTCGTTGTTGTCGCTGTCCCGCTTAATGTCAGGTTCCCGCCGATTGTCGCGGTGCCCGCCTGCAGTGTCTTCGCCCCGCTGCCGCTCAAGGCGAGGTGATGGTAATCGTTGTTATGGACGATCTGGGCCGCACCTGTGTAATTGACCGTGTTCCCGACCGCGCCCGCGACCAGCGCCGTGATAGCGGAAGTCCCACCGACGTTCAGAGTCCCCGTCGCATCGTTGGTTATTTGGCCTGCTCCCGAAAGTGCAGTTGCACATGTCAGTGTTCCACTATTAGTATAGTCACCTGTGAATGCCGCTGATGGAATCACTATGGCAGTTGACCCACTTAACGTCTTCGCACCACCGCTGAAGGTATGCACACCCGTGCTGGCGGTGAACGTAGTGCCGTTGTTCGTGAAATTGCCTGCGATACTAAAAGCCGCAATACCGGTTTCATTCCAGACACCACCGGCATTCATCGTAACATCGCCTGTGAACCTTTGCACCTGTACCCGCCAGTGTGAATGTCCCGGTAATTGATGTGGTTCCCGTGACACCCAATGTGAAGGTCGCGCCAGTTGCGAACGTCGTTCCACTGCCGATATTGAGATTGCCACTGACAGTTAAATTGGCTCCGGTGGTTGCCGTAGCAGATCCGATTAGAGCTAGATTTCCAGCAATCGTTGTGATTGCGCCGAAGGTTTCTGCACCGCCAGTCAAGGAGAGGTGATGATAAGGAGTCACCTTCAACGTTTGGCCGGTCCCGGTATAGTTGACGGTATTGCCGACCGCATTCGCTGTCAGCGCTGTGATGGCGGACGTCCCACCGATGTTCAGTGTACCTGTTCCGGCATTCGTCAGTGCGCCAGTGCCTGCCAACGCAGTCCCTACCGTGAGTGCCCCGTTGTTCGTCAGTGTGATCGCCGTGACAGTAACATTCGGGATCGAGAACGTGCCATTCAATGCCTGGGCGTTGGTGGCAAACGTATACACACCCGTACCGGCGCTGAACGACCCGTTGTTCGTGATACCACCTCCGAGCGTGACGGGCGAATTCGCCGCTGTGTTGGTCCACGCGCCGGGGGCATTGATCGTCACCAGCCCTGTGAAGGTCTTCGTCCCTGTGACTGAATTTATGGCAATCGTCCCGGTTACACCGGTCGCCCCGCTGACAGTCAACCCGGTTGTGAATGCATTCAGCGTCAAGGTGCCGGACGTCACTGTAAGTGTGCCCACAGTTGTCGTCCCAGTGCCGGTCATGGTAGCACCATTCGCGGCATCATCCAGTATCAGGGTGCCGAAAGTGCTTGTGCCTCCCGATACGGCATGCGCACCACCACCACCCGCCAACGTGATGTTACCCGCTCCTGAGTGCGTGCCGCTATTTGTAACATTACCATTTACCGTAATTGTATTTCCGCCATCGGCAAAAACACCTGCATTGATGGTAAGATTGCCGGCAACGGTAAATGCAGAAGCCGCTGTTTTTGTGCTGGCACCTGATAAGGTAAGATGGCCATACCCTGCGCTGCTTCCCGCAGCCACCGTCATGGCACTTGTAGAATTGTAAACGACGGTGGACGTGGCAGGCAACGTGATATTGGCAGCAGGATAAAGAGTCGGGAACGTTTCTGTATTCGCAGCTCCTGCACCTATCTGAAGCGTCGCTCCTCCGGCGACATTCAGGGTTCCCGTTCCGTTACCCGTGATCTGGAATCCGCCATCGGCGAAAGTGCCCGCATTAATGGTAAGATTACCGGCAACGGTAATCGCGGCAGCCGCTGTTTTTGTGCTCGCGCCTGATAACGTGAGATTCCCATAAGTTGAAGGACCCGCACCTGCAACGCTTCCCGCCACCGTCATGGCACTGGTAGAATTATAGATAACCGTGGAGGCAGCAGCTAACGTGGTATTGGCAGTAATAAAGAGTGTTGGGAACGTTTCTGCATTCGCAACTCCTGCACCAATCTGAAGCGTTGCTCCAGCGGCGACAGTCAGGGTTCCTGTTCCATTCCCTGTGATCTGGAATCCGCCATCCGCAAGCGTCCCGTTCAGAACAGACAAGTTGTTGCTGATCGTTGTTGCGGCCCCAAGCGTCCCTGCTTGTCCCAACTTGTCTATGGTGAGGTTGGAATAGGTAGTTCCCTTTATCGTTTGTGCTCCCGTTGTGCTGTTGTAGTACACCGCGTTTCCGGCCGCGGTTGCTGTGAGCGTGGTGATCGCAGGCACGGGAGCGGCGCTGATATTCAGGGTGCTCGTTGCAGTAGCGTTGGTAAGACTCGTGATCGTGCCGGAGCTGGCGAGGTTGATGATGCCGCTGGCGTTGTTCGTGATGCCAGTTAACGCACCCGACCCGTTGAGATTGAGCGTGCCAGTGTTGGTGAAGTTGGCGAGCACGGTGGAAATCGCTCCAGCGCCCGTGATGGTCGCTGTTCCTGAATTAGTCAGCGTGGTAATTGAGGAAGTCCCGCCAATGTTCAGTATGCCAGTTCCGGCATTCGTCAGTCCGCCCGTGCCGGCACTGAACGTCCCATTGTTCGTGATACCACCTGCGAACGTGACAGGCGAATTTGCCGCTGTGTTCGTCCACGCGCCGAGCGGATTGATTGTCACCAGCCCTGTGAAGGTTTTCGTGCCCGTGATTGAATTGATATTGATCGTCCCGGTTACACCGGTGGCCCCGCTGACAGTCAACCCGGTAGTGAATGCATTCAACGTCAAGATGCCGGACGTTACTGTAAGTGTGCCCACCGTTGTTGTCCCGGTGCCGGTCATGGTAGCACCATTCGCGGCATCATCCAGTATCAGGGTACCAAAAGTGCTCGTTCCTCCCGATACGGCATGCGCACTGCCGCCGCCTGTCAAGGTGATGTTACCCGCTCCTGAGTGTGTGCCGTTGTTTGTAACATTACCATTGACCGTAATCGTATTTCCGCCGTCGGCCAAGATCTCACCGGCGGTTGCTATGGTAAGATTGCCAGCGACCGTAATCGCACTTGTCAGAGTCTTTGTTCCTGTGGCTCCCGTTATTGTTAAATGACCATAGGTCGAAGGACCTGCACCTGCCACGCTGCCTGCCACGTTCTGTGGATTGGTGATCGTACTGTAATTTACGGTTGAGGTCGCATTTAACGTAATGTGGGCTGTAGTAAAGAGTGTAGGGAACGAGGTTATGGTTGCAGTCCCTGCACCGATCTGAAGGGTTGCTCCCGCTGCGACACTCAAAGTTCCTGCCACGTTGCCTGTGATCTGGAATCCACCGTCGGCAAGCGTGCCGTTCAGCAGAGACAAGTCGCCACTGATTGTTGTTGCAGCCCCAAGCGTCCCTATTTGTCCCAACTTGTCTATTGTGAGGTTGGAATAGGTAGTTCCCTTTATTGTCTGTGCCCCTGTCGTGCTATTGTATTTTACGGTATTGCCGGCAGCAGTTGCCGTGAGCGTGGTGATCGCAGGCACGGGAGAGGCGCTGATGTTGAGCGCACTCGTCGCAGTTGCGTTGATAAAACTGGTAATTGTACCAGAGCTGGCAAGGTTTACTATTCCGCTGGCGTTGTTCGTAATGCCGGCAATGGTGCCTGACCCGTTGAGATTCAGCGTGCCGGTGTTGGTGAAGTTGGCGGGCACGGTGGAAATCGCTCCAGCGCCGGTGATGGTCGCTGTTCCTGAATTAGTCAGCGTGGTAATTGAGGAAGTCCCGCCAATGTTCAGTGTACCGGCGTTTGTCAAGCTGCCGCCTCCAGCAAGAGCAGTGCCGACAGTCAATGTCCCGTTGTTCGTGTACGTGCCGCTGACTGTGATGCTCGGTATGGAAACAGCTGTCGTCCCACTGATGGTCTTCGTTGCTCCCGATAACGTGTGCACACCTGTGCTGGCGGTGTATGTTCCGTTGTTCGTGAGACTCCCGGCAATGCCAACGACTGCAGCACCGGACTCCGTCAATGTGCCACCGGCGTTGACTGTAACATCCGAACCAAACGATAGCGTCGCGGCCGCAGTCTCTGTGAGGGCGCCGCCGCTATTGATCGTCACCGCACCTGTGAATGTCTTGGTCCCCGTCGCTGAAGATATTGCCAGCGATCCGCTTGTTCCTGCGCCAACTGTCGTCGTCCCAGACACAGTCAGTGCAAATCCAGCCGCAGTGAACGTGGTGCCGTCTCCAACATTGAGATTGCCGCTGACGGTGAGATTGGCCCCGGTGGTCGCTGTAGCAGAACCGCTCAAACTCAGGTTCCCGCCAATCGTTGTGATTGCGCCGAAGGTTTCTGCACCGCCAGTCAAGGAGAGGTGATGATAAGCGGTCACCTTCAACGTTTGGCCGGTCCCGGAATAGTTGACGGTATTGCCGACCGCAGTTGCTGTCAGCGTTGTGATGGCGGACGTCCCACCGATGTTCAGTGTGCCCGTTGCAGCGTTGGTCAGTGTGCCTGACCCCGACAGTGAAGTCACCACGGTCAGCGTACCACTATTGGTCAGCGTTGCGCCGGAATTGACAGTAATGTTTTTGCTGTCAGCGGTTACACCATTGCCTATGGCCGGTTGATTACCTCCGCTCGGTATTACAACACTTGATGAAGATGTCGGTACTCCTGCAGACCAGTTAGCTCCGGTGCTCCAGTCTGTTGAAGTACCCCCCAGCCATGAATCCAGTTGGCCGGCGACATCCAAAATGCCCGTTGTCGGAGCAAAGTAGACATCATTTTGATTGGCTGCGGTGGAAGAAGTGCTTCCCCAAGTTCCACCAACTTGGCCAGCCCCACCAAGCGTTAGCGCTGTTGCTGTGGAAGTGAATGCGCCCAAATCAGCTACCGCCCCGCTGACTGACAGAGTCCCAAGAATACTGGTTGCAGCCGCAAACGTCTTCGTTCCGCTTCCGGAAAGTGTCAGGTTGGAGAATGAAGCACCATTCAACGACGGTACTGTCTGCCCGCCACTTCCATTGAACGTGATCGTGCTGCCCGTCAGCACAAAGTCACCTGAGGTGAAGGACGCAGAGTTTGTGAGCGTACCGGCAACGCCGACCGCTCCGGCGATCGTGACACTGTTGGTGGTTCTTGCACCGGAAATAGCAAGATTGTAATAATCGGCCGATGCGATCGTCTGCGCACCGGTTCCATTGTAGTTGACCTGATTGCCACTTGCGCTTGCAATGAGCGTCGTGATACCGGAGGTCCCTCCGATACTCAGCGTACCCGTCGCACCGTTGGTCAGCGTGCCTGCTCCCGAAAGTGCAGTTGCACATGTTAATGTTCCACTGTTCGTATAGGTGCCCGTGAATGTCGCTGATGGAATCACAGTGGCCGTTGTCCCGCTTAACGTCTTCGATGCACCGCTAAAGGTATGCACACCGGTGCTGGTAGTGAAGGTCGTTGCATTGTTTGTGAAGCTACCGGCAAACGATGGAGTCACAGCCGCTTGTTCATTCCACACGCCATTCAGCAGCACATCACCAGTGAACGTCTTCCCGGGGTTGGTGGCCGAGGTGAAGATCAGTGATCCGCCCGCATCAACAGTGGTCGTTGATCCAACAGAGAGAGTGAATGCGCCAGTACTCAAACTCGTGCCTGACTGAACAAGCAAAGCACCCGTCACTGCCAGGTTGGCTCCGGTAGTCGCCGCTGCAGTACCGCTTAAAGCCAGGTTTCCACCAATCGTGGTGATTGCTCCAAAGGTTTCTGCTCCGCCGCTCAAAGTGAGATGATGATAAGCCGTCACTTTCAGTGTCTGGCCAGTGCCAGTGTAGTTGACGAGGTTTCCGACGGCGGTTGACGTCATGGTGGTGATACCGGAGGTTCCGCCGAGATTGAGCGTACCGGTCGCAGCATTTGTCAATCCGCCTGTGCCCGAGAGGGCAGTCCCAACTGTGAGGGTCCCATTGTTTGTCACCGTGATCGTCGTGACAGTGACACTCGGAATCGTGAATACCCCGTTCAGCACCTGAGCATTCGTGGTAAACGTGTGTACTCCTGCTCCGGCAGTGAATGTACCGGCGGCGTTCTTTGTTATCCCGCCCCGAAATTCGATTGGCGAATCACCGGAATTGTCCCACGTGCCGCCGGCCGAAACACTGACAAGTCCTGTAAACCGCTTGGCACCCGTGGCAGAGGAAATCGTCAGGTTTCCGCTCGTGCCTGCGCCAACAGTCGATGTTCCCGTCACAGTCAGTGCAAAGCCAGCCGCAGTGAACGTGGTCCCATTCCCGATCGAAAGATTGCCTGTAATCGTCAGACCAACGACCGTTGTTGTTGACACTGTTCCCGTTAGCGTGAGATTGCCGCCGATAGTGGTCGTGCCCGTTTGCAGGGTCTTGATTCCAGAGCCAGACAGGGTCAGGTGACCGGCGTAGTTTTCGCTTGATACCGCCTGAGCTGCGCCGTTATACTCAATGGTACTCGTGGCACCAAAAGTATGTGTGGTATAGTTGCCCGGCATGGTATTTGTTCCGCCGATCCGCAGCGTGGCGAGGTTGGAAACGGTCAGCGTTCCACCGGGTGCAGTGCGATCGGCGATGAATGTCCCAATATCGAATACGCCAGTTGAAACACTGAGATTGCCAACAACCGACACATTGGCCGTAAGCGTGAGGACATCGGTAGCCGCGGTCTTCGAAGCAATCAGATTATTGAACGTAAGAGTGCCGGAGTTGACAATGATCGAAGCATTCCCAGCACCGCTAAAAGTGACCGTCGACGTGTTGGCGTTGAACGTCCCGCCATTGTTCGTCCAGTCACCACCCACATTGACATTCGTTCCCGCCGAGAAAGTACCTGCCGTCAGCGTCACAGATCCCGTCACGTTCAAGGTTGCAGGCGGCGTGAAATCGCCCTGAGTCTCTGTGAGCGCGCCACTGACAGTGATCGTCGTCGTGCTGCCACCGGCACTCAGCAGCGTCGCTGCCGTTTTGTTAATGGTCAGGTTAAAGAATGTCTGCGCCGCCGCCGTTCCGTTGACTGCCTGTGCTCCTGTTCCGTTGAAATTGATTGTGCCCGCTCCTGCAGTGAACGTGCCACCGTTGTTCGTCCAGTTGCCGGCGACGTTGTGCGTGAATGCACCGCTGGTGAAAGTAGTCCCCACCCCGAGGATGACATTGCCACCAATCGTCAGTCCAACAAGGCCGGTAGCCGTGGCTGTCCCTGCAAACGTCAGGTTTCCGCTGATAGTCGTGATTCCTGCGTTCAGGGTCTTCACGCCGCTGCCGGAGAAGGTCAAATGCCAGTAGTCATTGACGTGAACGGTTTGCGCCACTCCGGTGTAGTTCACGGTATTGCCCACAGCGGTTGCCGTTAGTGTTGTGATGGCGGAGGCGGCGCCGATGTTCAGTGTGCCCGTCGCAGCATTCGTCAGCTCACCCAAACCGCTTAGGGCAGTGGTAGCCGTGACGGTGCCGTTGTTGGTCAAGGTGCCATCAACCGTAAGCAAGGTTGCGACCGTCAAAGTGTTCGAGTTCGCAATCGTTCCGGAGATGCTGACGCTTGGGATGGCGCTGGCGGTGGTGCCGCTGATGACTTTGGATGCACCGCTGAAGGTATGCACGCCCGTGCTGGCGGTGAAGGTCGTTGCATTGTTCGTGAAGTTTCCGGCAATACCAAAAGCCGCAACGCCAGTTTCATTCCAAACGCCACCAGGATTAATAGTGACATCGCCTGTGAACGTCTTTGCACCAGTACCTGCAAGTGTAAATGTTCCCGTAACTGATGTCGTTCCTGTGACCCCCAATGTGAAGGTTGCGCCGGTAGCGAACGTCGTGCCACTCCCAATGCTGAGATTGCCGCTGATAGACAAGCCGACGACCGTTGTCGCCGATGCGGTTCCGCTCAGCGTCAGGTTGCCGCCGACGGTCGTCATGCCCGCCTGCAACGTCTTCACACCACTACCTGAAAGCGTGAGAATATCATAATTATTGCTATGCACCGTCTGCGCAGCGCCGGTGTAGTTCACGGTATTGCCCACAGCGGCAGCCGACAGTGTCGTGATGGCGGAGGTCCCACCGATATTTAACGTGCCCGTTGCAGCATTCGTCAGTCCACCCACACCACTCAATGCTGTGGTGGCCGTAACGGTGCCGTTGTTGGTCAGGGTGCCACCAACAGTAAGCAAGGTTGCGACCGTCAGAGTGTTCGAGTTCGCAATCGTTCCGGAGACGCTGACGCTTGGGATGATGCTGGCAGTAGTGCCGCTGATAACTTTGGCTGTGCCGCTGAACGTGTGCGCTCCCGTGCTCGCTGTCCACGTCGTAGCGTTGTTGGTGAAATTGCCGGCGAACGTTGGAGTGATAGCCGCTTGTTCATTCCAAACGCCGTTCACCAACACATCACCAGTGAAAGTTTTTCCGGGGTTTGTGGCCGAGGTGAAGATCAGCGATCCGCCTGCATCGACAGTGGTAGTTGATGTGACGGAGAAGGTAAATGCACCGATAGATAAACTCGCGCCAGTGTGTATGGCAACACTGCCTGTAACTGCCAGGTTGGCTCCAGTTGTAGCTGTAGCAGTACCGCTCAAGTCCACGTAACCGCCGATCGTGGTAACTACCATGCCCGTAGTACTGGCCGAACCGCTCATCGTGAAGTTACCGGCCACAGTCGTTATGCCCGTCATGGTCTTTGCCAGGCTTCCGCTTAAGCTAAGATGATGATAGGCGTTATTGTGAACGGTTTGCGCAGCGCCGGTGTAGTTGACCGTGTTGCCCACAGCGGAAGCAGTCAGCGTCGTGATAGCGGACGTCCCACCGATGTTCAGTGTGCCCGTTGCGGCGTTGGTCAGTGTGCCTGTCCCCGACAGTGCAGCCACCACAGTCAGCGTGCCATTATTTGTCAGCGTTGCGCCGGAATTAACAGTGATGTTTTTGCTGTCAGCAGTTACACCATTACCTATGGCCGGTTGATTACCTCCGCTCGGTATCACGACACTTGATGAAGATGTCGGTACTCCTACAGACCAGTTAGATGCGGAACTCCAATCTGTTGAAGTACCCCCCAACCACGTATCGAGTTCGCCGGAGACATCCACAATGCCGGTTGTTGCCGCAAAGTAGACATCATTTGGATTGGCTGCGCTGGAAGAAGTGCTTCCCCAAGTTCCACCAACTTGGCCAGCCCCACCAAGCGTTAGCGCTGTTGCTGTGGAAGTGAAGGTGCCCAGATCTGCTACCACCCCCGCACTGATTGACAGAGTCCCAAGAATACTCGTTGCAGCCGCAAAGGTCTTCGTTCCGCTTCCGGAAAGTGTCAGGTTGGAGAATGAAGAACCATTCAACGACGGCACTGTCTGCCCACCACTTCCATTGAACGTGATGGTGCTGCCCGTCAGCACATAGTTGCCCGAGGTGAAGCTTGCGGAGTTTGTGAGCGTACCGGCAACGCCGAGCGCTCCCGCGATCGTGACGCTGTTGGTAGTCCGCGCACCGGCGATACCAAGGTTGGAATAATCGGTCGGCTTGATCGTCTGCGAACCGGTTCCATTGTAGTTGACCTGATTGCCACTTGCGTTTGCAGTGAGCGTCGTGATACCGGAGGTCCCTCCGATATTCAGTGTACCCGTCGCACCGTTGGTCAGTGTGCCTGCTCCCGAAAGTGCAGTGCCAACCGTCAATGTCCCATTGTTTGTGTACGTGCCGCTAACGGTGACGCTCGGTATAGACACAGCAGTCGTCCCACTGATGGTCTTCGTTGCTCCCGAAAATGTATGCACACCAGTGCTGGCGGTATACGTTCCATTATTCGCGAGACTTCCGGCGATACTGACAACTGCAGCCCCAAATTCCGCTAACGTGCCGTTGATAGAAACATCCGAGCCAAATGATAGCGTGGCAGCCGCAGTCTCTGTTATATCACCACCACTACTGATCGTCACAGCACCTGTGAAGGTCTTTGTGCCTGTAGCATTAGTTATGCTCAGTGTGCCACTTGTTCCAGTGCCGATCGTGGTTGCTCCTGTGACAGTCCATGCAAAGGCCCCGGCAATGCTCAACGTCGTACCATCACCAACCGTGAGATTACCTCCCACGATCCTCGCTGCTAACTCGGTCCATGCCTTTGTTCCCGATCCTGAGGTTATGAGATTCCGATAGGCAACATCCCGCACCGTTTGCGCCCCTGCATAGCTGTAGTTTACAGTCGAACCCGTCCCACTAAATGTGAAAGTCGGAACACCAGCATTCCCCGAAGTTGTAATGGGAGTAGCACCTGCAAGAACAAGTGTTCCAGTTCCAGCGCCAGTGTTGAGACTATACAGAGTGGTGCTGCCTGCATTAGCCGCAGTGACCGATGCAAGAGAGCCGTTGATCGTTATGGCTCCGGAACCATGATTGAACGTCGGATTGTTGGCGAGCGCAGCGGGTCTCAGCGACGTCAGTGTGAGGTTTCCCGAAACGGTCAGCGACGTGACGCTTGATGAGACCGTTATGGTGCCAGCACCTGTTGGAGTCGTCGTGCCCCCAACGTCCAGAGTGGCTGCGGTGATTGACCCAGCCCCGCTTAGCGTGCCTGTGGCAGCACCTGTCGCGAGATTTGGGAATGAAATGGAAGCCGTCACTGTCAAGAGGAAACCAGAATTGACAGCGAGCGTTGATCCATTTCCGACGGTCATCGAGTTGCACGTCCGGTCGCCATCGACGGTAAGTGTAAATCCTGCCCCTATGATGATGTCGTCCGTGGTAGCTGGAATAACCCCACCTGGCCATGGAGCATTTGGAGTTGTAGAGCTCCATGCGCCAGTGCCGCCCGTGGTCACAGTACCCGCATGAGCCGAAGAGCTCCCGACAAGCGTGAGGAACGTCAGCAGCGTGAACAACCGCACAAACCAATGCGCCGATACCTGCAGGCACCTCTTAAGTAGCGATATGTGTTTGTCCTGACTCACGAGCGTGAGCTAACCCTTGGATCGATATGTGATATCGTATTGAGCATTTCCCTTTTGGTACTCAGACTGCATTCACCGCTATTGTGCCGGCGACGTTGAAGTTAGTTTTCGCAGCAACAGCCACCGACGCATTACGTTGGTCTGTAGAGATTCTCCGAAGTAATTGGGTTCGGTTTTCACACGTTGCTCTGACAACAACTTCACTGTTAAGGGATTGACAATCAATCGCTTGCACACCGTAGTTTAGAGAATACGTTGATAAACGTGTGTGATTACGGTCTCACCCTTAGATAAAATGAGACACTTGAATGAAGTCAAAGTGCGGAAAATGGGGTGAATTCGACAACTTCAGCCCGACGCTATTCTCACAGTTGAGAATGGCTGCTGGATTTGAAATTAGGCGCGCTGATTCTCGTTTCAGAGTCGATCGAGAAGCATATGCTGCAGCGTTTCAAGAGAAGAACCGGGAAGATTGCCTCGGAGGTCAAAGTCAATTAGCAGAAGAGCCCACTTCATCTTCGATCGCGTCCTTACTAAGCAACGAAGCGAAAACGAACTGATTCATCATCAATGGGTAAGAGATCAACAGTAGTTCATCGGGCCTATCCCGGTAAGGTTCTCCACGATTCAAAACGCCCCCAGACTTGCGCTCAAGACCTCCTATTAGTCACCGGAGTTCTGTCGAAAATCATAGTCAACGTCGCGAAGTCATTGAAGGGCACTTCTGCCGGGATGGCATCCAAAAGTGATTTTTCACTTTGGTGGCATTCGTCCATCGCGAGCCGGATCCTCTGTTAGGATTGTGCGTGTCGATTCAGAATCACTTCCTCCCAATCGCGAATTCACTGGGCTTCACTGGAACCGCTTGATTTTGTGCGCTGACAACCTATTTTCTCTGATTTCTTCGTGTCCTTCAGGCATTTCTTGAATCCGATTCGATTTTTGAGTACTATTGATCTGTTTGTTATTTATTGTGCTCAAAATCTTCAGGATTGCGTGTAGTGAACCAACAGACCGAACTCAATGTCACGTCTGAAACCGACGAAACGATCCAGACTCCTGCCAAGGTGATCCTCTTCAACGACGAGGTGCACACTTTTGAGGAAGTCATCGGTCAACTTATCAAGGCACTCGGTTGTGGTTCCACAAAGGCTGAAGCACTTACGCTCGAAGTTCACAACAGCGGCAAGGCGGCAGTGTTCCAGGGTCCGATGGACCGATGCGTGAAGGTTTCAGGAGTCCTTGAAGAAATCGGACTTCATACCCAGATTGAAATGTGAGAATTGACACCTAAAAGAGACGGCATGACTTCCACCGAAATCAGACACAGCTTTCTAAGCTTCTTTGCAGAGCGCGGGCACGCGATTGTGCCAAGCTCTCCGGTAGTTCCCTACGACGATCCCACCCTGCTCTTCGCCAACGCGGGCATGAATCAATTCAAGGACGTGTTTTTGGGTCAGGGTAAGCGTTCCTACTCCAGAGCAGCAGACACGCAGAAGTGCATTCGCGTAAGCGGCAAGCACAACGACCTCGAAGAAGTCGGCAGGGATACCTATCACCATACTTTTTTCGAGATGCTTGGGAACTGGTCCTTCGGTGACTACTACAAGAAGGAAGCAATTCAGTGGGCCTGGGACTTACTCACAGGGGTCTGGGGACTTCCCAAGGACCGGCTGTGGGCCACAGTGTACAAGGATGACGGGGAAGCCGAGCAGTTGTGGAAAACCGTCACTGACATCGATCACTCGCACATCCTCCGGTTCGCTGAGAAGGACAATTTCTGGGAAATGGGTGAGACCGGTCCCTGCGGCCCTTGTTCCGAAATCCACATTGACAGGACACCACAGGGGAATGCCACCGCTCCGATGGTGAACGCCGGATTACCCGAGGTGATGGAAATCTGGAACCTGGTGTTCATCCAGTACAACAGGGATGCCCGGGGAGTCCTCAACCCCCTCCCCGCGAAGCACGTCGACACGGGGATGGGATTCGAGAGAATGTGTGCGGTTCTGCAGAACAAGGATTCGAATTACGACACTGATGTATTCATGCCTCTAATCACGCGCATCAGCGAGATCACACACCAACGATACGACGGACGGCTGAGCGGTGTCGACCAGAAGCAGTTCGATATCGACACGGCGATGCGGGTGCTCGCTGACCACATCCGGGCGCTGACATTCGCCATCGCCGACGGAGCAACCCCGTCCAACGAGGGTCGCGGATATGTTCTCCGCCGTTTGCTCCGCCGTGCTGCACGGTTCGGCCGGAATCTTGGGATGCACGAGACCTTTTTGTATCAGCTGGTCCCCACCCTGGCCGAGACGATGGCCGATATCTTCCCCGAGCTCGGAGACAAGCAGAGCCACATCCAGAAAATCATCCGGGGCGAGGAAGAAGGTTTCAATGCAACCCTCGACCGCGGCCTCGAGATTTTCGAGCAGGTCGTTCAACACATCGGCCACTCCAGAGGATTCCCCGGCGAAGACGCCTTCAAGCTGTATGACACATTTGGTTTTCCGCTGGACCTCACGGAATTGCTTGCCGCCGAACGGGGATTGAAAGTCGATGTCGGTGCATTCACTCAATTGATGGAAGAGCAGCGGAAGCGCTCGCGCTCCACCGAGGCACAGGTCGAACCGGAATCCGCGGCCAAAGTCGGGCAAGCGACGAGCAACGCCGATGCTGAGTTGGCGCGCGGGAAAGCTCTGGCGCGCGCTCTCGACACATCCGCCTTTGAAGGAGAGTTCATATTCACCGGATATGACGATGTCGACGCCCAAAGCACCGTCCTCTCATCGCAGAAGAACATTCTCGTTCTCAACCGCACTCCCTTCTACGGAGAGGCCGGAGGACAGATGGGGGACCAGGGCGAGCTTACCATTGATGATGTCAGAGTAAAAGTACTCGATACGCAGAAAAGCGGAAGCGTGAATGTTCATATTCTCGAGTCTCCGCTCACACTCGCGGCAGGGCGTATCGTAAACGTGAGAATCGATACCGACCGCCGCAATGAGATCATGCGTAATCATTCCGCTACGCACCTTGTCCATGCCGCTCTCCGGAAAATCCTGGGAACACATGTCCACCAGGCGGGCTCGCTCGTCGCACCAGAATACCTCCGGTTCGATTTCTCGCATTTTTCAAAAGTAAGCGACCAGGAGCTCGCGGACGTCGAGGCTCTGGTAAATGAGAAGATCCGGGAGAACGTCACGCTGACTCACCATCGAAGCATCCCGTTTGACGAGGCAAAGAAAATGGGGGCGTTGATGTTTTTCGGCGATAAGTACGGCGACCGGGTCAACGTTGTCGAATTCGGAGATTTCAGCAGAGAGTTCTGCGGCGGAACGCACGTCCATGCTGCGAAAGACATCGGATATTTCAAGTTCACATCCGAAGGAAGCGTGGCAAGCGGCGTCCGGCGCATCGAAGCAGTGACCGGTTCTCATGCTATCGAACTGATGAAACTCCAGGATCGAAGCGCCTCCGACCGACTGGACTATGCTGCTGGCCAGGTGCAGGAGCTTCGGGACCTCGGCGGGCAACCTGCTGGAGAATCACAACACGGCCATGCGGAAGTCGACAAAACAATTTCCGGTTTCGAAACGTCCATCGCATCGTTTAGGACAAATCCCCAGACGCCGCAGAACTTCACGGTCGATCTTCGTTCTCAGTTCGAGAATCGTGCACGGCGTCAGCATTCGGTAGAGTCACTTATTCTCGATATTGCTGAAAAACGGAAACTGATCGAGAAGGGACTCTCAAAGTCCCGCCTGCAATCTCAATCGAAGGGGATTGCTGGCTTGGTTTCCGGAGCTCAGGTGATCGAGGGGATCAAGCTCGTGGCCGCAAGGGTCGACGCCGGCTCGCTCGATGAGCTCAAATCCCTCGGCGACGCCCTCCGATCGATGCTTGGCCAGGGGGTAGGGCTCCTCGCCTCTGTTATCGACAACAAGGTTTCTCTTGTCTGTGTCGTCACCGACGACCTCGTCGGGGCCAAAAAGCTCGAAGCAGGCAAGATTGTTGGCGCTGTTGCCAAACTCCTAGGCGGGGGCGGCGGCGGAAAAGCCCACCTGGCCACCGCCGGCGGTAAGGATGCCTCGAAGCTCCCCGAAGCGCTTGCTGCGACGGGATCGATAGTCCAAGGGATGCTGGTCAAATCGTGAGTGAGAGAGCAATGACAACATACGAGCGATTGTTGAAAATCCGGAAGGAACGCGGCGCGGGCTACTTCATCCTCCTCGACCCGGACAAGATCGACCGGGCGATGCTCCCCTCTTTCATCAAGAATTCCACCGAGGCAGGTGTCGACGGGTTTCTCGTCGGCGGCAGCCTGATGCTCTCGAATGATTTTGAAGACCATCTGAAGACGATCAAACAGAACACCTCTGCCCCCGTGATCATCTTCCCCGGCAGCATCATGCAGGTTTCTTCGATTGCAGATGCGATTCTTTTTCTTGTTCTGATCAGCGGCCGGAACCCCGACTACCTGATCGGCAACCAGGTTCTCGCAGCTCCGATTGTCCGGAAGAGCGGACTCGAGGCACTCTCGACAGGCTACATGCTCATCGAAGCAGGCAATACGACTTCTGCGGAGTTCATGAGCAACACGAAACCCATTCCGCGTGACAAGTCCGACATCGCACTCGCACACGCTCTCGCAGCGGAAATCATGGGGATGAAGCTGCTTTACCTCGATGCGGGAAGCGGAGCGCGTGATTCCGTCTCTGAAGACATGCTTGGTACAATCGCGCGCCGGTGTGCGTTGCCGATTATCGTGGGAGGCGGGATTCGAACGCCGGAAGAGGCCCGCAAGAAAGTCGAAGCGGGAGCTTCATTCGTAGTCACCGGCACTGTCACCGAACTCAATAATCATCGTTCCTTCATCAAAGAATTCGCCGAAGCCGTCCACGTTGGATCAGGCCTTCAGCGAACATCATAGATCGGCTGGCAACCAATGGCGCATTTACCGCTCACGCTCGTGTACCGGCAAAAATTCATCCTCGATTCTCTCAGGGAGAGTGCGGAGACGAAGGGACGAATTGCCGAACAGTGCGTCCCTGAGATCATGAAGGCCGTCGATCTCCTTATCGAGGCCTTCAACAAGAAAAAGAAAGTACTTCTGTGCGGTAACGGTGGGAGCGCAATGGACGCCCAGCATCTTGCGACCGAGTTCGTCATTCGCTTGAACCCGAACCTAAAGCGCGCTGCACTCCCGGCTATCGCCCTGACCGCCGATTCCTCGGTCCTGACGGCAGGTGCAAATGATATCGGCTATGACAATGT
The DNA here is from genome assembly GCA_026390595.1 of Ignavibacteriales bacterium. Taxonomy (NCBI): domain Bacteria; kingdom Pseudomonadati; phylum Ignavibacteriota; class Ignavibacteria; order Ignavibacteriales; species Ignavibacteriales bacterium. The sequence goes on from JAPLFQ010000020.1 coordinate 17,924, forward strand.
GTTCGCGCGATCAGTGGAAGCCCTCGGCGATGCCGGTGATATCCTCATCGGGATCAGCACCAGCGGCAACTCCGCGAGCATCAATAATGCATTTCAGAAAGCGCGGGAAAAGGGAATGGTAACAATCGGCATGCTCGGAAAAGACGGCGGAGCATCGAAAGCCCTCGTCGACCTCGCAATTGTCGTTCCATCCCAGGACACACAGAGGATCCAGGAGGGCCATATCACGATCGGCCACATCATTTTCCAGGAAGTCGAGCAGGAGATGTTCGGGTAGAGGATTCGCTATCCCTGCTGAGGCGCAGTGTCACCGACGCGATCAGCTGACTGTGCCAGGCACATCACGCCACGACAACTATAACGCCAGAATGCCGCACCAGCCTCGAAAAGACTTCCTCATTCCCCTGATCACGGTTATCGCCGACGTGCTCTCCATCGAGGCCGCATTCCTCTTCTCGTACTGGCTTCGGTTCCAGTCTCCCTTTACAGAAATCGTCCCGGTCACTCTCGGCGTTCCCACGCTCGGCGCTTACGTCCTTGGTTCCCTTGTTGTGATTCCCGCCTGGCTGTTTCTCTTCAGCTCCCGGCGGATGTATGACGCGAGAAGAAATGTGTATTTCTCTGACGAGTTTTTCGCCATCGTCCGGCTTGTCTTCCTCGGGATGCTGGTTGTCATGAGCGCGGCATTTTTCTATCGGGCGTTTTCATATTCCAGGGCGGTCTTTGCATTGCTCGGATTCTTCGCAGTCTTGTTCATTTCGATCGCCCGATACCTCGTGCTTCGTTTTGAACAATTCTGGTACGCCAGTGGAAACGACCTGAAGATGGTTGTCATCGTCGGTACGAACTCGACGGCTCGAAAGATCTATGACAGCATAACACTCAACCCTGCACTCGGATACCGTGTTGTCGGCTTCTTTTCTGTCAACGGTCTGAATGATATGGAGACGAGCGGAGTTGACTTCCTCGGCCACCTGTCGCAGGTTCCTCATTACTCCCGCACACACGAAATCGATATTGTTCTTGTCTCGCTTACGTACAAGGATCATCCGCAGCTTTATGAACTCGTCCGGGATTGCGAGGGACTGAACGCGGAAATCATGATGGTCCCGGACATGCTGGAGCTGATGACCAGCCGTGTACGGATCAAAGAACTGCACGGGATCCCCTTCATCAGAATCAAGGCTGTCCCGTTGTCCACATGGAACCTCATCGTCAAGAGGACATTCGATGCAGGGGCATCGCTGCTATTCCTGATCCTCGCGAGCCCTTTGATCGGTCTCCTCGCGCTCCTCATCAAACTTGGTTCCAAAGGACCCGTGTTCTATCTCCAGGAGCGGGTCGGCCTTGACGGAACACCATTTCGGTTGATAAAATTCAGAACCATGCATGTCAACGCAGAACAGCAGACGGGGCCTGTCTGGGCGCAAAAGAACGATCCGCGAAAAACCCGAGTTGGATCTTTTCTCAGGAGGTTCAGTCTCGACGAGCTTCCGCAACTCGTCAACGTACTCAAAGGTGATATGAGCATCGTGGGGCCGCGCCCCGAACGTCAGCACTTCGTTGATCAATTCAAGAAAGAAATTCCAAAGTACCTCGATCGGCATCGCGTAAAAACAGGTATTACGGGTTGGGCCCAGGTGAACGGGCTTCGGGGGAACGCCCCTATTGAAGAACGCACCAGATACGACGTGTATTACGTTGAGAATTGGTCGCTGGTGTTCGATCTGAAGATCATCTTGAAAACTGTTCGTGCGGTCCTTTTCGGAACCGACGCGTACTAGCAGCACTCACCACACGCATGCATCCATGGCAGCCGCCTTCATCTTCATACTCCACTTTTTCGCTCTCGCGTTCGCCTTCTTCTCCAGGAAGAAATCGGGCGGCCTCAGTGAAGGCCTTCTCGCCGTCGCATTTGTCGGAATCGTGTTTGCCGTCGGCTGGACGATTGCCACGATGCTCACCAACCTGTTGTTCACGCCCGAGTTCTTCATCAAATGGTACTATCACCAAACCGATTCACTCTTCCTGAGAATTTTGCGGAAGGAAATCAGCCGCGATACGATCTCGCTTCTGATACTCACGTTCGGCGAAATCGGTTTCTATTATCTGTTTCTCAAGGGTGTTCACGAAGAAAAGAACCAGGACAGGCCGGAAGACGAGAAGGGAACGGACGGCTGAGGCGGGCGGATGGAACTACTTCAGTGTGAAGAGGAAGCTAATCTCACACGTTTGGTTAACCTGGGGTTGCGAGGTCTTCAGCGGTTCGAAACGCCAGAACCGTACTTCTTTCAAAGCAGCTTCTTCAAGCCGTGAATCGGCTTTCTGGGCTGGCGTAATCGCCTCGATGGTGCCGTCAGGCATCACCACAGCAAACAGACGAATTTCCGCTTCGACCTTGGATCCCGCCGGGTATTTCGGTAAATCTCCTGCGAGCTTTCGCCGCGTGCCTCCCTGCAGCCATTTCATGGAGTAGCCGATTCCACCCCCAGTCCCATCGCCGTAGAAATCGGTGCCTCCCCTGCCGCCATCGCCATAGATGCCGGGAGCAGGTTTCGGCGCTGATCCGATTCCCGACGATGCCGCGCCGCTCGGGACATCGCCGTCCCGGCCCAGCACAGGGCGTCCACCCCGGACATTGTTCCTGTCGTTTCGATTGTTGCTGCCACCCACCGCATCATTACGATCCCACTGAGAATTCTCTTCGACGGCGGCGAGGCTGTTCGCGTTGATCTTGTCGTTCGGCAGGACTGATGGGAGATCACCAATGCCGATCCCCATGGCTCTTGGCCGCGCGTTTGGTATCCTGGTGGTGAACCCCTTCGAGGGACGGGGGGCAGGGACTGGTTCGTCTCCGCTTTCAGCGTTCCGAGCGAGGACGGGATGGACTTTGAGACCGAATTCCGATTGGCCTATGCTCGGATTCACAGCGAGCTCTTCATAGGTCGTGATGCGTACCTCACGATTTGCTGAATTTGACGGGCTCTCGTAGAAGAACAGCCAATAGATCCCAAGGACGAGAACATGGAAGATCAACGAAACCGTCAGTCCGCGCCGAAGGTTTCTCCGATAACTTTGGACAAGTTCAACGGCGCCGTACCACGATTGAGTCCGCTGAAGGTAAAGATAAAGATCCGACATAGCGCTCCACATCTTCCTGCTTCATAACCACCCAACAAAAGGAACCCCACTCCTCCGACGCGCAACCTCAGGTTGCGCCTTCATGAAGCAGGTAGCCAGTTTCAACAGTAACCCCGATCTACTTTGCCTGCGTTCTGTCGATCCAATAACTGGTCTTCAGTTCCTCAGCAAAGTTCTGCACTGCACTCTGCGCATCCTTCCGGGATGCGTACCGTCCAACGCGGACCGTGAACCATGTCCCATCTTTGTAGGCACGCTCTTCCTGGAACGCCGGATATCCTGCATCTTCAAGACGTTTCACGATCTCATGAGCGATTTCCTTATCACGCCACGCGGAAACCTGGATCGTAAATTCTCCCTTCATTTCCCCGAGCTTGCCGCCGGACGCGGGTGAAGGCATTTCTTTGACCGGCTGGAGGGGTTTTTCCTTCGTTGCCTTCTTCGCACCGGCTTTTTCTCCCTCTTTTTTTGCCGCCGGAGCCCCCTTCTGGTCCACCGGTGGGGTCTCGATCATCGGCGTTTGCCCTGCATCAGCAGGCTGCGTGGCTGCCTCGGTTTGTTCCGCACCAGCCTGCTCCTGAAGCTGCACAACAGCGGGAGCCGCCTTCTTCTTACCAAAGAGATTGATGACGCCGAGTTTGTTAAGAAGAAACGCCCCGCCTCCTCCGACAATCAGAACAGCAAGCACAACCAGAATTATCGTGGTGGCTCCCCCCTTCTTTGCTGTTTCCTCGTCAGTCACTCCGGTTTCTTCGGCATGCCCTGTCGAGTCTTCCAGATTGTCCAACGGTCCTTCATCTTGCAGGTTAAGATCTGGCATTGAAAATCCCTCCTAGGTTTGGGAGTTAGGAAAAAGACACTTGCTCACACTCTGAGTCGCTACCAGCGGAGACCAATTCCCGCCGTCATGACAAACGGTGCTGCCCTGTAACCATTCCATTCATCGTACTTCGAGTCTGTAAGGTTCTGGATGTCGAGGAATATATTCAAGAACCTCAGCGCCGAATACTCTCCGCGAACTCCCAGGACGACATGCTCTTTCAACTTCGATGGCTCGTACAGATCCGGCACCCTAAGACCCACGTAAGCGACTGTAGGATGAATCGTAAGTCCCCTGAGCACTTCCATGAGGAACCCTCCGCCCAATCGTACCTCAGGCAGGTACGGGACCTCCCATTGTGTCTTCGAGTTCTTCGAGGTGTTGAGCTCCAGCGACAAGGTAAAGTAACTATTTGCATCGAACTTCGCAAATACCTCTGCCTGGTATGACGTAATCGCGGTCGTACCAATATAGTCCGTCACCCAAATTCCCCTGTGACCCGGAGCACCCCACAACGGAATCACGGGACCGAGCCCTCCCTCCGTGAACAGTGGATACTCGCGAATCGATTGAAACCGCGCGGAGAACTTCGTTCGCCACACCTCGTTCCAATCAGTTTCAAGAGCGAAACTCAGGTTGAGCGGAATGTCAGACTGTCTGATGATCGAGCTTGCTGACAGGTATGGATTTGTCTCAATCAGATTCGCAAGCGTATTGAATTGGACCTTTCCACGATATGCCGCACTTAGAACTGACCCCTCAACAATTCTGTACCCAACCTCCACATTCGGATAGACCCTGGCAAGTTTCTGACCCAGCATCCCCTGGGTAACATACAAGTGAACAGACCCCTGAACAAAGATGTCTCCGAACCAGTGTTTCGGAGTCAAGAGGGACACATGCAGATATGGCAGCGCGCCGGAACCAGAACCGGCGATGGAGGCGAGGGAAAGATCTATTTTCCCATCGAGCGGGAACGAGCCCACGAGTACATTAGACTCGAACCCCAGGTTGAATTGCGTTTCAGTATTGCTGCCGGATGAATCAGCCACGTTCACCACCAGCAAGCCGGCCTGTGCACCATAGTTGTACAGGAAATCCCGGGGCGACTCGAGACCAGCGTTGAGGCGAAACCGAGCAACACTTCGCGTGACACCAGGCGAGGGGGATCCATAGAAACGATAAACATCATTCGCGTAGCCCAGGTCTCCGATCAACCGTGCGCCACCGGGAAAGTCTGAAGGGCCGCGCAGCGTCATCCCGCCAAAGATGTCGACGTGCCCGCCGGAACGGTTCGCAAACGGGACATATGCTCCCGACACACCGTAGCCTGCGTCACCGAACAGCGAATAACCCGGTTTCACAGTGCTGACCCAGACACCAACGTTCGATGTGAAATATGTTCCGCTGCCGGCGAGTATCCTGCCATTCTGCGACGTGCGGGAGGCCGGAGCCCATGCTTCTTTCTCCGTTGCACAGTCAACAGTAACCCTATCACGCGCTGCATCCAGCGGATTAACCAGATCAAGCGTGAGCAACGGTTCGACTGGATCCTGTTTCTCGACGTCAGGCAGATCAATCGAAACGGCACCGGTAATGACGTATTCCGGCAGGTCGAACTTCGGCAATCCCTGGGTGGCTTTTGCGGCGCTGTCACGAACAGGTGACTTGAACATCGTGTCGGGTGCAGTCACTCCGAGCGCACGGGGATCCTGCTGCGGTTTGCCTGCCGGTGTCGGTTTTTCCTGCGCAGCGGCCCAGAGAACGCACGCAACGAACAGAACGACGATTTTCAGAGATGGTCTGGTCATAGGTCTATTGCCCCAGCATCTTCAATCGTTGTGAAGCCGTGTCGTAGTCTTCGCCGCTTTTCAACATCTTCAAAACCTGCTGGTACGACTCCCTCGCCTTGCCCACTTCCTTCATCTGCTCATACGCCTGTCCCAGCCCGACATATGCCTTGGCAACCCAGGTTTCGTGAGAAGGGAAGACATACCGGACGCGGAGAAACGCGGTAATTGCATTCGGCAAGTCACCGCTCTGTGCGTAGGCAAGTCCGCTCAGATACTGCGCCTCAGCTCCAACGTCATCAGTTCGGGTTGTCGCTGCCTTCTGTGCGAGATCCTGTGAGACGACATAGTCTTTCGCGCTGAGCGCTATTCTCGCTAACCCGACCCGCGCCTTGTCTGCCTCAATCGTCGAGGGGAATTTCGAAATCACATATTCGAATTTCGCTTTCGCGTCATCCATTGCGCCATTCTCCACAAACACCACTCCGCGGAGATACGCCGCCTGAGGTGCGAAATCTGTATTCACCAGATCCGCGTCAGCCCTGTCGAGGACATTGAAAGACCGTTCATATTCCTTCTGCTTCAAGTAGATACGCGCGCTCTCAAGAAGAGCAGTGGCCTTGATTGTGATCGGGACATTCGCAACATCCGCCGAAGAGAGATACGCACCCGCAGCCGCCATAAGGCTGTCAGATTCCTGCAAACCACGCCCCAGCCCATAGAGAGCCTGGGCCCGAAGAGCTGATTTGGGATGGCGGGCCACGAAACTCCGGTACTCCTGCGCAGCGTCGCTGAACTGCTTCTGACTTAGCAGGAGATCGGCCTTTTTCATTTCGAGTTGTTCGGCATTCGGAGAAGTAGGGTTTTCCTTGACATAGGCGTCGATCGTTCCGACAGCTTCTTTCCCCTTTCCCAGTGCAACGAGGCAGTATTGCACACCCGTCAACGCGTCGGCAGCAAGAGGGCTCCGGGGGAAGCGCTGGAGGACTTCACGGTACGATTTCTCTGCGGCCGCGTACTGCCTGAGATTGTAGTACGAATCTCCTATGCTGTAGTATGCCCGGGGAACAAGTTCGCTTTCAGCATACTTCGTGAGAACAGACTGAAACTCTTTGATTGCGGCGAGATAGTCCTTGCGCTGAAACTTCATCCAGCCCAGCGCATACTGGGCATCGTCAGCGAGATTTGATGTTGGATATGCCTTGATGAGAGCGCTAAACTGGTCAGCAGCCTGCTCGTGATCTGACGACCGATAGAAGGTTTGTCCCAGCTGATACAGCGCGTAGTCCGCCCCTTCGTTTTTTGGGAAGAGACGCACAACGGTCCGATATGCTCCGGCGGCTTTCTTGTAGTCCTTGAGCTGGAAGTAACAATCTCCCAGCCTCAGTCGCGCATCGAAAGAGAATTTCCCCGAGGGATAGGCGATGATCAGTTTTTCAAACGACTCAATCGCTTTGGAGAAATCGCCGAGCTTGAAGTAGGTCCATCCGATCCCGTACATTCCTTCTTCGCGCCGGGCATGCTTGGTTATAGCGGCGATCGCCTGATAGTGCTTCAGGGCGCCGCGAAAATCTCCGGCCTGGTATTCTGACTCGGCAAGCCAGTAGAGCGCTTCGGATGACTTGGGATGGTCGGGATACGTAGCAATGAATCTTGAGAATCCCGCCGCCGCCTCTTTGGATTTCCTCAGCTTGAACGTGCTCCAGGCAAGCTGATAAGAGGAGGTCACCTTCGTTTCGAATGAAAGTCCGCTGAAAGAGAGCGCTTTCTCGAAGCATATCCTCGCTGAGTCGAATGCCGAACTTTCCACGTAGCACTCCCCAAGCATCATGAACGCATCTGCCATGACATCGCTGCTGTCGAAGCCTTTCACGACACGGCTGAAATACCATTTTGCCTGTTCATGCTTTTTGTCTTCGAACAGAATCGTCCCTGCGTCATAGAGCGCGTTATCGGCATTCTCTCCCCGCGGATCACTTTGAGCGAGTGCCGTGAATGTCGCGAGTGCATCGTCCTTCTTTCCAGCGAGTTTCTCCGCTACCCCTTTCCTGTACTGAGCGGCAGCACCGATTTGACCTCCGGCATTCCCGAGCTTTCCGAATGTCTCCGCAGCGGAATCGAACTGGCGTTCCTTGAAGAGCGTCCACCCCAGCGCGTACTGAACCTCCTTCATCAGATGATGTCCGGGGTACTCCTTCAGAAATGATTCGTATTGTTTCTGCGCCTTCTCGTACTGACCGAGATTGTAGTACGATTCGCCGATGATGTAATCGGCTTCACCCCTGAGAACGGTCGAGTCGATGCTCGTTTTCGCCGATGTGAGTTCGTCGATTGCCCGCGTGTAATCTTTCGTGTAAAAGTAGCACTCTCCCACCTTGACCCGCGATGTAGATACGAGAGAACTCTGCGGCAGTTTATCGATCACGATCCTGTACCATTCTGCAGCTTTTGCGTAGTCCCCTTTCTTTTGATTCGTCCATCCAGCGGAATAGGCTGCGTAGTCCTGGAGCCGGTTTCCTGGAAACCCTTCGAATGAGAGCGTGTAGTACTTCAGGGCGTTGTTGAGGTCTTCATCCTTGAGATAGATCTCCCCGATCCAATATGCTGCTTCACCGGCTACAGACGGATTTTTGGGATGCTCGAGTATGGATTTGTAGGCTTCCACAGCATCCCGATTCCTCTTGAGTTTCGCGTACGTATCTCCAAGACGAAACCGGGCGTTGTCGGAAAGGATTGACGTTGGATACTGACTCACGAAATTCGTGAATTCGCGGGCAGCGGACGGATACTGTTCAAGTTGGAAGAAACAGTCGGCCCGAAGAAACAGTGCGTCCTGAATTCTGACGCTTTGGGGATGTTTGCTCGCGAATTTTTCGAATTGTTCCGCTGCAATCTGAAAGAGGCCGTCCCTGTAAAGACCATGAGCAAATGCGTAGTCTTGCTCCTCCGCGATATTTGCATTGGGCACAGGCAGATTCTGAGAAAAGACCCTCTGACTAACCCCAACCGCAAGAGCGGAAAAAAGGAACAAAAACGCCAAGAAACGAAGCATCAGCTTATGTTGATCTGCCACCTTCGGCGTTCCAAACACCTAGGCCTCCAAACTTAAAGTGTAGTTTGAGATGATTCTTTTAACGCTCTAATTTAGCTGAAATGACAAAAGAAGTCAAGAACTTCGCAATTATCCTGAGCTTCCCGGGCAGCTCTTCGAGGAAGTCAGGAAAAACGCGCAAATAGATTAAAAAAGCGAGATTCCCGATTCCCGGGGAGGCCTTGAATTCCAATTGTTAGACGCCGGAAACTTGAAAAGGGGTAAAGAGGGGTTTGGCGAAGGGGGTCGGTTCGTGCGAAAGGCCCTATCCAGTGATCTCCTTCTGATACTCCTGCAGGCTTTTCACTTCAATTCCGTGCAACTTCTGTTGCTCTATTCCCTTCACGGCCGACGCAGCAGCCGAAAGGGTTGTAATGAAGGAGACTTTTTGTTCGATCGCCGCCCAACCGATGGAATATTCATCGTATCTGGATTCCTCGCCGAGCGGAGTATTGATCACGAGTTTGATATCGCCGTTCTTTATCATGTCGACGACATTCGGTCTCCCTTCATTTACTTTGAAGACGGTCGCACATTCAACGTTGTTCTCCTGCAAGAATTTTGCCGTCCCCTCTGTCGCCACGAGCGAAAAACCCAATCGCGTGTAGTCACGCGCGATCTTCACTGTGAGAGGGGTCTTGTCGCTGTTGTTGACGCTGATGAAAACAGTGCCATCTGTGGGGAGTGTATTCCCGGCACCCATCTGAGCTTTGGCGATCGCCGCTCCAAAATCGGCCGCTATCCCCATGACCTCCCCTGTCGAGCGCATTTCCGGTCCAAGGAACACCGGGACACGCGGGAACTTCGAAAACGGAAACACGGCTTCCTTTACGGAGATATGTTTTACTTTCGCGTAGTCGAAATCCCGTACCCCAAGATCTTCCAGCGTCCTGCCGATCATGACCTTGGCCGCAATCTTGGCCAGCGGAAGCCCAACCGCTTTGCTGACGAATGGTACCGTCCGGGATGCCCGCGGATTCACTTCGAGGACATAGACAACTCCATCTTTCATCGCATACTGGATATTGATCAGGCCGATCACATTCAGCGCCTTCGCGAGCCGGACCGTATAGTTTTTCAGCTCTTCAAGATTCGTCGCCGAGATCATATACGGGGGAAGCACGCAAGAACTGTCACCGGAGTGGATGCCCGCCTCCTCGATATGCTCCATGACTCCGCCTATCAATACATCCTTGCCGTCACAGACGGCATCAACGTCGAACTCGAACGCGTCCTCAAGGAACCGGTCGATAAGAACGGGATGTTCCGGGGAAACGTCAACCGCCTTTTTCATGTACTCACGGACAGCATCGCTGTTATAACAAATTTCCATTGCGCGCCCTCCGAGCACATACGAAGGACGGATGAGAACCGGGAAACCGATCTGCTCCGCGACGAGGACCGCATTGCTGACAGAGTACGCCGTCCCATACATCGGATGCGGAATCTTGAGCTTTCGCAGGAGGGCTCCGAACCGTTCACGATCCTCGGCAATATCGATTCCCTCGGATGAAGTGCCCAGGATACGGACACCGTTTTCTTCCAGCGATTTGGCAAGCTTCAGCGGAGTCTGTCCCCCAAAACTGACGATCAAACCGAGGGGCTGTTCGTGGTCATAGATATTGAGAACATCCTCCAGCGTGAGAGGCTCGAAATACAATTTGTCTGTAGTGTCGTAATCCGTGGAAACGGTCTCCGGATTACAGTTGATCATGATCGTCTCGATTCCTTCTTCCTCGAGAGCGTAGACTCCATGCACGCAGCAATAGTCAAACTCGATCCCCTGTCCAATCCGGTTCGGTCCCCCGCCGAGGATGATCACCTTCTTCCGGTTTGTGCGAATCGATTCATTTTCCTGATCATATGTGGAATAATGGTAGGGAGTGTGCGCCTCGAACTCAGCAGCGCAGGTATCGACGGTCTTGAACACAGGGGTGACCCCCATCTCCTTCCGGAGACAGCGGATAGCCTTTTCGTTGGTCCCCCACAGATGCGCGAGCTGCCGATCGGAGAAGCCGTATTGCTTCGCCTTTAACAATACCTCGCGGGTCACGCGCGGCGGAACACCCTTAGTTTTCAAGCTTGTTTTCACGAGGCCGTAGTTCACCGTATTGTTTGATCTGATCAGGAGTAAGAATTTGCTTCATCCGCAAATGCGCCTGCAGATGAATGAACCTCAGATCAGCCCGCAATTTCCCGATCTGCTCCAGCTTCGCCCTCAGCACTTTCTCCGTGACCGTTCCGGCTTCAAAGAGTTTGAACAATTCATCTTCTGCCTGAACGACCTCTTCTCCTTTTGCGACCGCTGAACTTGAAACGACTTTGTCCAACGCTTCCGTTTTCTTCAGCTGATCCCGGGTGAGACCGAGTTCAGCCTTCATTGTTATCACATGTTTCGGTCCGGGATAGTTGTTCAGATCGGCGATGGCCGCAAGCCCCATACCGAGCCCCTTCAGAAGAGCATCTTTGTCCGGCGGGACTGTCGGTTGAGCAAACAGACGCCCCGAGGACACACCCAACAGGACCAGGCCGATGATCAATCGGAACCTCAGCATTTTCCAGGCCGCAAAGCCGCCCCGCTTCTTTAGATGGTCACAAAGGCTGCACGCCGTACCCATACAACTCCTCCTCACAATCGACAATCTGTTTCAGGTTATGGAGAAACCAGGGATCTATCTTCGTCACGTTGTGCAACTCGGCGATTGTCGCACCGAGCTGCAACGCATAACGGATGTAAAATACGTTGTTTGGTTTCGGCATTTTCAGACGGTCGAGGGTCTTCTTCTTCCACTCTTCACGCTTGTCATCAGTGAGTGTCCGGACATCGATGATATCTTTCCCGTCCGCTCCGAGGCCGAAACGTCCCTGCTCGAGGGAACGCAGAGCTTTCTGAAATGCCTCCTTGAAGGTGCGCCCTATCGCCATTGCTTCGCCGACAGACTTCATCTGAACTCCGAGCGTGTCATCGACGCCCTTGAATTTCTCAAAATCCCAACGCGGAATCTTCACCACACAATAATCGATCGTGGGCTCGAAGGAGGCGGGCGTTTCCTTTGTGATGTCGTTCGGAATTTCGTCGAGCGTGTACCCGATGGCGAGTTTGGCAGCGATCTTGGCAATTGGGAAGCCGGTGGCTTTTGATGCAAGCGCAGAAGACCTGGACACTCGTGGGTTCATTTCGATGACCGTCATCCTGCCGTCCGCCGGATTGATGGCGAACTGTATGTTCGATCCCCCCGTCTCGACGCCGATCTCCCGTATAATCCGGATCGCAGCATCCCTCATTGTCTGATATTCTTTGTCTGTCAGCGTCTGAGCAGGAGCAACCGTTATGGAATCCCCCGTGTGGACTCCCATTGGATCAAAGTTCTCTATTGAACAAATGATGACCACATTATCTTTGAGATCACGCATGACCTCAAGTTCATATTCTTTCCATCCGATAACCGACTCTTCAACGAGAACCTGGTGGGTGGGACTGCTCGTCAAGCCATGCTCCACCTTCTCGCGAAATTCCTCGAGGTTGTACGCGGTTCCTCCCCCCGTCCCGCCCAGCGTAAACGACGGGCGAATGATAATCGGCAATCCAATCTCATCGGCAACCTGCATCGCTTCCTGGAGCGTGTGGACAAACCGCCCGCGGGGAGTCTCGAGACCGATTCGGCTCATTGCTGCCTGAAACAGTTCGCGATCCTCGGCTTTCTTGATCGCCTCGAGCTTTGCCCCAATCAATTCGACGCCGTACTTCTTCAAGACACCGCTCTCGGCAAGCGCAACGGCCGTATTCAGCGCCGTCTGCCCTCCCATGGTGGGGAGAATGACATCCGGCCTCTCCTTTTCAATGATCTTTTCAACAACGGCAGGCGTGATGGGCTCGACGTAAGTCGCATCGGCGAGATCCGGGTCGGTCATGATCGTGGCAGGGTTACTGTTGATGAGCAGGACACGATACCCTTCTTCCCTCAGCACCTTGCAGGCCTGAGTTCCGGAGTAATCAAATTCACATGCTTGACCAATAACGATGGGGCCGGAACCGATAATCAGGATGGACTTGATATCACTTCGTTTGGGCAACTTCGGCTTTCACTCGTTCTAGTGTGGAGAAACCAATAAGCGTGGGCATTAATATACCACTCTTGCGATTCGTAATCAATATCAGAACCGCACTTGTCAATTCATCGCGGAGTCAGGGCGCACGACCATGGTGACTGGCTCTCCAGGTGGAGTCGTCAGCGCAGCAGGACCATCTTCCGTGTTTGGACCAGATTACCCGACACCATCATTCGACAATAATACACCCCTGACGGAAGGCCGCCTCCTCGAATGGAAACACCTTCAAACTGTACCGTGTGATGTCCCGCTTCAAAGATTTGGTCTTTTGCAAGCACGTTTACGAGCTCTCCGAGCCCGTTGTAGATTTCGAGCGTCACTTGCGATGTCCTGGGAAGATCAAACGGGATCACGGTCGACGGATTGAACGGGTTCGGGTAGTTCTGCAGGAGCGCGTACATTTCCGGCATCTCCGAAATCTGCTCGATGTTCACGACGGTTCCAGAGGAGCTTTTCACGATCCAGTTATTCGGGTCCAGCTGGAATGACGTCGGCATCTTCGGCAGCGTGAAAACAAAAACCTGGCTGGCGGCGTTGTTCAATACGACGATCGTCGTATCGAATGCCGAGCCGGTGAACCTGAAATCGATCGGCATCTGGAAAAACGCCGGGTTGCTTGTTCCGGTCGTCTGCGTGAGAGAGACCCGAACCGTGTAGGGCGGGCCGGCCTGCGTGGTTCCCCATTCATAGCGATATGCAGGATATCGTCCGCCATAGATCCACTGACTGAAGAAGTACCCGAGCGGCTGGCCTGAAACGGTTTCGCAGACCGACTGGAAATCCTCGGTCGACGCAACGCCGTACTGAAACCGCTTGTCGGTCGCGTATTGCTTCATTGCCTTGAAGAAAACGGAATCTCCGAGTACGCGGCGAAGCATGTGAAGCACCGCCCCCCCCTTGTGATAAACCAAGACGGTGTTGAATACCTGTCCGACAGTCGACGTATCCTTGACATACACCGATCCATTGACCGTAGGTGAAACGATGCCGGGGAAAATGTGATTGAGGACTTCATCATTGAACGCAGCCTGCCCGTATTTCTTCTCCCGGTACAGCGCCACGCAGTAGGTGGCGAAGCCTTCGTTCAACCAGATGTGAGGCCAGGTCTTCATCGTGATCATGTCCCCAAACCACTGGTGAGCCATTTCATGGGCAATGAGGCTCTCGTCGAAACTCCCGAGTGACGTCATCTTCTGGTGCTCCATGCCTCCGCCCCAGCCGAATTGTGAGTGACCGTACTTCTCTTTCACGAACGGATACAATCCGAACAAGTCGGAATAGATCTGAAGCATGGAGAGGGTTACGCCCATCGATGATGTTGCAGGGACGATGCTCGAGGAAAGCGCATAGTTCAACACCTGCATCGAATCTGATGGAGTGTATTTGAACCACCCCGAGAACTCGGCGTAATCAGCGACAGCAATTGAAACGAGGTACGTTGCTATGGGATAGCGATGCTTCCATTTGTGCGTCCTGGTCCCATCTCCGTTATCGACGACGGAGACCAGCTTTCCCTCTGATCCGACTTTGAACAGTGCGTCGCAGGTTACCCAGACATCGGCGGAATCCGCTTTGTCTCCCGGGTGGTCCTTGCACGGCCACCAGTCTTTCGCGCCGTAGGGTTCGCTCAGAGACCAGACCCAGGGATTCGTCGAGCCCGGAGCGGTCTGGAACGCGAAACTCCCAAACCCGGAACTCCCCGGGACACCGTGGTAGTAAACAGTCGTCGTAAAATATTCCCCCGCACCGTAGCCGCGATTCAAAGGGATATTCACGAACGACGTCTGCTGATCAAACCCTGTAACGCGAGTTCCCCCAGCGATCACCGAGTCAACTTTCATCGTGCTCATCAGGTCGAGCGTCACTGATGAAAGACTGCTCGTAAGGCTTCTGGCAACCATCGTCACGGCCCCGCTTACATCGCCGGGCGAGGTCCTGAGTTTCAGGTCGAGCTTGTAGTAGGTGACATCAAATCCTTCCTGGCCCGGCGTGAGTGTGGAAGATAATTTTGACAGCTGCTCCGCCCGGAGAGTTTCCTGCGATTCGAATTCCTGCCTCCGGTACTCTTTCCGTTCCTGGGGCAACAGAGAGCTCGCCGAAACGAGAGTACATAAAACCAAGAGAGCGAGGCGGTGTGGGTTCAAAGTCCTCTGGAACATTGTCATCGTAAGTATCCTTCTCCTTGAAGCTTTCTGCAGTCACTCAAAGTACCGCAGAGCATTGCATGGGTGATTCTCCAACGACGTGCAACGAACCCGGGAGGTCCAGCGTGATTCTGAAAACGCGCAATCCTGAGATCGGGCACCACAGCCTCATCCGCCGCCGGCTTCTGCCTCCATGCCGCGACCTTTGCCACCGGCAACGGATCTCCTTCCGAAGCCTTCCCGTGCCGGACATGCCTGACTGTCTCCGGCAAAATCGAGAAGCGTCGGCGCCTGACATGGAATTTGTCGCCAACGAAAGTGATGTCTCCCCCCATGCTCGCCGCAAATATACTGAGAAAAGAACAAAGAGTCAGCCTCACTGGGTTCCGCCAGAGTTTTAAGCTCATCTGGAAAGTCAGGTGATTTTTTTCTACCATATGTACTCATGCGACACGATGGCTTCTCAGGTCATCCACCCAAGAGATTGAGGAGGAACAATGCAATTGAAGGATAGTTTCCAAACGAAATCCACCATTACGGTTTCGGGCAAGCCGCATACCGTGTTTTCGCTCAAGCTCCTGGAGAAGTCGTTTCCCAATCAATTGGGCAGACTCCCAATCTCGCTTAAGATACTGCTCGAGAACCTTCTGCGGCAGGAGGACGGACGCGTCGTTCGCCGTGAAGACATCGAGGCGCTCGTTCACTGGGATGCGAAGGCAACGCCTGACAAGGAAATCGCCTTCATGCCTGCGCGTGTGCTGTTGCAGGATTTCACCGGCGTTCCCTGTGTGGTCGATCTGGCCGTGATGCGGGACGCGATGGTGAAGATGGGCGGAGACCCGGCCAAAATCAACCCCCTTCAGCAAGTCGACCTGGTCATCGACCATTCAGTTCAGGTGGACGAGTTCGGCAGTAGCGCTTCATTCATGCTCAATGTGGAGAAGGAATTCGCCAGGAACCTGGAGCGGTACGCATTCCTTCGTTGGGGCCAGCAGGCATTCAAGAATTTTCGCGTCGTCCCTCCTGGAACCGGCATAGTCCACCAGATCAATCTGGAGTACCTCGCCCGGACGGTTTTCACCACACAGATCGACGGCGCAACGTGGGCGTATCCGGACACGCTGGTTGGAACGGACTCGCATACGACAATGATCAATGGACTCGGCGTCCTGGGCTGGGGAGTCGGCGGGATCGAAGCTGAAGCAGCCATGCTCGGGCAGTCGATTTCGATGTTGATCCCACAGGTCGTTGGTTTCAAGCTCAAAGGAAAGCTCCGCCCGGGGGCAACGGCAACCGATCTCGTTCTGACTGCGACGCAGATACTGAGAAAGCATGGCGTCGTGGGTAAATTCGTCGAGTTCTTCGGAACGGGAATGTCCAGCCTCTCGCTCGCCGACCGCGCGACCATCGCGAACATGGCACCGGAGTACGGAGCAACGATGGGCTTCTTCCCCGTCGATCAGGAAACAATCAATTTCCTGCGCTTCACCGGACGCGACCCCGAGCTGGTCTCGCTCGTCGAGGCGTACTGCAAAGAACAGGGAATGTTCCATACAGCGGATAGTCCTGAGCCGGAGTTCAGCAGCACGCTTGAACTCGACCTCGCAGCCGTTGAGCCAAGCCTCGCAGGCCCGAAACGTCCGCAAGACCGTGTCACACTCTCACAATCCAGGCCAACGTACAGAAAAGCGCTCGTCGAGATGCTCGAGTTGAAAGGGAAACAACTCGACAAAGAAGCCGCGTCTCAATGGGCGAATGAATCAGCGGGGCAACAAAGCGGATCACTGCCAAAGGATTTCGCCGACGCAGTCACGAAATCCGTGCCAGTCCAGAAGAACGATTCGAGCTTCCAACTCGCCCACGGATCCGTCGTCATCGCAGCGATCACGAGTTGCACGAACACGTCGAACCCATCGGTAATGGTCGCCGCCGGGCTGCTCGCTCGCAAAGCATCGCAACGCGGATTGAAGACAAAGCCCTGGGTGAAGACAAGCCTCGCGCCGGGATCGAAGGTTGTTACTGACTACCTGCGCGAAGCGGGATTGGACGGACCCCTCGACGCGCTCGGTTTCAATCTCGTCGGATACGGCTGCACAACATGCATCGGTAACAGCGGCCCGCTCCCCGAGTCAATCGGGAAAGCGATCCAGGACAACGATCTCGTTGCTGTGTCCGTTCTATCAGGGAACCGCAACTTCGAGGGGCGCGTGCACGCCCAGGTGAAGGCCAACTACCTGGCCTCTCCCCCGCTCGTCGTTGCGTATGCGCTCGCAGGAACGATGAACATCGATCTCCAGACCGAACCGGTCGGGACGGCGAATGACGGGAAGCCTGTGTTTCTCAGCGACATTTGGCCGTCTCCGGAAGAAGTCGAGTCAACAATCCGTTCATGCGTCAAATCGGAAATGTATCACAAGGAATATTCAAACGTCTTTCAGGGAGGCAACGAATGGCAATCCCTTCCCGTGCCGACCGGCGCCCGGTACGCGTGGGATGGAGGTTCGACGTACATCAAGGCGGCCCCCTACTTCGACAATCTGCCGCGTGAACCCAAACCTCCCGAGGACATTGCGGGAGCAAGAGTCCTGGCGCTTCTCGGCGATTCAGTCACAACCGACCACATATCCCCGGCTGGCTCCATTGCAGCCACGAGCCCGGCCGCAAAGTACCTCATGGAGAACGGAGTAGAGAAGAAGGACTTTAACCAATATGGTGCGCGACGCGGCAACCACGAAGTGATGATGCGCGGGACGTTTGCCAACGTGCGCCTGCGCAATCTCCTTGCCCAGGGCACTGAGGGAGGCTGGACTCTTCATCCCTCATCCAAAGACCCTCTCTCGATTTTTGACGCTGCGATGAAGTACAAAGACGAAAGAGTACCGCTCATCATTATAGCCGGCAAGGAATACGGTTCAGGCTCATCCCGTGATTGGGCTGCAAAAGGGCCTAAATTGCTTGGAGTACGTGCAGTAATCGCCGAGAGCTTCGAGAGGATTCACAGGAGCAATCTCGTAGGCATGGGCGTTCTTCCTCTCCAATTCGAGGAGGGGCAAAATCACAAAACACTTGGACTCACAGGATTCGAGACATTCTACATTGAAGGCATTTCGAGGGGCCTGCAGCCGCGTCAGAAGTTGACTGTCAAAGCGAAGTCCGCAGACGGCGATGTCAAGACCTTTACGGTCAACTCACGGATTGATACGCCGAACGAGGTCGACTACTACAAACACGACGGGATACTCCAATTCGTGCTCCGATCATTGTTGAAATAGAATGCGTCTCCGAATTGCCCGGGATGCTGAATCCTTCACGCAATAGCTGCATCCAATGAAGCGTATGGGGGTGGACAGGCAATTGTTCAGCTCCGTTTAGCACACAGGTGTTTGTAAGGAGATACCATCAATGCCAGTGTTCGATTACAGTTGTTCTGAGTGCGGTAAAACGTACGATGTGTACCACAAGGTTCGCGAAGTGGTCGAAGATGTCTCGTGCCCGCAATGCGGATCGAAAAAGCACAAGAAGCTCTTCTCGATGGCTTCAGTTTCGATGGGCGGATCTTCTTCCCATTCTCCCTCGCGCCCCCCTTGTGAAACGGGCGGCGAATGCTGCGGTGGCGGGGCATGCGGGCTCAATTGATCACACGACACCAGTATCAGGAGAGAGTTCAGTGAGCGGAGAGATCCTTGCATATGCCATCGTGGCGATCCTCGGGCTCTTGTACCTCCGCCGGCTTCTCGCGGTTCGGTCCATCACGGAGTATCATCCGGTGGATGTCGAAGAGAAAATGCGAACAGACCGGGGGACTTTTCTCCTGGATGTTCGTACTGAAAAAGAGTGGAGTCAGAATCACATCAAAGGGGCACACCATATCCCGCTCCATGAACTGGGACGACGCTACACCGACCTGGAGAAACACAAGAGCAGAGAAATCATCTGCTATTGCCAGTCAGGAAACAGGAGTCTCACGGCGGCATTGCGGCTCAAACGTCTGGGGTTCACTGTTGCTCACATGAAGGGCGGCATTGCCGAATGGAATTTCAGCAAATTGCGATAACGCGCTCCTGGTTGAAGCGAGGAGGCGCGATGGCACTTGGAGCTCTTGGCGGCTTCGCCTACTATACTTTTATCGGTTGTTCAACCGGCGCCTGCCCCATCACGAGCAATCCCTGGGTGAGCACTGCGTACGGATCGCTTTTTGGTTTGGTGTTGACCATGCAATCGAAGAAAGAAAAGACTCGGGAAGACAGCGCTTCATAAGATCAAGGAGTGGCAATGAGCTACGGGATGTCAAAAACAGTTTCGATGTCATATGAGAAGGCAATCGAGAAGGTCACGGAGGAGTTGAAAAAGGAAGGGTTTGGAGTTCTGACCACGATCGACGTCAAGGACACGCTCAAGAGGAAACTCGACGTGGACTTCAACAAGTACATCATCCTGGGAGCCTGCAATCCTCCATTCGCCTATAAAGCACTCCAGGCCGAGGAACAAATCGGGCTGCTGCTCCCCTGCAATGTGATCGTATATGAGAAGGAAGGGAGAACCGTCGTCGGGATCTTTGATCCGATGACGATGACAAAGATGGTAGAAAACGAGGCGCTGAAACCAATTGCAGAAGATGTCGCAGCCAGGCTTCAGCGGGTGTTTCAAGCGATCGAGTGACATCTACCGTCGGCGGGTCAGGAGCCCATGTCTTTGAGCTCTTCCTGTGACCGCCTGGCATACTCCGAATCGGGAAATACTGCTATCGCCCTCTTGAACAGTTCACGGGCCCTCTCGTATTCGTCGGCACGCTTGTGTACAACCCCACCGTAGTACAGAATCAGCACTTTCAGTTCTTTTCCCTGTTCCTGGAAATCCGGACGTCTGAGCAGGAGGATAAAATCCTCGAGTGAAGTCGAAAGTCTCCCGGCATAGTCAGGCAACTCGAGGCCGTTGATCCCGCGAATCAAGTGCACCATGATGTTACCGGGGTCCAGTGCAATGGCTCTGTCGAGTTCTTCGCACCCCTGCCGCATGTACTTCAGCTTATTGGGCGGCCACCAGGAATCCCGGCCCCGCATTGTCAGAAGAGCTCCGCGATATGCAACCGCGACAGCGTTGGTCGAATCAATTGCCAGCAACTGATCGAACGTCCGAACTCCTTTGTCGACCGAGTTCCCATCGCCCGCCGCCGCTTGATCATGGTACAACCGTCCCAGATCCATCAGGACCGATTCATCCCGAGGGTTTGACTTGAGCCGTTGCTCCAACTCTCTGGTCTTCTCCTGACCGGCGAGAGGTACAACGAGGGCGAGTCCCAGCAGAAGTGAAACAACCCGCGTAGAGAGAAGAATCGAGTTCATCGTGACGCTCCATCAAGTTCCTGGGCAACCGCTTTTCCCCGCTCCGCCCTGGCCTTCCTTCCTGATCCCCTCGATCTCAGATAATCCCACACACGAAAGAGAAGCAACGCTGCGATCACTGCACCGTAGCGGAGCGGCCGGCTCGTATCGGCCTTGACCAGCCAAAGATAATGAAATACTCCGCAGAGTGCCACACCATAGACCAGCCGGTGCAGCAACTGCCATCGCTTGCCTCCCATCCAGTGCTGGATTCTGTCCAGGGATGTAATCGCCAGCGGAACCATCAGAACGAAACCTGTGAATCCGACGGTAATGAACGGACGCTTGGCGACGTCTCTCAGAATTTCATCGAATGCGAAAAACTGGTCGAGATAGACGTAGGTGGTGAGATGCAGGGATCCATAAAAGAACGCGAAAAGCCCGACCATGCGCCGGAATCGTGCGAGACGGGACCAACCGGTGATCTTGCGAAACGGAGTGACTGCAAGAGTGATGACGAGAAAACGGAGCGTCCAGATTCCTGTTTCTTCGGTGATGTCCTTGATCGGATTCGCACTCAACTCCCCCGTTGCGGCTCCATACAGGAGCAACCCCAACGGTACGAGAGCAAGGACGAACACCGCGACTTTCAGAAGTCCTATTTCCCACTGCGTTCTTGTCATGCCGGAACGGGGTTAGAAGAGCTTCCGCAAATCCATTCCAGAATACATTGAACCGACCTGGTCTGCATAGCCATTGAACGGAAGAGTTTTGCGTTTCAAGAAATCGCCGATCCGACGCTCCGTCTTCTGGCTCCAGCGCGGATGATCCACGTCGGGATTTACGTTGGAGTAAAATCCGTATTCATCGGGACCCGCGAGCATCCAGGTCGTTTTGGGTTCCTGATCTGTGAACCTGATCTTGACGATGGACTTTATTCCCTTGAAGCCGTACTTCCAGGGAACGACAAGTCGCAATGGAGCGCCGTTTTGATTCGGAAGGTCCTTTCCATAAAGTCCGGTCGCCAGAAACGTCAACGGATGAAGTGCTTCGTCGAGCCGCAGTCCTTCTGTGTACGGCCAGCGAAGGTATCGCTCTTTCTGCCCCGGCATCTGTTCAGGCCTGAAGATTGTTTCGAACGTCACGTACTTTGCACGCGATGTCGGTTCGACCCTTCTGACCAGATCCGCAAGAGGAACACCGCGCCACGGAATCACCATCGACCATCCCTCGACACATCGCATCCGGTAAATTCTGTCTTCGAGTTTGTGCGGTTTCAGAAAATCTTCGAGGTTATACGTGGCCGGCTTCCTGACCTCCCCTTCGATTCGCACAGACCATGGCTTCGGTTGAAAGCGCCCTGAGTACTTTGCAGGGTCTCCCTTGTCAACTCCGAATTCGTAGAAATTGTTGTACGAAGTGATGTCTTTAAAAGTGCTTACTTCTTCGTCTGTGTCGTACGGACCCTTTTTGCCGCGCGGCCAGCGATCGTCCGCGTGGGCGGCTTCAAGGAACGCCAGGGAGGACGCGAATCCGATACCGGCTGCCGCTGCAGCCTGGATGAACTCACGGCGGTTGAAGTACAGATGTTCAGGTGTGATATCGGTTGACTTGAGATCCTCGGCCCGCTTGACCAGCATGCTGCGTCCCTCCAATGTGATTGGCTGCAACTACAAAACACACCGGCCCGGGGCTTCGTTCCTTGTCAGGATGTGAGAAATGACAGCTGGGGTCGATCGTCACCCTCGATGCTGGTGCCACCAGCGTTCAACGACATCAGGGATTTCCGTTTTCACCTCGCTTTGCTTCCATTTGTCGAAAAACTTGATGTCGGCACTGCTGGGTTCGGGATTGGGGAAATCAATCTGGACGCGCAGCGGCATGGGGATAGCCTCCCCAACGATGAGGGCCTCCCCCTGTCGCAGCGAAGGAAGCGTGTCGATAAGCCCCGCAAACGTATCTGACATCAATTTCCGGACATAACCCTGGTCGACAGGGTTCGTGAGGCGGAGAATGACAAAGTTGTTGCACTGCGAGATAATGGTTTCAGACACTTCAGCAGGGCGCTGGCTCACGATCATGCAACTCACGCCGTATTTACGCCCTTCCTTCGCGATTCTTTCAACCGTTCGTCTCGCCGCGCCAGCTCCGGTTCCGCCGCTCGGAAGATAGTTGTGCGCTTCCTCGAAGACAAGAAGTATGGGGAAGTCGCGTCGGCTCGCATTCCAGAAATTGAAATCGAATGCGAGGCGGGCGAGCAGCGATACGATGGTGTTGACGATATCGAACGGAACACCGCTCATGTCCATAATTGTGATACGGGAGTCCTGATTCCGTCCGAAGATCTTGCCCAGGAGCACGGCAAACGAGGAAGACTGCACGTACTCCTTCGGTTTGAACATGAACGCATAGCGCGGATCGTTCAAACGGCTGTCGAGACGGACAAGGAACCTTGTGAACTTCCCATAGAAAGGTCCCTCTTTCGCTGTCGACCCGGTGAGACCCGAGATCTTTTCCGAATCATAATACTGAATCTTCGCACGGACCTCCGCAAGGTCGAAGTACACTGGCGTATCCACTGTGAGAATATCTGCGAGACCGGGATTCTTGCCCTTCTTTGACGCAACGATAAGGTCCTTGAACACGGTAAGCTGTGTCGCCGAGTTCTCGTCGCGCTCATCGATGAACGTCTCCTGAAGTTCAGCGAGGTTCATCAGCCAGAACGGTAGTTCAAGCTCCGCGATATCGAGGTGCTGACTCGTCTCCGGAAAGGCATTGCTGTATTCGTTGTGGATATCGAGAATGATGACATTCGTATCCGGATAGACCGCCACTTTTTGAAGAATCGAAGAAACCGTACATGATTTTCCGGAGCCGCTGGACCCGAGGATTGCAAGGTGCTTTCCGAAGAACTTATTCGGGTCGAGATATGCGCGTTCGCGCTCGAACATCGAGAGTTGCCCAACTGAGAACCCGAATTTGCGGAACACGGAGAACACCGCCGTCAGGTCAGCATCCTCTGCGATGAATACCGGTGAATCAACCGGGGGGATAACGGAGACACCGCGCTCGTAGCGACCCGCTTTGACGGTTCCAACAAGGCTGAGGTCCATCACGCAGCGCTGAGTCAGCTTCCCGTTTTCTGAGACGTCGATCTTTTTGAACTCTGACACCATGGCGACGACAATGATCTTCGCAACCGGGATAAGCACATAGCTGCCGATCTGGCCGATATAGTAGATCTTGCCATTGAGCTCGCGGGCAAGGTTCTTGATTTCCGAGTCCATGACAGCGGTCATGGTGCCGCTGGTGACTCCCGTTACAATGCCGACTCGTTTCTGTTCAGTCATATCACTCCCCGCTGGAAAGACACTAGTGAGTGGCTTCGTTCATTCGTTTGATCACAACAATGGTTTTGTCATCCCCATCGTCGGATGCCGATGAGTACTTCAATACATCGTCCACCAGGAGCTGGCAGATTTCACGGGCCGTGAGGTGTGCGATCTCTTTGATTTTCTCCTGCAGCCTGTCTTCACCGTACATGACCCCTCCCCCGACCGCCTCCACAACACCGTCCGTGTACAACACAACGACGTCGCCTTTGTCCAAATGTGTATTGTCCACTTTGTAGAGCCCATCCGGGAACGGTCCCATGATTTGTCCTGTCGCCTCCAGCATGTCGATGCGCTTGTCCCGTGCACGATAGACCATCGGGCTGTTGTGTCCAGCGTTCGAATAGAGCAGGAGTCCCTTCGGATCGTTCGAGAGTTCAGCGTAGAACATCGTCACGAACTGCTCTTCCGCGAAGGTCTTGTTCACCAGCCTGTTCACGCGGGACATCAGGGCGCTGATCTTGGTGTGAAAGGTGATGCCCATCCGAAGCGCGCCCGAGACATAAAGGGCTTGGGCTGCGGCCCTGAATCCTTTGCTCGCAGCATCCCCGATGACAACGCTCAACCGGTCTTCTTCTTCGTCAGATTGCAGGTAGTCAAAAAAATCGCCCCCTACCACCCTGTCAGGAATCGAAACACCGTAGAGCTCATAATGATGGAAGTTGAGCGCATGCTGCGGAAGGATACTCTGCTGGATTTCCCGGGCCTTGTCAAGGTCCTTCTCGAGCAAATCAGCTTTGCGTTCAACCTTCTTGCCGCGCAGGAGGGAGGTCACTGCCAGGCTGATGATATTCAGATCCGCGAGCAGGGATTCCTCCAGCCTGTCCGAATTGAAGGCAAGGATATACTGCGGGACTTTCCCCTTCTTCGTATCGATTCGTTCCCCAACGCCCGTCGCCGAGTACTTGACGATCCCTTTTTTCCTCAGGTGGCGATCCGTCTCATTTGCGATCAGCGAGCGATGATCCGCCAGCTGGTAGAAGATCGGATAACTCGAGAGAGCGATTTTGTAGCCATGTTCAACCCGATCGATGACACCGATCTGATGAATCAGGCGGTACGAGGTGGTGGATGGCTCATATTGCCAAATCCGCCCCCCTTTGATATTGATCTGCTCATCTTTTACGATTTCGTTCAAAACATGCTTGAGAAGCTCTTTGTCTGTCTTGAAATCGTGTGACGCGAAACTCTCAATTGTTCGGTACAGACGACGTTGATTCATCATAACGTTTAAGAAACCTTTTCGTGAAGCACTGTGGTGAATGCAAAGGAACGCTGGTGCATGGGATACTCTGGCATGCGAGGAACAAGGGGCGGGCTTTCCCGCGGGGAAAGACCCGGATCCCGGTGTCCGCACGTGTAATGCGTCGTAATTTTACCGCATTTCTGAATGAAAATCAAATTTGAGATTGAGTTGCCCCTGATCAGGTGACGATGATCAATCGAGTTTCTTTTTGAACCGGAGTGCGCTTGCGACGAGAATGGCAAGTCCCATGAGCACCAACATCACCGCTTGCGGCCAGAGCGTGCTGATTCCTGCACCCTTCAGTATGATTGATCGGATGATAATGAGGTAATAGCGCATCGGTATGCCGAGCGAGAGATACTGCAGCACAGTTGGCATGTTTTCGATCGGAAAAACAAAACCGGAGATATACATCATGGGCATCATCACGAAGAACATCGCCGTCATCATGGCCTGCTGCTGCGTCCTCGAGATCGTTGAAACGAAGAGCCCAACTCCAAGTGAAGTCATGAGAAAGGCGGCGGTGAGAACAAACAGTAACAGGACGCTCCCTTTGATTGCGATGCCGAACCCGAATACCATGACTGTCAGCACCACGCACACGTTTACCATGCCGATAATCGTAAATGGTATGAGCTTTCCCAGGATCAGCTCGTACGATCTGATCGGCGTCACCATGAGCTGCTCCAGCGTGCCCACTTCCTTCTCTTTCACAATCGCCATCGCAGTCAGGTTCGTTGTCGTGATGAGAAGTATCAACACGAGCACACCGGGAACCATAAAATTGCGGCTCTTCAGCGAAGGGTTGTACCACGAACGTATCTGCGCATCGACCCTTCCCGAAAGAGCTCTCCCACCGAGCACTTCCGTGAGAATGCTGGTCGATGCGCCGATAATGATCTGATTGACATAGCTCATGCCGATTGCTGCGGTATTCCCTTCACTGCCGTCGAAGATCACCTGGATAGTCGCCGGTTCGTTTCTCAGCACGTTGTCACCAAACCGCGGGGGAATGACCAACGCCATGGTGACCTTGTTGTTATCGACGTAGTCCTGGATGGAGTTGTAGTCATCCGTTGCGTACTCGATCATGAAGTAGCCGGAATTCGAAAATCGCTGGATGAACTGACGGCTCTCCGCCGATTTGTCCAGATCACAGACGACCATCGAGATGTTCTTCACATCAAGCGATGCCGCGAACCCGAGAAACGTCAGCTGGATGACCGGAGCGAGAAAGACGATCGGCAGCAGCCGCCGGTCCTTCAGCAACTGGCCGAATTCCTTCTTGAGAAGCGCTATGATCCGGTGTCGGCTCACGTATCTATCCTATGGTCCGTTTGAATCGTACTGTGCTGATCGTCAGCAAGACAGTCGCAAAAACCGCCAGGTAAACAAGCTGCTCCCAGAACGCAGCAATGCCCGCTCCCTTGAGAAGGATGCTGCGGAGTATGACCAGATAGAACTTCGCCGGCGTGACGTTCGACAACACCTGCAGCCACCACGGCATGCTCCGGATCGGGAACACGAATCCGGAGAGAATAATCGTAGGAAGCATGGAAACGAGAGCGGCTATCTGAAATGCGACCTGCTGGCTATCCGAGATCGTTGAAACAAGCAACCCAATGCTCAGTGCCGCGATGACAAAGAGCACCGTCGCCCCAAACAGCAGAAACACACTCCCTTTGATGACCACTCCAAACAAGGCGTACGCCGCAATGAGTACGAGCGCCGCGGCGACGAGCGAAATGAGCGCATACGGTATCAACTTTCCCATGATGAAGTGGAGAGAATGTACCGGCGAGACGTTTATTTGTTCAATCGTGTTGCGTTCCTTTTCCCGGACAATGGACAACGACGTCGCAATGACGGCTGTGATCGCGAGGATGAATGCGATCAGTCCGGGCACGAGAAATTTGGAGCTCTTCAGTTCCGGATTGTACCAGATGCGCCCCTCGTACTGTATGGGGATGTAGTTGCCCCGGCCAATCTTCGCCAGATTGTTCAACACGATCCGCTGAGAATACTGAAGAACAACAGCCTGCGAAAACCCCACGATGGTCGTTGCCGAGTTCGCATCCATTCCGTCTACAAGGATCTGGACTGAGGCAGACTCGTTCGCATGCATGCGATCTGAAAAACCCGCTGGCACGACGAGAACCATGCGCGCGTGCCCGTCGTCCAGCATGTGCGTCGCCTCCTCCGACGTTGCCAGGTCCTGCACATAGTCGAAGTACCCCGACGTGACGAAGGAATTGACGAACTCCCGGGAGATGGACCCTTTGTCCAGGTTCACCACAACCATCCTGATGTGATTGACGTCAAAATTCAACGCATACCCGTTCAGCAGCAGAAGGCCTGCGGGGACAAGCGTCAGCACAGCGAGCACGCGTTTATCTCTCCGGATGTGCCGGAATTCCTTCTTTATGATCGGAAGTAGACGGTCAAGCATGCGTTGTTCCCTAAGCGGCTCGTTGAGCTTCCTGATCCAGCAGATAGATGAACACATCCTCGAGCGAAGGCGTGATGCGCTCGATATGCGTCACGTGAATGTCCTGTTTCTTCAACACCTTTTTGATCTCCCTCCGCGCCAGCGTCTCGTCGGAGACACTGACGTGCATCGACGTTCCGAACACCGACGTCTCCACTGCCCACGGCTGCTGCTCAAGCAACGCGAGAGCTTCGATCACGGTGCCGCATCGCACTTCAAGAATCGGCGTCTTGATGTGCTGTTCCTTGAGCTCTTTTGGACTACCCCCGGCGATGATCTTGCCGGCGTTGATGAGGATGATGTCGTTGCAATATTCCGCCTCTTCGAGGAAGTGCGTAGTCACAAGGACCGTTATTCCATCAGCGGAAAGGTCGTTGATGAGTTCCCAGAACTTCCTCCGCATGACCGGGTCTACGCCGCTCGTCGGCTCATCCAGGAACACAATTCTCGGCCGGTGAAGCACCGCACAGCCGAGCGCAAGGCGTTGCTTCCACCCTCCTGACAGCGTGCCCGTGATGCTCCGTTCACGCCCTTTGAGGTTAGCCATCTCCAGCACCCATTGCTTCCGCTCCGCAAGCTCACCGTCGCTCAGCCCGTACACCTTGCCGAAGAAGTTGATGTTCTCATCCACCGTGAGATCCTCGTAGAGCGAGAACCGTTGCGACATGTACCCGATGTTCTCTTTGACCTTTTCCGATTGCGTGTTGATATCATAACCGCCGACCCGGGCCGTCCCTTTTGTCGTTTGCAGAAGCCCGCACAGCATGCGGATCGTCGTGGACTTGCCCGCTCCGTTGGCCCCGAGGAACCCGAAGATTTCCCCCTGCTTCACTTCGAAAGAGATGTGGTCGACTGCACAGAACTTTCCGAAGTGCTTGGTCAGGTTTTCGACTTCAATCGCATTCACAGCCATGAGATATCATCCTCAAAGGATCGGCCCCTGCTACCGCAGCTCGCCAAGTGCTTTCTCCAGCCTTGCTTCCGCCAATTCATGGTCCACCAACGACTGCGTCAGCTGGAGTTTTGACTGCAGTAGTGCGACTTCCGCATCGAGGAGCTCGGAGCTCGACGTAAGGCCTGCCTTGTACTTTTCTGCCGCCGTCCGGTAGTTTTCATTTGCCTGATCGACAGTCAATTCGGAAAGCCTGATGCGTTCCTTCGCCTGCTGGAAATTCAGATAGCTCTGCGTCACCTCGAGCGTGATACCGTCCTTCAATGTCACGAGAGCGTCTTTTGTTTGTTCAAGCTGTGCCTTCGCCTGATTCGTCTGGTGCAACGCCGTGAGGTTGTTCCAGAGATCGAACTGGACCGAAAGACCCACATCCCATGTGTCCTTGAATTCGTCTTTGGCCGGAATGATCCGCTGATTTGGCCTGGCATAATTGTAGTTCCCTGTGAGAAAGATCTGCGGAAACCAGCCTCCCACAGCCGAAGTCACTGCTGCTCCGGCGGCTTTCACGCGCGATTCCATCCCCAGGACTTCTGGGCGGGTTCCCAGAGCCGAGGCGAGCGTCTTTGCCAATTCGGGAAATTCTCTCGTCGTCGCAGTGAGGGGCGAGGCAATGCCGACGTCTGTACCAAGAGGGATGCCGATCGTTGAGTTCAGGGAAATCATCGCAAGCCTTACAGCATTTCCCGCGTCACTTTGAAGGATCTTCGAATTGGATAGTTGCACTCTCACCTTCAAGACATCGTTGGTGGTTGCCATCCCCTGCTTCACCAGGTTTTCGACATCCTCAAGATGCGAACTCACTTGTTTCACATTTTCGTCAGTCAGGCGTTTCATTTCGTTTACCCTGTACAGGTTCCAATAGGCCGACTTGATATTGAAGACCAGTTCCGCCCTCTCCTTCGCCACATCAATTCTGGAGGCCTCAGCCTGGAATGCTGCGTTGTCCGCTGCGCCCTGGAATTTCCAACCGGTGAAGAGCGGCTGTTGAAAGGAGGCCCGGAGATTGTAGCTGTTCGGGATGTAGGGAAACAACGAGGTAGGCGCTCCCGGAAGCGGGAGAGTAAACGCCGGCACCTCGCTCAATCGTTGATATGAACCCATCACCTTTAATGACGGATAGAGCATTGCGCTCATTTCACTCGCTTTTGCACCCGCATACTCCGATTTCATCTGCGCAGCGTGAAGAACCCGGCTGTTTTCGATTCCGATGTTCACGCTTTCCTCAATCGTGAGCATCTTCACCTGCGCAACAGCGCTCGAGAATCCTGCGACCAACAGAGCCAATGTTACAGTAATCGTTTTCATGCTGCCGGGCCTTCCACAATGCCTTGTTTGCTGTTTCGCTCCGAAAGAAGAGAGATAAAAACATTTTCCAGGGACGGCGCGATCACCCGGTGATCGGCTACTTCCACAGAGTGTTTCTTCAGAGCTTCGAGAATTCTGCGCATCCCCTTTTTTTCGTCCTCCACCACGACATTCAGCCGGTCGCCAAAGGCCTGCACTTCCATCGCCAGTTGCCCTGATTTGAGAACCGATGACGCCTTGCGAATGTCGTCGCACACCAACTCGACAATCGTGCCTTTCATGGTACTCTTGAGATTCTGCGGGGTATCCGCCACGAGCACCCGCCCTGCGTTCATCATCGCAACGCGGCTGCAGCGCTCGGCCTCATCCAGATAGGGCGTCGTCATCAGGATGGTGATGCCGGTTTTCAAGAGGTTCGAGAGGATCTTCCAGAAATCACGCCGCGAAACCGGGTCGACGCCGGCGGTCGGTTCATCAAGAAAAATCACCTCTGGCGTATGAATCAACGTGCAGGCGAGCGCGAGCTTCTGCTTCATGCCTCCGGACAGGTTTTCCGCGAACCGGCTGCGAAAAGGGACCAGCCGGGTAAACTCGAGAAGTTCCTCCCTCCGTGTCCGGTATTCACGTACTCCATGGATCTCTGCGAAGAACTCGATGTTCTCATCGACAGTCAGGTCGCCATAGAGGCTGAATTTCTGAGACAGGTATCCTATGCGATCCTTCACTTGGCCGGGCTGTTTCCGTACGTCGTAGCCGCACACGTACAACTCCCCCTCGTCGGGCGGAAGAATGCCGCAGAGCATCCTGATCGTAGTCGTCTTGCCGGAACCGTCGGGACCAACAAGGGCATACATCTCCCCCTTCTCGATCCGCATCGACACCGAATCGACTGCGCGATGGATCCCGAATGACTTGCTGACTGACCTTAGTTCGATGGCGCTCATAGCACTTTGCGATCAACGCACGACGGCATCGGCCGGCATTCCAGACTTCAACGCGCGTTCTTTGTTTTCCACCTCGAGCTTCACACCGAAGACCAGCTTCGTTCGGTCTTCTTTGGTTTGAACATTCTTCGGAGTGAATTCTGCTATAGGCGAAATGTACATGACCTTTCCGGGGAAGGTCTTCTGGGGATAGGTATCGATCGATACGTCCGCCGGTCCCCCAAGCTTCACTTTGCCGAGCTCTGACTCATTGACGTAGATCATCAGTTCCATCTTGTCGAGGCGTGCGATCGTGGCAATCACGGCGCCCATGCTCACGAGTTCACCTTCCTCAAAAGGCTTATGCGTGATCGTGCCCGCGACCGGAGCGATGATGACTGCGTCAGTGAGCTGTTTCATAAGCAGGTCCGCGGTCGCTCTGGCCTGACCTGCCCGGGCTTTCGCCGCGGCCAGGTCTTCGGGACGCGCGAATTTCCGGAGCTTGCCAAGGTTCTGTTCGGCGGAATTCAACTGGGCCCTGGCGATCGTGTATCGCGATTCGGCGTCGTCGAATTGTTTTTTCGAGATCGTGTTCGTCGCAAGCAGCTGTTTCATTCTCGCGTAGTCATCATTGGAGCTCTTGAAGGACGCCTCGGCCTGACGCTGCGCCTCTTCACCGAGCCTCAGGTCTTCCGAGCGTGCGCCGTTGAGCAACAGCCTGTGTTGTGCGTCTGCTACTTCGAAGCCCGCCTGCGCCTGCTTCCATTGCAGGACCAGCGTGGAGCGATCAAGGATCACAAGCGTATCGCCGGCTTTCACCTCACTCCCTTCCTGCACACGAATGGTCTCAATCTGACCCGGCACCTTCGCGCTCACTTTTACTTCCGTTGCTTCGAGTGTGCCGCTCGCTTCTATTGCTCCTTTGCTGCCGTTCCCGCATCCCCAGAGCACGAAGCCCAGAACCAGGAAAATGGATTTCGTTTTCATGATGTCCTTCGTTGTGAACTAGACGAATTCAGTTGGTTTGTCGAAGACGTGAAATTCTTTCCTCGCCGCATCGGTCAGTGCACCCTCGAAGAGAACCTTCAGGATGTTCTGCGCAGCTTCCTGTGCAGAGAAGGAGCATTGCGTGAGCACTTGTGGATTGATTACTCCCTGTATGGAGCTCATAAGCATACGGATCAAGACTTGCTCATGAATCTCGGGACGAAAGATGTTCTCATTGCGAGCCTGCACGATCATGGCGACAAGTTTGCTCACGATGTGTTCCTCCCGGAATTTGTCGAGCTCTCGCCATATCAATGGTGCGTTGCGTTGAACATCAGCCAGCCCTTCCTTCCGAAGGCGGCTGATGTACTTCCCCATTGTCACCATAGCTTCAGCCAGTTTCTCTGCGAAGGGCTTATCGGAAGAAGAGATGCGCTCCAGCTCCCACCCAGCGGAGCGCATCATCGTATGCAAGGAGGCTCTCAACAGCTCCTCCTTGCTTGGATAAAACTTGTAGAGTGTCTTCTTGCTTATCCCGAGGTCGGATGCTATCTCGTCAAGCGTCACTTTGCTGAACCCTCTGGAAAGAAACGCATCCCGGGCATGTTCCAGCACTCTCTCTCTCACCTCAAGATTATTCGTCATTTGCTAGCATACGGATACCAATTGAGTATTTAAGGTTTCCACTGGTGCTTATCGCATACTATACATATCGTTATGGAGTCACTATGTTGGTATTTGAGAAACTAATATCGTGTCTTACGTTTCCAATATAGATAATCGGAGAAGGTATGTCAAGCGAAATTTTCCTGCATCCGTCGCCTGTTGGTCTTGTCTCAATTTCACGGCCACTTCTGCATTGATGAGATTGGCACTACCCTGTCGCAAGCGCATGTACCGAACTCTATTGGCAAGAGGCTGAGGAGGGGATGATTCTACGGGAGGCGAGTTCGGAGACAACATGGTCGAACGCTGAGCGAAGGCCTGGAATCAGAGCAGAGGTTTCCCCGCGTCCGGTTACAAATCAATCTGACCGGGAGTCAAGTTTGTCAGGAACTCGAGCCAGGTCAATTCTTGGACGAACGAAGATCGGGACTCCGCCTCAACGAAGCGAATTCACCCATGAGCGTCCGAACCATCGATCATCATCTCCGGCACAATCCTGACAAACGTATCATGACGAGCCGCCTGCTCAAACCCGCTATCAATAGGCATTTCAGGCGTATGACTTCCAGGAGCCTTCCACTGACATTTTTCGCATACACAGGTTCTTGCCACTGGCAACGAGACGGTTGCAACATGCTATTATGCGGAATAGTAGGATCGAGTGTGTCGGCAAGAATGCAAAAACCCTGGCTATCATACCGATGCCAGGGTTTCTTCAATTCATTGAGGTGTGTTTTCGAAGCGATCGTTCCAGTAGGCGTGCTGGTGCTCGATCACCCGCACCAGCGACTAGTGCACAACTGCACCGAACATGTTATGCATGTGGAGGCGCGAGTTCGCGCAAGGCCTTCGCCCCTTCGCTCCCCAAAACGAATTCAAACTCCTCGGCACAAAGATCCAGCACCGATACAGTTCCACCGGGAATCATGCTGCAACACTCAGGCCGATTCGCAAGATCAGGATCATCAATTGTCAGAACACCGCCATCGATCGTGACCGGGAATGCGAAGCAGAAGAATGGTTTCAGCATGTCCTTCGGCAGTCCCTCCTCCATCGCTGCCGTCTGAAGGACACAGCGTCCGTCATGCTTCAGAAACACGCAGCCTTTCTCGGTCGTTTGAGTCCCCGTCCCCTTGCCGGACGGATAATCGGCATCTTCTTCCACTTCGACATCGAACCATGCGGCCGGATCTTTGATCTGCCCAGGTTCCATATGCCGATGGATAAGGTCAACATGATGCAGGATGTTGTCACGCTCCTCGATGTCGAGCAGGACCCCTCCCGCGCAACAGGTCGCATTGCAGTTGATCATCGAACAGCCGTGCTGGAACCTTGAGTTAAATACGACCGGGTCGACCTTCAAGGCGGGGATATGCGCAAGCTTGTGTGTGCGAAGTATCGGGTAGCTGCTGTCTGCCATCGATTCCTTTTCAATTGAATTGTGATAGGGTTGTGAGTCTTGACGCTTAGACCATCCCGTGACGATTCGACGGGCTATTGTTGATCCAACCGGCGCTTGATCTCGGTAAGTTTCTGCAATGCTTCCAGCGGGGTCATATTCTCGACATCCAGTTTTCGAATCTCCTCGCGAAGCCGTTCATCTTTCACTTCGAAAAGCGTCATCTGGATATCCGGAGGAGGTGTGCGGCCTTTGATCTGCCTCCCGCTCGAATACACGTTGAGGTCAGACTCCTCGAGATTCTTCAGGATTTTCTTTGCCCTGTCGGTCACTTCCTCGGGAAGCCCGGCCATCTGGGCAACCTGAATACCATACGAGTGGTCAGCAAATCCCGGGACCACTTTGTGGAGAAAGAGAACCTTGTCACCGTACTCCCGCACATCAACTTTGTAGTTCTTGATGCGGGGGAAGATATCCGCGAGTTCGTTCAGCTCGTGATAGTGCGTCGCAAAGAGCGTTTTCGCACCGATCCGGGTGTGCAGGTACTCCGTCAAGGCCCACGCGATGCTGATCCCGTCAAATGTGCTCGTCCCGCGTCCCACCTCGTCAAGCAGGATCAATCCGCGGCTCGTGGACGTGTTGACGATCGTCGCGGCCTCGTGCATTTCCACCAGAAACGTGCTCTCTCCGGACGCAATGTTGTCGCTCGCCCCAACCCTCGTATAGATCCGGTCCACCAGACCAATCTTGGCTTCGGCTGCCGGAACAAAGCTGCCGATTTGTGCGAGAAGTACGATCAGGCCGACCTGCCGGAGGTAACTTGATTTGCCGCTCATGTTTGGACCTGTGATAATCAGGATTTGATCCGATTCGGTGTCCATGAGCGTGTTGTTGGCCGTATAGCGCTCTCCCGGCGGGAGCAGCCGCTCGATCACCGGATGCCGCCCCTCCCTGATCTCCAGCCTGGTTGAATCATCAACTTCCGGACAGACGAAGTTACTCTCGACAGCGACATCCGCAAGAGCGACGAAGCAATCGAATGTCGCAAGGAGCCGGGCGTTGTCCAGAATTGAGGCGGAGTACTCGGCAATCGAAATTCGGATATCACTGAAAATCCGCGTTTCAAGGGCAAGGATCTTTTCTTCGGCGTGAAGGACTTTCTCTTCGTATTCCTTCAGATCTGGCGTGATATACCGCTCGGCATTCGTCAGGGTTTGCTTTCGGATATAGTCCGCCGGTATCTTGTCCTTATGCGTATTCGTGATCTCGATGTAGTATCCGAACACATTGTTGTACCCCACCTTCAACGAAGGGATTCCGGTCCTCTGACGCTCTTTCGCCTGAAGTTTCGCGATCCAATCCTTTCCGCTGAAGGCGATCGTCCGGAGATCATCAAGTTCCTTGCTGTATCCCACCCTGATCACTCCTCCTTCGACGAGAGCAAGAGGCGGATCTTCTTCGATCGCGTCGTGAAGAAGTTTGACCAGAGGATCAAGAGGATTCAATGCGGCGTGCATCTCCGCAAGCGTTGGCGACTTTAACAAGCCCACGTGCTGTTTCACAGAAGGGATGAAAGTCAGCGACCGTTCGAGTTGCTTCAGTTCCCGGGGGTTTGCGCGTCCAGTCGCGATGCGCGCAACCAGCCGCTCAAGATCGCCCACCTGCCCCAGCACATCCCGGAGGTCGCTCCGCACGCTGTCGTTGCCGAACAGTTCTTTCACTGCGTCGAGCCGGCGGCGAATCGATTCCAGTTTCTTCAGCGGACGATTGACCCATGCCTTCAACAGCCGCCCTCCCATCGCAGTCTGAGTCCGATCCAGAACCGCGAACAATGTCCCATCCGATTGTCCGGAAAGCGAAGCCGTAATCTCGAGGTTGCGTTTCGTGGAAGCGTCCAGCACCATATAGTCGCTGGTGTCGAAGGGAGTCACTTTCCTGAGGTGCGGCAGATTCGCCTTCTGCGTTTCCTGGAGGTAGTGCATGACGGCGCCGGCCGCGACCAGACCTGTCTTCAGATGCTCAACACCGAAGCCCTTGAGCGATTGCGTCTTGAAGTGGTTGACCAGGATCTCGTAGCTGTAGTCTCCGTTGTAGACCCAATCCTCCACCTTCGTATACAAGCCCCTGAACTTATCACGGAGAATGCTCTCGAGTGTCTCGAGGTCTCTTTTCTGGACGAGAAGCTCAGAAGGCTGCAAGACATGAATCTGATCGGCGAGGTTCCTGAACGGGAACTCTGTGACACCAAATTCCGCCGTTGAGACGTCGATAAACGCAAATCCGATCATCTCATCCCCCTGAGCCAGCGGAGACGGAAGTGCGACAGCGGCGAGATAGTTGTTCTGTTTCTGCTCCAGGACTTTGTCAGAGAATGAGACACCCGGCGTCACGACCTCAACGACATCCCGCTTCACAAGACCGACCGCAAACCTCGGGTCTTCCATCTGTTCGCAGATCGCAACCCGATGTCCGGCTTTGAGGAGTTTTGGAAGGTACGCGTCGAGAGCGTGGTAGGGAAATCCCGCGAGGGGCACCTCACCCGCCGCGCCGTTCCCGCGCTTGGTGAGTGTTATGCCGAGCACCCTCGCAGCGGTCTTCGCGTCTTCTTCAAAAGTCTCATAGAAGTCCCCCATCCGGAACAGGAGAATCGTGTCGGGGTGTTTCGCTTTGACCTGCTGGTATTGTTTCATTAATGGTGTAGCCATATCCCTCATCGGGCGAGAACCAGGGTTCTCTATCCCTCAAATTCCGTTTCCAGGGAAACTGTTCCGGTCAATCCGTCAATCCGCACGTGAAGGACATTGGGGCGGCAGCAGATTTCGCAGTCTTCCACGTAGTCTTGGGCCGATCCGGCCGTAGGATCCACAAGAGTCTCATTTTCCTCGCCGCACACGGCACAGCGATACGTACCAATTGACCCTTCGTTCGTCATTCTCCTGAAAGATACAGAAACTTCGAGACCGAGACAACCGTCTTCACTGACAATAGGGGCTTAGAACGTGGTTGTAATTACATCAAACTTTCGGTAGGTTCAGCGCACTGAAAGCAGGGAGAAGTTGCACGATGGGATTTTACCCTCAACCGAATCTGTGGCAATGCGGTCCGTTTGCCCTCAAGCACGCTCTTGTTATGCTCGGCATTCTTGCCGACGAGAACAAGATCGCAGAAATTGCGGGGACGCGTTGGTGGTCCGGCACGGACGAGTTTCAACTTGCCAAAGCAGCCCGCAAATTCAACTGCGACCTGAAGTTTACGAGACGGTTCGACCCGGAACAAGCGAGGCTGGAACTCGTTTCGTATCTGCGGCAAGGCATTCCCGTCCTGCTCTGCGTGCAGGAATGGAGCCACTGGGTCACTGCCGTCAAGGAAGAAAAAGGAAAGTTCATCATACTCGACAGCGAGAAGAAATCAGTTCTCAGGATCCTCTCGTGGCGCGAACTGCGGAAAACGTGGATTCTTCACGAGCCGGACGAGCGAGACAAAACCGCGGTCATGACAATTCTCGACTTTCACCCCGTCATCCCGCGCTTTCGCGTCAAGACCAAAGCCCGGTTTTCGGTCGCTCGAGCACATTACCTTCTCAAACCGAGCAACCGCGGATTCTCACGGCTGTG
This sequence comes from Ignavibacteriales bacterium, assembly GCA_026390595.1. NCBI lineage: Bacteria > Pseudomonadati > Ignavibacteriota > Ignavibacteria > Ignavibacteriales > Ignavibacteriales bacterium. The sequence continues at coordinate 55,313 of JAPLFQ010000020.1, forward strand.
GAACGAATATCTCGCAGATCTTCTGAACCTCTGCCGGCCGCGCACCCCGCAACGTTCGAACTTCATTTCGCTGGGTGAATTCCTCCGTCGCCACGAGGCAATGATCGTCGATCAGGTTGACCTCTGGCACGGCTGGATCGAACGGCCGCAAGCTAAGCGCGTGCTTAACCATCTTCATTTCGTCGCAGACACCTACGGCCTTGTCTTCCCGAGCCAGGATGAGAAGCGAGGCATCGCGGGCATTACCGCTCTCCTGACCCTCTGGGCCGCGAGCGAGTATGGTGTCCAACCCGTCTATCAACATCCGCCCGGGAAGAAACGCCGTTAATCATCCTCCAAAAACGAATCCCGCCTTCTTCAGGCGGGATTCGTGCATCTCTCCGCAGAGCATCCGGCTCTGCTCAACCGTCCATCGATCCTAGTACAGGAACATCGGCTTGCCAAGCAGGTGAGAAACCTTCGGACGGTAGTGTTCCGCATCGTACAATTCAGCGACGTCGACGCGCTTCAGTCCTTGCGTCAGCGTTTCGATCGGGACAGTCGTGTATTTTCCTTCCCGCAATGCCACGAGCCTCCCAAACTCCTTCTTCAACGCCAGATCCGTCGCCAAGTTGGCATAGCTGATCGCGACCATCCGATCCAAAGCATCCGGCTCGCCGCTTCGCATCAGATACGCAACCTGCTGATAGACTGTGTGCGAACCCGTGAGCCTCTTCAGAGCTTGTTCTGTCGCGGCACCAATGCCTCCCAGTTTTCTGTGGCCATACGCATCCGCCTCACCGTACTCCACAACCTGTCCGCCGAGGAAGTGAGCACCTTCAGACATGGTCACGACGGCATAGTTGCTCGGATTGTGAGACTTGTCGTCCATGACGAACCGGGCCAGCTTCTCGACATCAAACGGCACTTCTGAAATGAGCGCGCGATCGACGCCGGCCAGATAGGCGGAGATCAACGCTGTCTCGCCTGAATTGCGCCCGAAGAGCTCCACAACCGCAATACGCTCATGCGAACCGGCGACTGTCCGGAGAGCCGTGATGAAATCCACGCTCCGCGTGACGGCTGTCGAGAACCCGATGCAGTAATCCGTGCCGAAGACGTCATTATCCATCGTCTTGGGAATCGCGATGACGGGCACTCCTTCTTTGTGCATCCGCACACCATAGCTCTGCGTATCATCGCCTCCGATCGTGATAAGAACATCAATACCGAGGTGCTCAATCACTTTCAGAACGTGAGGCGTGAAATCGACCTTGTAGTCCACACCGAGTTTTTCATGCTCTGGCGTCTTGAGAAACGCCGGAATGTCATCCTTTTTCACTTTGCCCGGATTCGTTCGGGAGGTGTGGAGAAACGTTCCGCCCGATCGGTCAATAGTACGAGTGTTGAGCTTGTTGAGAGGAAGGAAGTTGTCTCCTTCGTTGTCCTTTCGGTTGAAATCATAATTGAGCAATCCTCCCCATCCGCGGCGAATGCCGACCACTTCTGCGCCTTTGTCGATGGCGCGATACACGACGGCCTTGATGCAGGGATTTAATCCAGGCACATCACCGCCGCCTGTTAGTATTCCGATTCTCATTGTCTGGGTTCCTCTTGATCGTGTTAGTGAAGTTTGTCGATACCCCAACGACCCATAACCTTCACCGAATCGTAGTCAGTGAGGTCATAGTGTATGGGAGTAACGGATACGTAGTTGTTAAGAATTGCAGACTGGTCGAACTCAAGCCCTGTATCACTCTCCTCCAGAGCGCCTGTCAACCAATAATACTCCTTGTTGGCAGGATCGCGCCGCACATCGAACGTGTCGTTCCAGATGGCCTTCCCCTGCCTGGTCACCACCACGCCCTTGATAAGTTTTTCTGCGAGCGCCGGTACATTCACGTTGAGCAGCGTCCCCTCAGGCATTCCTTTTTTGATGACCAATTGGGACAATTTCCTGGCAAATTTCGCCGCGTACTTGAAGTCGGGGGGCCCGTATGTCGTGAGGGAAACAGCGATCGACGGGATGCCAAGAATCGTACCCTCCGTGGCGGCTGATACCGTGCCAGAGTAGATGATGCTGATGGCCGTGTTCGCGCCGTGATTCACGCCTGAAACTACCAGGTCCGGCCTCTCCTTGAGGAGTGCCTTCACGGCAAGTTTCACGCAATCAGCCGGCGTTCCCTCGACTGCATAGCCAAAGAACACGCCGTTCTTCTTGAACTCCTTGGCCCGCAATGGAAAGTTCATGGTGATTGCATGGCCGACCGCGCTCTGCTGCTTGTCGGGTGCGACCACGATGACGGTACCGATCTTCTTGAGCTCCTGAACGAGAGCAAAAATGCCCGGCGCGTCGATGCCGTCGTCGTTCGAAACCAGTATGTTCAGCTTCTTCTTTGTTTTCTCTTTCACGATGCCTCAAAGTATAGAAAAAAACCCAATCACACAATGCCACCGGAACAGAAACCCTCTACGCCCCCATTCCGAACTTAGTTCCTCTCACATCGCCCAGATATCAGAGAGAGCCGAACTCCTCCGCCTCCTCTGGAACCAACGACTCGAACGTGATTTGCCACATCTCCTCGAACCCCTTCTTCAAGACCGCCACAACATCGTCATACTCCACTCTTCTCTCAAGGGTAGACGCGAGATCGGTGGTTTTTGCGCTCAGTTCGCTTTTCAGGCGCACACGATCGTCATCACAGAGCGATGTGAGAAAGTCGACGATTCTAAGATGGTCCGGACCAAGCAGAATCGAGCCATGCTGCAGGACAACTTCCTCGCCATTCGGGCGGGCAAACCTTCGTTGTGCGCTGCCAACAAGCTTGCGTCCGGCGACATGGATCTCGTAGCGGGCGGCGCTGGCGAAGCAAGCAACAGACGATGATGAACGGTAGAGCGAAGGGAAATGAGGTTGGGATTTTTCCAGTGCGACATCGGCTCCGAGTGAGCGAAGCCCCTTGACGAGCGCTTCACTGATGCGTTGATACACCGACAACACACTCTTCTGGGAAGCGGTCATGACAACGCTGTAGGTCACTTCGTCGGAATGAAGAATGGCTCGTCCGCCGGTGGGACGGCGGACCACATCGATGCCGGCATCGTGGCACTTCGCCAGATCGATCTCTCCGGCTTCCTGATGCCAGCCAAGAGAGATGGCAGGCGGCTTCCACCCGTAGAAACGGACGACACAGGGACCATCGGAGGATACGAGCGACTGCGCAAGCCTTTCGTCGTAATCCATGTTCGATGAGCCGGTCCGAAACCCAGTATTCCGAAACTGCCAGACCATCTAGTGATGCACGTAACCCGAAATGATACCGCGCTTGCTCTTCGAAATGAAGGAAAGGACCGTTTCCACTTCGGGAATCAATTCCACTTCTTCCTTCACACGAGCCACGGCTTGCGAGACATTGAGACTGGATCGGTAAATAAGACGATACGTTTTGTCGAGCATCTCGATCGCCTTTTCGGAAAACCCTCTCCGGCGAAGGCCAACGATATTGAGCCTTTCAAAGATCAGCGGTTCGCTCCCTGCAAGGATGTACGGCGGGACGTCCTTCACGGCACGGAACCCGCCTCCGATCATCGCGTGTTCGCCAACATGACAAAACTGGTGAACCGGGGTCAAGCCGCCGAGGATGACCCAATTGCCGAGGTGGACATGCCCTCCGAGTGCACAGCAATTCGCGAGTATGACGTTGTCACCAACCACGCAATCATGACCGACATGCGCGTAGGCCATGAAGAGGCAATTGTTGCCGATGACTGTCCTGCCTGTTTCAGCTGTTGCGCGGTTCAGCGTCACAAATTCCCGGACGACGCACTTGTCGCCGAGCTCCAGCGTGGTGGGCTCTCCCTTGAACTTGAGATCCTGCGGCAAGCCACCAATAGCGGCCATCGGATGGATTCTGCATTCTTTGCCTATGCGGCTGCCGCTGTGAATGACAGCGTGTGCCCCGATGCTCGTTCCCTCACCGATCGTGACATCATCCTCGATCACCGCATACGGTCCAATCTGCACTCCATCGCCAATCGCGGCTTTCGAGCTCACGACTGCATGAGTATCTATGTGATGAGCCATTATTTTGAAGTCGGGTTCTGACTGGTGGTTGAAAGTTGGTAGGAGTCTGTGTGGTTTCCGGTTTTCGGCTGCACGCCCTCCCTGTCGACAATTGCGGCGGAGAAATCCCCCTCTGCGACAAGATTGCCGTCAACAAACGCCTGACCTCGGATTTGAATGAACTTCGATCTTCTGCTGACCATTTGCACGTCAAGAACAAGTTGGTCGCCTGGAACAACCGGACGCCGGAATTTCACATTGTTGATCGACATGAAGTACACGAGTTTGTTCCCAGGATTCTCAAGCCCGTTCAGCATCAGGATGCCGCCTGCCTGCGCCATCGCTTCCACGATGAGCACGCCAGGCATCACTGGTTGGTCCGGAAAATGTCCCTGGAAATACGGCTCGTTAAGCGTCACATTTTTCACTCCCACGACACGCTCATCGAGCTGGAAATCAATAATCTTGTCGACCAGCAGAAACGGATAGCGATGTGGGAGAATGCGTTGGATGGCATTGACGTCGAACACGACGCCTTCCTTCCTGACATGCATGTACTTCTTGACAAGTTTCTTCTGCTGATAGAGCTTGCGCACCTTTCGCGCAAACTCAACGTTGGCCGCATGCCCCGGTCGCGCCGCAAGGATCTGCGCTTTGAGCGGGACTCCGATCAGGGCAAGATCGCCGATCAAATCGACGAGCTTGTGCCTCGCCGGTTCATTCCTGAAGTGAAGGGTCTTTTCGTTCAGCACGCCTGTCGTCCCGAGGATCAAAGCCTGGTCAATCCCAAGTTTTTGGGCGAGTTTTTTCAGCTCATCATCCGACAGATCCCGGTCCACAATCACAATTGCATTGTCGAGATTGCCGCCGCGAATAAGTCCCTTGTCCCGCAACATTTCAACTTCATGGAGAAAGCAAAATGTCCGGGAAGGCGCAAATTCTGTAATAAACTCCTTTTCGAGATTGAACAGTCCCGTATGCTGGCTCCCCAGGGCGGGATTGTGATAGTCGATCAGCACTGTCACACGAAAATCATCCGTCGGCAGTGCTACAATATCGGCCCCCGTTTCCTCATTCTGGTAGCGGATCGTCTGATCGATGATCAGGTAGTCCTTGGGAGCTTCCTGTTCCTGCACACCCGACTCGAGGATCATGTCGACAAAAGGTTTCGAGCTGCCATCTGCAATCGGTGGCTCGATGTTGTCGAGCTCGATGATGACATTGTCCACCTGAAGACCGACAATCGCCGCGAGCACGTGTTCCACGGTGTGGATCCGGACATCCCCGATCCCGATCACCGTTCCGCGCTCAACCTCGATCACATGATCGACATCCGCCGGAATCTCAGGCGCGCCTCCGACATCGACGCGTTTGAACCGGATTCCGTAGTTCTCGGGAGCCGGCTTGAATGTCATGGTGGTTTGCACGCCAGTGTGCAGACCGACACCGGTCATTGTGACGGGCTTTTTTATTGTGTGCTGCTGAACGAGCATGGTTTATCCAGAAGGAGTTGTTTATGATTTCGCTTTCGCGAGTATGTCCTGCAGCTTCTCAATTGCTTTCTTCACGTCTTCCACGTCTTTTGCCAATTCCGGAAGTGACCGCAGGACCGCTTCGATTTTCAGAGCTCTCTTGTGCTCCTTCGCCGGAGTGCTCCAGTACGTCACACCGGGTTCTGTAGATTTGGAGACACCCGTTTTCGCCATCAGCACTGTCCGGTCTGCAATTTCAATATGCCCGACGATCCCCACCTGGCCCGCGATGATGACGTTCTTCCCCACCTTCGTGCTTCCACTGATTCCGGTTTGTGCGGCGATGACGGTGTCTTCGCCGACAACAACATTGTGGGCGATATGGACCATGTTGTCGAGTTTCACGCCCCTCTTCAGGACAGTCTGGCCGAGCGTCGCCCGGTCTATCGTGCAGTTCGCTCCGACCTCGACATCGTCCTCCAGTACAACAATTCCCAACTGAGGGATCTTTTCATACGTACCATCGGGCTTTGGAGCAAACCCAAACCCATCGCTACCAATCACTGTCCCCGCCTGGATGATGACATTCTTACCGACCCGACAACCGTGATAGAGCGTGACATGAGGATAGATCAGGCAATTCTCTCCGATCGTCACGCCGTTGCCAATGACGCAGCAGGGTGCGATCTTCGTCCCTGAACCGATGGAGGCGTGTTCGCCGATAGATGCGTGAGCTCCAAGCGAAACATTAGTTCCGATTGCCGCAGAGGCCGCAACAGAAGCGGTCGCATGCACCCCCTTCGAGAACGGATCGGGAATCGGCGTAATCAGCTTCAGAACCTGCAGGAATGCAACGTACGGATCCGGGACTTTGATAACGGTGAGACTTTTGGGTACGTCAGCCTGCGTTGTGTCGAACGACGCGGAGACAAGTATTGCGGATGCTTTCGTGCCGGCGACGTGCTTCAGGTATTTCGGATTTGCCAAAAACGTAAGGTCGCCAGGACCGGATTCTTCGATCTTGGCGACCCGGAGAATTTCTGCTCCTTCATCCCCGCTGATTTCACCACGTACTATAGTCGCGATTTCTCGGGTTGTCATGGGGGGCCGGGGGCTATTTCCCTCCGCTCGGAACCACGGTGAGCTTCGCCAGCACTTTCTGCGTCAGGTCATATTTTGGGTTGGCATACATCATCAGGATCTCGCCGCTCTTGTCGAAAACGTAGTCGTACCCCTCTTCGAGCGCGACGTCCTGAATCGCCTTGAAGACTCTGTCCTGGACAGGCTTCATCAGCTCATTCTGCTTCACGAACATGTCGCCGTTCTGGCCGAACTTTTTGTTTCTGTATTCCGCGATCTTCGCATCGATGTCGCGCAGTTCTTTTTCGGCGTCGACGCGGCGTTGCTCCGTCATGATCAGCTTGCGCTTTTCATAGTCGTCGAACTTCTTCTGCCAATCCTGCTGTAATTTGTTCAATTCCCCCTGCCAGTCGACCACAAACTGATCCAGCTGCTTCTGCGCATCCTGCGCGTCGGGCAACTGTTTCATGATTGCATCGGTCGTCACGTAGGCGACTTTGACCTGGCTCATCACCAGTGACGACATGGCACATGCCAGGCAGATCGAGATCCACACCATACGTTTCATCATCACACCGCACCTTTCTGCGCGTTCAAAGAATCTCAAGACTCCCCATGGCACAATGGCCCGAAGATCTTACTTCGTCTTTCCCGCTGCGCCCCTCTTCAGCCGATCGATGACCTTGTACGTAAGATCGACTTTTGCATCGGCATACAACACGTTGGCGCGGTCGAACACGAACGTGAATCCGTCTTCCTTCGCGACTGCTTCGATTGAACGGAGAACTTTTTCGCGGATCGGCGTAAGGCGTTTCTCACGTTCCTGTGCCGCTTCGCCGGTACGAGTATCAAGTTTCGCCGTGGCGAATTCGCGCAGTCTTTGATTCAGCTCACCGAGGCGCTTCTCTTCCGCATCTTTCTTGATCTGAGCCATCACGGATGATTGTTTCTGATATTCCTCGACCTGTTTTGCGAGATCAGCCTGCATGGCTGCCACGGAATCCTGCCACCCTTTGACCAGGGCATTCAATTCTGCGGACGCCTTCTGAGCTTCGGGCAATTCTCCAAGAATTTTTTCGGAATCTACAAACGCAGCCTTCGTTGCCTGTGCTGTCGCAACACTGACGGAAAGAAGGAGCGCTGCAACGAGTGCGATAAAGATGAGAAGGTTCTTCACGGTATCCTCAAAATGAAGTGATCGATTAGAGTGGTTAACAAAATGCTGGAGAATTAGAATCCTTTTCCGAATTGGAAGTGGAAACGCCATCCGGGCGGGGCACCGCTTGGTGCCGGGGCATCAAAACCATAGCCGTAGTCAAAACCAACCATCCCAATCGGGTTGATGAGAAGGCGCACACCGACACCGGCTGACCGGCGAAGGTCCATCGGGTCGGTTACCTTTGGCTCCTTCCAGACATTTCCAGCTTCTGCAAACATGAGAGCGTAGATTGGGATCGGGTTGATCGACAGCGCGAATCTCAGCTCCGCCGAGTGCTTGAGCATCGACAATCCTCCGCTCGCCGGTCCCACTCCGCGGTCTTCGTAACCGCGCAACGGAGTAGTGTTGAAGTACCCGAGGCCGGTCCCCCCCATGAAAAAGACGTCCGTGGGTTGAATCCGGGGATTGTCGCCAATACCAAAGACAAAGCCAAGTGTGCTCGAAACCGCAAGGGCGATGCGATTCCCCCCCAGGATCGGGATATACCAGTCCGCGTTGAAGATGTGCTTTGAGAAATTCACATTGCCGGGTAGAAACCCGCCGGAAAGTTCTGTGAGCAGAGAGAAACTTGAGCCCCGCGTCGGGAAGATTGGACTGTCCGTACTGTTGCGGGAAATTACCTGCGAAATGCCAACTTGCGTGGTGATTCCTTCCAGGTAATACGAGCCGCCGGAGATCACATCGTTTCTCTGGAACTTCAGCGTCCAGTCACCACGGAAGAGATAGTCGGGCCATTTGAACCGGCGACCCACGCGAACCGACGCTCCGGTCAACCTCAGATCATAGTAGAAAACCTGCCGTTGATCGAAAAGATTGACACCGAGCAGAGTCGGTGTATCGAACATCCACGGCTCTGTAAACCCTATGGAAAACGTTCTGTACCGGCTCCCCTCACCAAACTGCCAATCGAAACTCAGTTGCTGCCCTGCGCCACCGCGCAGCGGCTCCTTCAGGGAGAAATTGTTGAACGTGAGTCCAAGAGCGCCATTGAACCCGAAGTAACCGCTGTAGCCGACCGACATGTTGAACGTGTCGCTCGACTTCTCCTCGACGGCGTACTCGAGATCGACAGTCCCTTTCTCGGTATCGAGGTTGCGCGTGTCGGGCTTGATTTTCTCGGGATTGAAGTAGTTCAGCTGAGAGAGCTGCCGCGCGCTTCTGATCACTCCCTGGCGGCTGAAGAAATCTCCGGGAAGCGTGAAGAGTTCCCGGCGGACGACCTTCTCATACGTTTTCGTGTTGCCCGTGATGCTTACCCTGCCGATCCGGAATTGATTCCGTTCCCGCATATGGATCGTCACGTCGAGGCTGTCTCCCGACACCGGGGTTTCCTCGGGTTCGGCCTGGAACATCAGATACCCATTGTCCATATAGAGCGAAGACACGTCTGTTTCTTCCTCGCTCCTGTACAGGTTCTTCTCGAACTTCTCCTTGTCGTAGATGTCTCCCCTCAGGAACCCCAACCGCTGCGTAAGAACTTCAGCCGGATAGACGGTGTTTCCGTCCCAAATAATATTCCTGACACGGTACTGGGGACCCTCATGTAGGAACAAGTCGATCGTCATGTATTGCTTGTTGGTGTCGTACGAGATGGAATCTGCCAGGATTTCGGCGTCACGGTAGCCGTTCTTCTGATAGAAATTCAGGATGAGGCGCTTGTCCTCAACGTATTTCTTCTTGTCGAACTTGTTGCTTGCCCAGAATTTCCACCAGGCTCTCTCCGCCGTTTCCTTCATGGCTCCTTTGAGGTCCTCATCATCGTAGCGCTTGTTCCCATGAAAGCGGATCCGGTCGATCTTGACTTTTGGACCTTCGACGATAGTGAGCCGAAGTGTGACACGGTTGCCGGTCGAATCTTTGATCAGTGCAGGCTTGATCTCCGCATTCAGATAGCCATCTTCGGAGTATTTCAACCGCAGCATTCGCACGATCAGAGACAGATCCTGCGCCGTGACAATTTGCCCTTTGACGAGGTTCACGCGCTTCATCACTTCGTCTTCGTTGAGCTCATCATTGCCGACGATTTCGGTTTTCTCGAGCCGGGGATTTTCCTTTACGCGGATAAGAAGATAGATGCCTTCAGGCGTGCGATTCTCGACCAGGATCTGAACATCGTCAAAAAGGCGGAGCCCGTACAGCCGTTCGATCGCGGTCCGGGTTTGCTCACCCGGAAGGGTGATTTCATCTCCTACTTTCAGACCCGTATTAGCGATGATCGCGGCAGGGTCGGATGAACGCTGGCCTTCGACAGAAATGCCGAGCACCTTCAGAACTTCCGGACGCTTCTGCGCATGCAAGGACGCGCACCATAGCAATGCCATGGAGGCGAATAGAACTAGTTTAAGGCTTCGAAGCACTTTTCAGGAACCTTTCCATCCCACGCGGCGTGGCTACGCTGCTGGATTCGTCTTTTTGAAGCTGCTCACTCACCATCCCAAACCGTCGTTCACGGCGTTGATAATCAGCCACTGCTTCATACAACTGCTTCCGCCGAAACCCCGGCCAATACTCCTGAGAAATAAAGAGCTCACTATAGGCAATCTGCCATATCAGAAAGTTACTGATCCGGTACTCACCGCTGGTGCGAACCAGCAGATCCGGGTCGGGAAAGTCTTTGGTCGAAAGGTAGCTTGTAATAAGTTCCTGGGTGATCTGATCCTTCTTGAGGTGGCCCGACCGGACATCATCGACCATCCGCTGCACAGCGTTCGTGATATCCCACCTTCCGCTGTAGCTGAGCGCCAGGATAAGTGTCAGCCCCTTGTTCTCTTTCATTTTCTCGATGCCGTCGAGCAGCTCATCCTGAACATCCTGCGGCAGGGATGCGATGTCTCCGATCGCCTTCAGTTTCACCTCGTTCTTGTGCAGGCGGTCTTTTTCGTCTTTCAGGGCTTTCAGGAGCAGCCGCATAAGGAAGGAAATCTCTTCTTTCGGCCTTTTCCAGTTTTCCGTTGAAAAAGCATAAAGGGTAAGATACCTAACCCCAAGCTGACCGCACGCTTCCACGATATCCCTGACAGAATTCACCCCTTCATGATGGCCGGCAATTCGCGGAAAGCCCTGTTTCTTGGCCCAACGACCATTTCCGTCCATTATGATTGCGATGTGCCGGGGAATGTCCCCGGACCCGCGGAGCTGATCCTGCAGCTTTTTATCGTTTCCTGTTGCCTTTTCGAGCGCCAACCAGTCCTCTTTATCAAACCTTATTATGACGTAACGAAAAATTTAAGCTTTTTCGCTTGTAAAGTCAAAGAAAAGTTTGCCCCATCTCCCAAAGAATTGCAGATATGACTTAAAGAAGAATCGAAGTGTTTGGCTCAAATTGGCTGCCTTGACTGCACTTTCAAAAATGGTTATATTTACCAAGGAAACTCATTGAGAGTCTTTTGCGTTGTTAGACGTATGAAGTGGCATAACCGATCAACCCATTTGAGGTGAGAGTTTCGATGGAAGGTAATTTCTCCAACCGTGTACAGGATGTAATCCGGCTGAGCCGTGAGGAAGCGCTGCGTTTAGGTCACGATTACATCGGGACGGAGCATTTGCTTCTCGGCATCATCAGGGAAGGCGAAGGGATCGCTGTCAAGATACTGCGAAATCTCGGTGTGGATCTCTATAAACTGAAGAAGGCAATCGAAGATACCGTACGGACATCGGGCGGGACGTTGACAATTGGCAACATTCCACTGACAAAGCAGGCCGAAAAGGTCCTGAAGATTACGTATCTGGAAGCGAAACTCTATAAGTCGGATGTCATCGGTACAGAGCACCTCTTGCTTTCTCTGCTGAGGGACGATGATAACATAGCGGCGCAGATCCTTCACCAGTTCAATGTCCATTACGACGTCGTCCGAAACGAGCTCGACAACATCATCTCGGGCAAGCCTTCATCACCCCCTACCCCGCATGCAGCTGAGAAGAAGCAGGATAAGTCAAAGACCCCTGTTCTCGACAATTTTGGCCGCGATCTGACGAAGCTCGCGATTGAGGACAAGCTGGATCCCATAGTAGGGCGGGAAAAGGAAATTGAGCGGGTGGCACAGGTCCTGAGCCGCCGCAAGAAGAACAATCCGGTTCTCATAGGGGAACCAGGTGTGGGAAAGTCGGCGATAGCCGAAGGGCTCGCCCTCCGCATTACACAGAAGAAGGTCTCCAGAGTCCTGCACGACAAGCGAGTCGTGACGCTCGACCTCGCTGCGCTCGTTGCCGGTACCAAGTATCGGGGACAGTTCGAGGAGCGGATGAAGGCAGTGATGAACGAGTTGGAGAAAGCTAAGGACGTTATTCTCTTCATCGATGAACTCCATACGATTGTCGGTGCCGGGGGAGCCAGCGGCTCGCTGGATGCCTCCAACATGTTCAAACCTGCCCTCGCACGCGGCGAACTCCAGTGCATCGGAGCAACGACGCTGGATGAATACCGGCAGTACATCGAAAAAGACGGTGCGCTTGACCGCCGGTTCCAGAAGATCATGGTCGACCCGACAAGTGTCGATGAAACCATACAGATCCTGATGAATATCAAGCAGAAATATGAGCAGCACCACGGGGTCCGCTATTCTGATCAAGCGATCGACGCCGCAGTTCGCCTGAGCGACCGTTATATTACGGACCGCTACCTGCCGGATAAGGCGATCGACGTCATGGATGAAGCCGGATCACGGGTCCACCTTGCCAATATCGTGGTCCCGAAAGAGATCCTGCAGCTCGAGGAAGAGATTGAAAAGATCAAGCTTGCAAAGAACCAGGTGGTGAAGAATCAGAACTTCGAAGAAGCTGCACGCCTTCGTGATCTGGAGAAGAAGTTGTTCAGCGACCTTGAGATCGCGAAGCGGGAGTGGGAACTCAAGGCACAGGATGTTGTGTACGATGTGAGCGATGAAACCTGCGCCGAAGTCGTATCGATGATGACGAGCATCCCGGTCAACCGGGTGGCGCAAAGCGAATCAGAAAAGCTGCTCAAGATGGAAGATGCGCTCCGTGGTGTCATCGTTGGCCAGGACGAAGCGATCACGAAATTGACGAAGGCAATCCGCCGCACGCGCGCCGGCCTCAAAGATCCAAAGCGTCCCATCGGATCGTTCATCTTCCTGGGTCCAACCGGCGTCGGGAAAACCGAGATGGCCAAGGCTCTCGCACGCTACCTCTTTGATTCAGAAGAGTCGCTGATCCGTATCGATATGAGCGAATACATGGAAAAGTTCTCCGTGTCTCGCCTGGTCGGAGCGCCTCCGGGATATGTCGGGTACGAAGAAGGCGGCCAGTTGACGGAAAAAGTCCGCCGGAAACCCTATTCCGTGGTGCTGCTGGATGAGATCGAGAAGGCACATCCGGATGTCTTCAACATTCTGCTTCAGGTTCTCGACGATGGCATTCTCACCGACAGCCTGGGTCGCAGGGTCGATTTCAAGAACACCATTCTCATCATGACTTCAAACATCGGGACGCGGGATATCAAATCGACCGGCGCTATGGGCTTCGGGACAAAAACCGAGGCGGACAAATACAGCGCCATGAAGGGGCACATCGAGGATGCACTGAAGCGGGTGTTCAACCCCGAGTTCCTGAACAGGGTCGATGACACAATCGTATTCCACAGCCTCGAGCGTCAGCATATTCTCAAAATCATCGATATCGCCTCGCAGGATCTCATCAAACGCATGGCAGGCATGGGAATCGGCATTGAGCTGACGAAACAAGCGAAGGAGTTTCTTTCTGATAAGGGATTCGATCCTGCTTTCGGTGCTCGTCCGCTGCGGAGGGCAATTCAGAAGTATGTGGAAGATCCGCTCGCTGAAGAGATCCTGAAAGGATCATTCGCCAACGGCAGTACGATCAAGGTCAGGTTCAACAAGAAGAGTGAAGAGCTGAGGTTCATGGATTCGAGCAAGGACAAAGGGGGCGATGAGCTGAAGGAGCAGGACGAAGAGGTTGCAGACGCCTCCTAACCGATGCTGACGATGCAAACTCATGAAATCCCTCGGTCTTCCGGGGGATTTTTTTTGAGGTCGGGAGAATGATCAAGTCAAAAACACGTATACATGGGCACGGCGTTTTCCTTCTCGTCTACAAGCCGTATGGAGTTCTTTGCCAGTTCACCGATGAATCCGGGCGCAGGACTCTCAGCGATCTGGGCCCTTTTCCGAAAGACATGTACCCGGTGGGACGATTGGATACCGACAGCGAAGGTCTCCTCTTGCTCACGAATGACGGCCTCACGAAACACCTTCTCCTCGAACCACGATTCGGACATAGCCGGACATATCTCGTTCAAGTGGAGCGCCTTCCGTCTGAGGACGCATTGAGAACTTTGAGATCGGGAGTTGTCATTGAGGGGCGAATAACGAAACCGGCTGTCGTTGAACTTCTTGCCGATGATCCCGGCCTGCCCGAGCGGGAAGTGCCGATTCGAGACAGAAAGAACATTCCCACTGCATGGCTCACGATCTCGCTCACCGAAGGGCGTAACCGCCAGGTCCGCAAGATGACCGCGGCGGTTGGCCACCCAACTCTCCGGCTTGTCAGAACCAGGATCGGCCCATTGACTCTCTCGGGACTTCAACCGGGCGAACACAGACTCCTTACCGCAACAGAAGTGTCATCATTGCTCTCGTTCGCGCGGCAATCTCCGACTTCGTAGCCGATTCAGCAACTCTCCCCCAAACACATTCAGCTTGCCAATTGGACTTGACCATGATTCTCTTGCGGGACGAAACTGTCACCAGGGTTCGTTGACGTATTGGGGTTGAGGCGAGAAAAATAAAAAACCCCGACGCGCACCGTGAGCGTCGGGGTCAGGGAGGTTGTTATGAACCCGCCCAAGGTAGGAACGAAGAGCGGGTTCGTATTTCTTAACACAAGAGTGCCGAATATTGTTCCGCAAAAAAGAAAAAAATATTCACCGGTAACCTCTTGTATGTCATAAGCTTACGCATCCGACGGTCAGGAATCGAGGGCCCTCCTGATGGCCTTCAATACCTCTTTGGCACTGTACGGCTTGCCGATAAACCCTCCAATGCCTGCTTTCGATATTTCCACTTTCAGGTTCGGGTCAAGATACCCGCTTGCAAGTACAATCCTGACCCTTCGATTCAGTTCCCTCATGCGGAGACACGCCTCCCAGCCGTCGAGTTTCGGCAGGCCGAAATCAGAGAGCACCAATTGGATGGAATCCCTTTCCTTCGAATACAGGTTTACCGCTTCTTCGCCATCGCGCGCGACAAGTACATTGTAGCCTTTCTCCTCGAGAACGGTGCACACAAACCCGAGCATCAGCTCTTCGTCCTCGACAACCAGGATGGTCTCCGAACCTCCATTCGGCTCCTCGCTCTCAGCCTCTCCCTCCTCACCCGCTACCACGGAGCCCAGGGGAAGCGGCAGATAGACATGGAATGTCGATCCACGCCCAACTTCGGAATCGACCTCGACGAAGCCCTTGTGCGCCTCGACAACGCCAAACACCACTGAAAGCCCCAGTCCTGTTCCTTTGCCGATTTCTTTGGTCGTAAAAAACGGTTCAAAGATCCTCGACTTCGTGGTTTCATCGATGCCGCTCCCGGTATCCGAGACACTAATCTCAACGTAGTTCTCATCAAGGGCCGAAGGGAAGTGCGCCGAAAGCGATTTTCCATGAACAAGTCTGGTTGCGATGCTGATCGCCCCATGATCGGTCATCGCGTCCCTGGCATTGAGACAGAGGTTCAACAACGCCTGATGAATCTGCGTCCTGTCGACGGACAACGGGGGAAGCGCTTTCTCAAATTGCAGGGACAGTGAGATCGTTTTCGGGAATGTCTCCCCGAGCATCGTGGTGATTTCTCCGATAATCGAGTTCACATCAACCAATTCCAGCTTGAACTCGCTCTTGCGCGCAAACGTGAGGATCTGACGGACCAACCCCGCGCCCCGATCCGCTGCTTTCACGATCGCCTCGAGGTATACCACGGACCTCTCCCTCCCGACGGATTTTTCCCGAAGCATCGTTGCATATCCGAGAATGATCCCGAGGATGTTGTTGAAATCGTGTGCGATCCCGCTCGCCAGTGTGCCCAGGCTCTCCATCTTTCTGGCCTGGAACAGTTGCTGCTCCAACATTTTGCGCTGCGTAATGTCCTCTTTGACAGCCAGGAAGTGCGTGACGACTCCTGACGGATCCTTGACCGGAGAGATGGAAGCCAGCTCCCAGAATTGTTCCCCGTTTTTCTTCTTGTTAAGGAATTCTCCCCGCCATTCTTTTCCGGAGAGGATCGTGTCCCACAGTGCCGCGTACTCCTGGGCGGTGGTATACCCTGACTTGAGGACGCGCGGCGTCTTTCCCTTCACCTCATCGAATGCGTAACCTGTCACCTCCGTGAATTTCGGATTGACGTATTCGATTGTCCCCTGACAATCGGTGATGACAACCGACGTCGGACTCTGTTCGACGGCACGGTGCAGTTTTCGTAGTTCTTCTTCAACGAGACGGCGTTCAGTGACATCTGTGACAATCCCGAGAATCGCCGGCTCCCCCTCGTAGTTCATAAGGCGAGTCGTATGAAGCCCAACGATTCGCTTTCGATCTTTTGTGAGAAGTACATATTCGTACGTCGGTATCTCGGCGCCGGAGGAGTGCTTTGAGAAGTTATCCATGACCACTGATGCATACTCGGGAACTATCAAACTCAAGAAACTGAATTCCGGTGCGTAGAATTCCTCCCTCGTATATCCCATCATATCAACACAGCGTTGATTGACGTAGACCACCTTTCCCTTTTTGTTGATATAGATCATGTTAGGAGATTGTTCCGAAACCGATCTGAATTTCTCCTCGCTCTCGCGGAGTTTCCGTACGGATTCCCGCCGTTCGGTGACGTCGCGAAAGATGCTGAGAAGGAGCGGCGGCTCGCTTGGCATTTCCAGCAGAGAGTTGGACATTTCGACGAGAATTGTCCTGCCTCCCTCGAGAAGGAGATCCACCTCCTGATGTCTTTCGAACGTTCGACTGATAAAGCGATCCCGATATATTTTCATGCTTGACAGGTCCTGTTCGGGCGATATCGATTCGTAGACCACCCTGAATGGTTTACCAACCATCTCGGCCGCCGACTTGCCCATCATGCGGCAAAATGCCTCGTTGACCATCACCACCGAACCATGTTCATCGAGAATGCGCATCCCATCCATTGAACTTTCCCAGACCCGCCGGAACCGGGTCTCCGATCGCCTTACCGCTTCTTCTGCGCGCTTCCGCTTCGTTATATCCTGACCGAGAGCGACGACGACCTGCTGACCAAGATATGTACTACGATTCAAGCGCACCTCTTTCGGAAACACCTCCCCGTTTTTCCTCTTCCCCCACCACTCAAACTGCTGGGGCTCGCCTGCGAACGTCTTTCGGACAGCTTCGAGTGTCTGTTCAAGGTCATTCAAGCCGGGCGCCGAAAGATCGCCCGGAGTCCGACCGATGAAGTACTCGCGGGGATAGCCGTACATCTCAACCGCGCCCTGGTTCACGTCAAGGAATCGGCCCTCGTTGTCCTGAATGTAGATCGCGTCAATGACGCTGTTGAACAACTCTCGGTAGCTCGCCTCGGATTTCTTGAGCGCTTCTTCGACCTTCTTTCGTTCGGTCACATCCCTCTGGATGGCAAGGTATCCAAGGATTGTACCTTTGTCTCCAAGAATGGGACTCGCAGATCCCTCAACGGTAATGATCCGGCCATCTTTTGTTCTGTTCGTCAGTTCCCCCTTGAACACCCGCTTACGCAGGAGTTCACCCCAGAACATCGCGTAGCTTGACGGGTCCAGCGTTCCGCTCTTGAGGATTCTCGGCGTCGCCTTGCCAACAACCTCCTCTGCAGTGAACCCGTATATCTGCGTGAACTCCGGATTGACATAGGTGATCATGCCTTCGGCATTCGTTGTGAAGATGATCTCGCCGGATGACTGAACAGCCTTTCGCAACCTGAGCAATTCCTCCTCAGAGCGTTTCCTGTCTTCGAGGTCACGCGCGACAACGAGCGTGGCCGGTTTGCCGCTGAACATGATTGGAACCGTGGCAACCTCCACATCGACGGGGGAACCATCGAATCGCACAAACTTCTCCTCGACAAAGGGCTGCCTCATGGATTTGCCCTGCTGCGCGAGCGCACGGGCTTTCACCAATTCCTTGTAGTCCGGATGGACGATGTCAAGAATAGGCATCCCAACGAGGTCGCTCATTTCACGTGCCCCGATCAGACGGATACCGGACTCATTGACGAACACGAATCGCCCCCCCACGTGGACAGCGATTGCATCCGGGGAAAGATCGACCAGGCGCTTGTACCGTTCTTCACTTTCCCGCAGCGCATCCTCCTTGTGTCTTCGGTTTTCCTCCACACCGATTGCAGCAGCAATGATATTCATGAGCCGTTCGTCGTCAGGATGTGGCACGAAGTCGTGCTTGAAAACGACGCACAGAGCGCCGACGTTTTCCCGACTGAACTGCACTCCCTTCCCAACGTATGTCTTGAGGCCGTACTTTCTGACATTCGGATCACTCGCGAAATAGCCTGTCGCTGGCAAATCCCGGACTACCATGAGAGACTCATTCCTGCTTCGTATCAGATCATAGCAGAGATGTCCTTCCGCCTTGTCTGTTGCCTCGTATCCTGCGGGAGTGTTCCATTGGCCGATAGAACAGAGTAGTTCCCCCTCAAGCCTGTTGTAGAGGGACGTCGCAGCCCCCAACAATTCACCGCAGAGAGCAACGAGACTATTGATGTTTTGGAAAGGGTCCACCCCGAACCCCAGGAAACAATCGTTGAGTCTTGCCAGCCGGTGTTCTGCCTTCTTCCGTTCTGTGGTATCACGTATGATGGAATGGAAGTATCGCTTACCTGCGACCTCGAGAACCCTGGAACTCGTCTCTACGGGAAAAATCTCTCCCCCTTTTCGGCGATGTTCGGTTTCAAATATCAATCCTCCCTTGCCTTTGATCATTTCAACATGGTGCGCAAGCTCGTGGAGTGCCCTCGGAGAGCGAATCGCACGGATATTCAGCCCCTCCAGTTCAATTCGGTCATAGCCATACGCGGCTGCAGCCCTATCATTCGCCTTCACGATAGTCCCGTCCTCTTCAACGAGCAAGATGATATCGTTCGAACTCCCCGTGAGCGAATCATAGGTGTCCAAAAAAGATTCTGAATTCTGCGCTTTTCCGGCTGCATGGTTTGGGAGCTGCTTGGCGTTTTGTTGCCCGTAACGAACGAGCGCGATGCCGCATACTGCCAGCAGCATCAAGGCCGGAACAATCACCCACCAAACGCTCGAAACCAGCTGTACACACACGACGCTGCCGACAAGCGTTCCTGCCGAGAGAAAGCTGTAGCCGTACATGGGCCATGTGGGGAGTGCAGACCGTCGATCCGTTTCCGTCATGATTTCCTCTCCTTGCGTTCAGACTAAAGACCATTCGGACAATCTCCGTGCCACCCCTTTCGGATGATATACTCCTATTTAGATGGTCAGTGGCGAAATTGAATGAAAATCGATGCGTTTCTCGTCAATTCAAACGAATAGGTCGAACGCCTTCGTCGAACAGCTCCGTTCGCACGAGCGCTCTCATAAATGAGAACGAAGCCGTCCAATGTGGGAAGTGTTCCTCTTGAGACGCCAGCTTGAATTACAAGGGAAGCACTGTTGCGAGACGTGGGGGGCGTATTGCGGATTCTCCTGTCCGGAAAGGAAATTGAGGGACAAAGAGTCGACTGACACTTCACATGGGACTACATCGGTTTTCTTGCCAACACTACAAGGTCTTTCGAGATTTCCGCATTGAATACGTCCATGGACACCCCGCCGAACTTCTTCACATCCACAAAACCTGCCTCCTCCAACTGTTGGGAGAACTCAACATGGAGTATTGGTCTCAGTCTGACCCTCTGCGACTTTTCTTTCACCTCATCCCCGGACTTCGAACGGGTGAGGATGTTGAAAAGAATTCCGCCTTCATCGTACTCGTAGTAACGTACAAAGGTCTTCTCCCCGACTTCTTTCTCGTTCTGTATCCGATCATGACCCGCCAGAATTCTGTCGTAGTTGAGAGTCTGACAGAACAGGACTCCCCCTGCCTGCAGGAGGTCAAAAAAGTTGGCAAGTGCCAACTTCAGATTCTCCACTTTCACAAGATGAGGCAGGGAATTTCCCATGACAAACACCGCATCAAACCGCTTGTTGACGAGACCGCCCAGGCCTTCGAATGTACCCACGAATGTCTCGATTCCTGCTCCGCGCTGTTTTGCATGATTTCTCGTCAGGCGCACCATTTGCTCCGACGCGTCAACAGCGGTCACACGTACTCCAAGCTCAGCGAGAAGCAACGCATGAAATCCTGACCCGCATCCTGCGTCCAGAGCGGCCTTGATCTTGTGACGCTCGACAAGAAGTCTGAAAAAAGGACGTTCCTTGACGAAGCGTTTTTCGAACCCGGTCATAGCATCATAATCGGGAGCAAGGAGGTCATAAAAATCCGCGATACCTTTGGGTTCATCGGTCACGCTATTCTCCATTCGGGACGTCGCTCCCCGAACCGCCGAAAGGATGCGAATACGCGGACGATTCGAGCTGCTGAAACTGCACCCTATACTCTTCCTTCGAGATATTGTTCTGCCATGAGCCTGTCATTATCGCCAGGCCTGTGATCGCTGCGAATACACCTGCCACCAGACCGCCGAAAACCCAGGCAGGAATATCCGTGCTGCTCTTCGGTGTTCGTAAACTCAGTGTATTCTTCACGGGACAAACCTCAACGCATTTCAGGCACGCGGTGCACTCGTCGCTACGGACCCTGCCTGCCAGGTGAACGATGATGTCCGAAGGACACGCCTTCGTACACAATTCACAATCGACACAGGTCGACTTCTGCCGTGTGATCTTGACCGGGCTGAGGAGGCTGAGGAATCCGAGAAAAGCTCCGTAGGGGCAGAGATAACGGCACCAGAAGTTCTTTACGACGACCGACAGCATCATCAAAATGAGAACTGTCCAGAGCGCTGTCGATGTGATGCGAGCGAAGAAGAGATACATTTTCACGTCAGCCATACGGTTGTAGGGGCTCTCGATGAACGCCTTCATGGACGGGACATCCATTCCCCAAATGGCAGCGACAAAGAACAGGAGCAGAAAGTACTTGAGCGAGCGCAAAGGAATGTCGAGCCATTTCGTGATGATGACATTCCGACCAAAAACCTTCTCTCCAAGCATCCAGAGCGATTCACTCAATGTGCCAATAGGACAAAGCCAGCTGCAGAAGGCCTTTTTCAACATGAGACTAATGACCACAATCGCTACGAAAATGTACAGTCCCGAAGGATGAATCTGATTCACGATGCCCGAATCGAACCAGTACTTGAAGCTCATCAGGGCACCAATGGGAAGAAATCCCTCAGCCCCCGGGGGGCGGGCCACGAAGGATGTCGTTCCTCCCGACAGACCCCAGCGCATGAAGAGATGAAACTCGATTCCGATCCAAACGCAGAGCAAAACGAAGGCCAGTTGAACAGTGCTGCGGAGAAACTGCGAATCGTTCTTCATGTTCCAGAGTGTGCGCCGGTACCAGGTCAGACCTGGCGGGGCGACGGGCATGCGTCGCCGAAGTTCGGGGGAAATCTTCCTGATCTTCAGGGCGGGTCGTTGTGGAGCGGTCCCGACAACAATCTGTGTATGTCCAGCAATAAGGTTTTGTGGCATGGCTATGTTCGGATAATACTCGCGAAGTCGTAACTGCTAACGTTTTGCTGCCTCGTACTCAGGCTTCTTCATTCCCGCGCCAACCTCTGAGAGATCCTGGCTCACCAGGAGACGATAGATCGATTCGCGAATGCTTCCCCATTGTTCGTGGACAGCGCACGGGTGTTTTCCGGAGCACTCCGGGAATCCAAGAACGCACTGGTTCGCGAATCCTACGCCGTCCACTGCGTCGACGATGTGAAAAAGCGTGATGCCTTTGGCAGGCAATGCGAGCGCGAATCCACCCTTGGGCCCTTTCGTGGACACAAGCAGCCCTTTTTGTGTGAGCCGCTGCAAAATCTTGGCTAAGAAGTGATGAGGGATCTTGAGAATTCGTGCGAGCTGTCTGATCGAAGTTCTGGACTCTTCGGGACGTCTTGCCAGATACGTCACCGCCTGGATTGCATACTCACATTCTCGGCTGAAGATAAGGCTCATAGGTCAAATCTCGGACTATTTAGTCTTAAATTAAGTCTTCGAAACCCATTTGTCAAGAAGAAAGTGATTCTCACTAGTGACAAGGGACTTCTACAAAGGTAGAAAAACATAAGCCTTTTGATTGGGATTGCCAGGATTGCGAATATCGGCAACATCCCGCCTTGTGAAATCGATGAATCGCAGGAAATCTCTAAGTGATTTCGGCGGGCGCTCAGAGAGATCCTCGAAATATTCTGGCACGAGCGTTGAGAGTTCCTAATGTGATTTGAGTAAATTCGAACCAATTCAGACCCAGCAAATCATCCGGAGTAGATATGGCAAAATTCAAGATTGCGTGGCTTCCTGGAGACGGCATAGGCATAGAGGTTCTGAAGGCGACCAGAATCGTCCTCGACAAGGTCGGACTGGACGCTGAGTATATTCACGGTGACATCGGCTGGGACTTCTGGTGCCAGGAAGGTGATGCCTTCCCCGCACGAACGATTGACCTGCTCAAGAACGTTGATGCAGCACTCTTCGGGGCAATTACCTCCAAACCCGTGAAAGCAGCACAGACCGAGCTCGTACCCGACCTGCAGAGCAAGGGTTTGACATACAGGTCCCCCATCGTCCGGATGCGCCAGCTCTTCGACCTCTACATTTGCCTCCGTCCGTGCAAAGGATATCCAGGGAATCCGTTGAACTTCAAGGAGGGGATCGATCTCGTGGTATTTCGTGAAAACACTGAAGATCTTTATGCCGGTGTTGAATTCTCTCCGGTACCTCCCGAGCTTGCGGAAGCACTGAACAATCTGTCCAAACCGTTTTCAGCGTTCAGCAAACTCCCCCCCGATCAATACGCGATTTCGTGCAAGATCAACACCAAGGCCGGTTCTGAGAGGATCGTGCGGGCAGCATTCGACTTCGCTCGGAAGTTCAAGCGGAAGAAAGTCACCGTAGTCCACAAAGCAAACGTCGTTCGGGCGACGGACGGACTATTCCTCGATGCCGCGAAAGAAGTCGCCAAGCAGTATCCGGAAATACAGATGGATGACGCGAACATTGATGCGATGACGATGTGGCTGCTGAAGAACCCTTTCAACTACGACGTGCTCGTCGCTCCCAATCTCTATGGAGACATCATTTCCGACTTATGCGCTCAGATGGTCGGCGGGCTCGGGTTTGGCTGCTCCGGAAACATCGGCACGAAGCTCGCGGTCTTTGAACCAACGCACGGCTCAGCGCCAAAATATGCCGGCCAGGACAAGGTCAATCCCATCGCGACTATCCTCGCGGCCAAGATGATGCTGGATTGGCTCGGCGAGACAAGCAAAGGGAGCGATATTGAAAACGCCGTCGCTGCAGTCATCAAGGAAGGAAAGGTCCGCACATACGATATGAACGGGCCGAACTCGACCACGCAGATGGCGGAAGCGATCGCTGCGAAGCTTTGACGCGCGGCATCCGTTTGATCGGGCAACGAAAACCCTGAGGAAACGCAATGAAGGAAATCGTCATTCACGAGGTTGGTCTACGCGACGGCTTGCAGATGGAGAAACTGGTGGTCCCACTGGCGCAGAAAATCCGGTGGGCGGAAGCGCTCATAGCGTCCGGCGTCGATGTCATTCAACTCGGATCATTCGTCCATCCGGATAAAGTACCTCAGATGGCTGACACGGACGCATTGTTTGAGTATTTCAAGACTCGGCAACAAAGATCATCGAATGTTGTCCTCTCAGGACTTGTCCTCAATGAAAAGGGGCTCGAGCGCGGGGAACGATGCGGCGTTGACATGTACTGTATGGGAGTGTCGGCAAGCGATACTCATAGCAGGAAAAACACAGGCATGTCGACCGAGGAAGCCACAGGACGCATTATCGCGATGGGGAAACAGGCCCTTCTGCAGCACAAGAAAGTGCAGGTGTCTGTCCAGTCTGCATTCGGTTGCGGCTTCGAGGGAACGATTCCTGCCCGGCGCGTGCTGACAATTGTGCGGAGCTATCTCGAAGCCGGGCTCAAAAACATCAGCCTTGCTGATACAGCCGGACACGGGCAACCGTTCCAGGTTCATGAGCTTTTTGAGCAGGTCCTCGCTCTCGATCCATCCGTCGAATGCAGCTGTCATTTTCACAATACGTATGGCATGGGTATGGCCAACACGTATGCTGCGATGACACTGGGGATCCGATATTTCGAATCCTCTTTCGCTGGACTCGGAGGATGCCCCTTCACAAAGGTCGCAGCAGGCAACGTGTGCACAGAGGATTTTGTCCATTTTCTCCAGCGCGCCGGGATGAGGATGGACGTCAGCATCGACAGTCTTCTTTCACTCTCCAAGGAAGTCGCTGTGTTCTTTGGACGCGAGATGCCGGGCCACGTCTACAAGTCAGGGCCAATCCTGTCCAACATCCGGAGTAATTGAAATCGTAACGACAAAGACAAACCACTGAAGAACATGAAACTGCTTGATGGAATAAGAGTACTCGATCTCACAAATGTCCTTTCAGGTCCATTCGCCACACTTCATTTGTCGCTGGCAGGGGCAGAAGTCATCAAGGTCGAAAACCCGACCGATGGCGACCTGGCGCGGAAGCTCGGATCAGTCCCGAAATTCAATCAAATGCTCATGGGGACGAGTTTCCTGGCTCAAAACGCAAACAAGAAGTCGCTTACGCTGAACCTGAAAGCGCCGGAAGGAAAAGAGATATTCAGGCGGCTCGCCAAGACAGCCGACGTAGTGGTCGAGAATTTCAGACCCGACGTTATGAATCGTCTCGGCCTCTCGTACGAGGCTTTGAGCAAAGATAACCCGCGCCTGGTCTATTGCGCTATTTCGGGCTTCGGTCAGACAGGACCCGACGCTTTGAAACCGGCGTACGACCAGATCATACAAGGCCTTAGCGGTGAGATGGCCATCAACGGTGACGAACGCCTCAATCCACTGCGCGCAGGATTCCCCGTTTGTGATACCGTCGGCGGTTTGAACGCGGCTTTTGCGATCATGGGTGCGCTCTTTTACCGCGAACGGACCGGCGAAGGACAATTCATCGACGTTTCTCTGCTGGATTCCATCATGCCCCTGATGGGGTGGGTCGCCGCCAACCTCATGATCGGCGGCCAGCAGCCCGTGATGATGGGAAACGACAACTTCACAGCCGCGCCTTCCGGCACGTTCAGAACCAGAGACGGTTACGTGAACATCGCCGCCAACAAGCAGGAGCAGTGGGAATCGGTTGCCGACGTCCTAGGTCTCCCCGAGCTCAAGACCGACCCACGATTTCAGGAACGCGACACACGGAAGAAGAACCGGAAGCAGCTCACGCCGTTGTTGGAGGCCAAACTGATTGAGCAGGATACGGACTACTGGGTGGTAGCATTGAACAAAAACGATGTTCCCTCCGGCACTATCCTAAGCCTTCAGGCAGCACTTTCACAGCCGCAGGTGGAACACCGCAATACGTTTGGATCGGTTCACGTCGAGAATATAGGAGATTTGAAGCTCTTCAACCTGACCGCCAAGTTCTCGAAGACCCCCGGACAAGTCGAAGCACCTCCACCGACACTGGGTCAGCACACCGGCGACGTTCTGAAAGCAATCGGATACTCCGACGAAGAGATTGCAGCGTTCAAAGCTGCAAAGATCATCTAACAAAGGAGAAGCTTCTATGGGAATGACAGTTGCCGAAAAGATTCTGGCCCGCGCATCAGGGCTGGCATCGGTAAAGGCAGGAGATGTCGTGGAACCAAAGGTTGACCTCGCGATGTCGCACGAGAATGCGGCCCTCGTCCTCAACCAATTTCTTGAAGTGTACCAAGGGACGAAACTCCAACCGAAGATCTGGGATCCTTCCAGGGTTTCAGTCATTTTCGATCATCGCGTCCCTGCCGAATCGTCAAAGACAGCTTCAAATCAGAAGAAGGTTCGCGAGTTCGTCGCAGCACAGGGAATAGGTAAGTTTCATGATATCCGCGGAGATGTTGGAGGTATCTGTCACCAGATCCTTCCTGAAAACGGATATGTGAGGCCCGGGACCATTGTGGTAGGCACCGATTCGCATACTACCAGCCATGGAGCCCTCGGTGCCTTCGCATTCGGCATCGGAGCAACCGAAATGGCAAGTGTGTGGGCGCTCGGCATCGCTCTCAACGTTGAAGTACCCGCCACCGTGAAGGTAAACGTCCGCGGGAAGTTTAAGAAGTTTGTCGGACCGAAGGATCTCATCCTCCACCTCATCGGGACGATGAGTGCTCAGGGGGCCAATTTCAAAGCAATCGAGTTTCACGGACCGACCATTCGCTCGATGAGCACCTCGGGCCGATTAGTAATCTGCAATATGTCCGTCGAGGCAGGAGCGACAGCGGGAATCGTCCCTCCAGACAAGGAAACGGTTCGCTATCTCAGGGAAGAGGCGGGGGTGAAAGGAAAGATCGAACTTGTCCTGCCTGACCGTGATGCAGTGTACGAGCATAGTATCGACATCGATGTCTCGAAGCTCGAATCACAGATAGCGTGTCCGCACACTGTAGACAACGTGAAACCGATTGCGGCGGTGAAGGGGACGAAGGTCAATCAGGTCGTGATCGGATCATGCACGAACGGACGGCTGGACGACCTGGCGATCGCTGCGTCCATCATGAAAGGAAAGAAAGTGGCGGAGAACACGAGGATGCTTGTCTTCCCTGCCTCCGGACGCATCTACACGCAAGCACTTGCCAAAGGATATATCGGGATATTCATGAAAGCGGGCGCCGTCGTCATGAACCCGGGCTGCGGTCCGTGTCTCGGAATTCACGAGGGAGCGCTCGGAGACGGCGAAACAGCGCTGTCGACAACAAATCGAAACTTCAAAGGAAGGATGGGAAATCCCAATTCCCAGGTCTTTCTGTGTTCGCCTGCCGTCGCGGCAGCATCTGCACTGAAAGGGTTCATCACCAGCCCCCGGAAAGGAGCGAACTGAAATGGCCACCGTCGTCATTAAACTTGAGGATGATATCTCGACCGATGTTATCTATCCGGGACGCTTCATGGCAACCGTCCTTCCAACCGAAACTCCCCAGTTTGCATTCGCCGACCTGACGGAGTTCAATGCCAAGCTGAAATCGAAGCAGATCCCTCCGGGGAGCGTCATCATCGGCGGCAACAATTTCGGATGCGGTTCTTCGCGTGAGCAAGCCGTCTCGACTTTGAAAGGTCACGACCTCGTCATCATCGCTCCGGGGTTTGCCAGGATCTTCCTCCAGAACGGAATCAATCTGGGATTGCGGACAATCGTCTGCCCGGGCATTCAAGCCTCTGAAGGAGACGAAATACAAATAACTGACTCAGAAGTGGTGAATGCGACAACGGGGAAACGATACCCGACAGTGCCTCTTCCGAAAGCGCGTCAAGCCATCATCGACGCAGGCGGATTGATTGCGTATACGCGCAAGCGCCTGATGGAAGGAAAGGCGTCCTGATTCACACATACCTATCGGTTTAAAACACAAAACCCCTGCTGGATGTCAGCGGGGGTTTTGCGTTACAGCCTCCCTCTTGCCTTTCCCGGAGGTCATCAGCGCACGGATCTGTACTCCGGTTTCTTCATGTCTTTCGCCATTTGAGCGATAGTCTTGTCTCCCAGTGTCGTGCGAAGGTTTTCCCGAAGCTCTCCCCAGACAACATGAACGGCACATGGGTTTTTGCCGGAACACTCAGGGAAGCCCATGACACAATTCGTTGTGAAACTCACACCGTCGATGGCCTCTACAATGTCAAAGAGTGAGATGTCGTTTGCCGATTTAGCCAGCGCAAAGCCCCCCGTGGGACCCTTTTGTGACACGAGCAATCTTTTGTAGGTCAGATTCTGGAGGATCTTGGCGAGAAAGTGATATGGCGTTCCGATGTTCCTGGTCAGTTCCCTGATCGACGTTTTCTCGCCGTCGGGCTTCAACGCAAGATATGTGACAGCCTGAAGCGCGTACTCACATTGCCGGCTGAACAATACACTCATTGCAGGGTGTGATTTTCTGGGAAGTGATGCCGTGAGATGCCGCAAGTGGAGGAGTCGATGGCCAGTTTGTCGTCCCTGTCGACACACCCAATCCTTCTGCGTGTGAAGAACCTGCGTTGAGGAAGAATTACCCCCCTGTGGAATCGAAGCTCGAAATAACCCCGTCGATGACCTCGGAACGGGCGCGAAGTTCGTTCAGTTTCTGATTGATCATCAGAACGGACTTGCTGCGCGATTCGATCAGCTCCTGGAGCATGGCGTGGACGTCAGGATAGTTGCACTCCGCACCAAGCCTCTCGTAGAAGCGGGCCATTGCGCTTTCTTCCCGGAGAGCTTCGGTCAGCATCGCGCACGTGCCGCGGCACGCGTGTGCACATGTGACATTCAGTTCGTTCATGTCGTCCCTTCCTTCTCCAACAATGTACTCCGTTACCGCACAACAGGTTCGGCAAGCGCTTCGATGGCGAGTTCTTTGCCCCTTGCCAGGGCTTGTTCGTTGACCGGAAGCAGGTGCTGTCGATGCTTCGGCAGGACCTTCCGGAGAGCGAGGATCACATTCTCCGGTTTCACGATTGGCCGGCGTTCTAGGTATGCCCCAAGCAGGACGACATTGGCGACCTGCTTACTCGTCAATCTGTGCGCTTCATCAATAGCGGGGATGTTGAGCACTTCGATATCAGTTCTCGTCGGCGGGCTGATAATCGTCGATCGCTCGTAGATCAGAAGTCCACCTGGCTGAACCTTATGTTCAAATTTATCAAGCGATGGTTGATTGAGGACAATCGCCGAGTCAAATCTTGACACGATCGGGGAACTGATACGTTCTTCTGAAACGATGACGATGCAGTTGGCTGTGCCGCCCCGCATTTCGGGCCCGTACGAGGGCATCCAACTGACTTCCTTCCCCTCCAACATTGCCGCGTACACAAGCAGCTGGCCCATCGAAAGAACACCCTGGCCGCCAAATCCAGCGAAAATGACTTCCTGATTCTTCACCATAGGAGTATGCCTGCCTAGTTCATATTTTGTGAGGGCGTCTTCAGGTCGCCCAGCGGATAAACCGGGAACATGTTTTCTTCGAGCCATTTATTCGACTCTGCCGGAGTCATTTTCCACCCAGAGGGGCAGTTCGAAAGAACCTCGATAAAGCAAGTCCCTTTGTTCAGCTTCTGATAGTCGAATGATGACTGCACCGCCTTCTTCAGCTTGCGGACAGCCGCCGGGGAATGGACTGAATGCCGCGTCACGTAGAATGCTCCTGGAAGCTGAGATATCATGTTGGTGATTTTCAAGGGGTGCCCTGCAAACCTGGAGTCCCGTCCAAGTGGAGACGTCGTAGTTTTCATCCCCAGCAGCGAGGTCGGCGCCATCTGGCCGCCGGTCATCCCATAGATGGCATTGTTGATAAAGACCATCAGAATATTCTCACCGCGGTTGATCGTGTGAATCGTTTCCGCTGTTCCGATTGCGGCCAGATCACCATCCCCCTGATATGAAAACACAAAATGGTCTGGAAGCACGCGCTTAACACCGGTCGCCACGGCGGAAGCTCTACCGTGTGCCGCTTCCTGCACATCGATATTCATGTACTCATAGGCCAGCACCGAACAGCCAACCGGCACAACACCAATTGTCTTATCCTGAATGCCCATCTCCTCGATGACTTCCATGAGCACCCTGTGGACCACCCCGTGCCCGCATCCCGGGCAGTAGTGCATCGGCGTTTCGGTCAGTGTCTGAGGCTTCCTGTACACAAGCTCAAATCCATTTGTAATTGGAGGTAGATCCATTGGAATCACCTTTGCAGTTCGACGTCGTGTTTCTCAGTAATCGTTTCGATGGCCTCGAGCACTTCTTCCGGAGACGGGATCATGCCGCCCATCCGCCCCTTGAAGTGTACGGGACAGCGTCCTTCGACCGCCAGGCGAACATCCTCCAGCATCTGGCCAGCGTTCATCTCGACAGTCAACACCGCCCCGATTTTTGAAGAGAGTTCGGCCAGCCTCTTCGAGGGATAAGGAAAGAGCGTGATGGGACGAAGAAGACCGACCTTCAGGCCCTTCGCACGCGCCAGTTGCATCGCCTTCTGACAGATCCGTGCAACAAGTCCAAATGCCACCAGCAGGACGTCGGCGTCGTCAACCCCGAACTCCTCGTATCGGACCTCGTTCTCCTCTATCAGGCGGTATTTTTCCTGGAGATGGAGATTCACCTGCTCCATCTGCTCGGGCTGCATGTGGAGAGACGTGATGATATTTCGCTCTTTGTCCTTTTGCTTCCCTTTCGTCGCCCACGTTGCGGCGGGATACGGCAAGGAGCCTTTCACCGGCATCTCGAGCTTCTCCATCATTTGACCAAGTGCACCGTCCGTAAGGATCATCGCCGGATTTCTGTACTTCTCCGCGAGCCGAAAACCTTCGAACACAAAATTTGCCATTTCCTGGACTGACGCAGGAGCAAGAACGATCAAACGATAGTCACCATGACCGCCCCCCTTCACTGCCTGGAAATAATCTCCCTGTGAAGGTTGAATAGTTCCAAGACCCGGTCCGCCCCGCTGTACATTCACAAGCAAGCAAGGCAGTTGCGCAGACGCCATATACGAAATACCTTCCTGCATCAGGCTGATCCCGGGCCCCGACGACGAGGTCATCACCCTGGCTCCTGCACCAGACGCACCGAACACCATGTTGATCGCAGCGACTTCGCTCTCAGCTTGCAGGACCACACAATCATGTTTTGGCTGTTCTGCCATCAGGTACTCGATCACTTCCGACTGCGGTGTTATGGGATATCCGAAATACGCCTGCATTCCAGCCCGGAAAGCAGCTTCGGCAAGCGCCTCGTTTCCTTTCATCAGTCGAATTTCAGTTTTCTCTTCGAGCGTAGGCATAGCACTTTTTTTGGCTTGGTGTGGGATTGAATTGCGTCGGGGGTCAGACTGCAACCCGAACTTCTGAGCTGACGCCTTTGGCTGGTTTCTTCTGACGATAGACGGTAATAGCTGCATCCGGACAGACGAGTGCGCAATTGACGCAACCCGTGCAGTTGTCCTGCACCAGGACTGCGAATCGATATCCTTTCAGATTGAGCTTGTCTGAAAGAGCGAGACTATCCTGGGGACAGGCTGCAACACACAACTCGCAGCCTTTACAGATCTCTTCGGCTACTGTAATCTTACCTCGGATCATAGGGACTTGCCCCTTTCATGCTCTGCGTTCGGGAACCTGTGAATACGGGCAATTAAGCCACTGACTTTGTGCAATACTTGACAAGATATGTGCCAATTTATTGGTGGTTTGTAACTCACTGCCAGATATGAATCTCCTAATCCCCAACAGCTACGGTTATCAGGAATGAGAACGGCGCAAGGACCCTTTCCCGATTCCGCTAAGATCTGCTGAGGATTTCAACGCCCCGGGCACATCTTCAGTCATCGCCGACACTCTGCGTCCTTTGGTTCAAATGCAGCCAAAGAGGCCGCTCGATACAAGCCAAGTAAGGACCAAGCAACTGCCTTGACAAATGGGATGAGTGAATCGCCGCTTGCTTGTAGGCCTCAGTTCGCGCTGGGTCTTTTGAGCCCGTATTTCTCGATCTTGTTGTAGAGTGTGACCCTGTCGATTTGCAGGATTTCGGCTGAGCGAGATATGTTCCAGCGGTTCTGATCCAGAACGGAAGCGATGTGCGCCTTTTCAACCGCTGCGATCGATCCTGCGGGAAGGACATGATTACGCTCTGTTAACTGATACGGCAGGTCTTCAGCGCGAATTGCAGGCGGCTTGCCAACGACCATGGCCCGCTCAATTGCATTTTCCAGCTCCCGTACGTTGCCCGGCCAATTGTAGCGCACGATGGTGTCCATCGCTTCGGGTGATATTGAGGCAATCGGCTTGCCCATGGCCCTGGCGTACTTCTGCACAAAATAGTTCACGAGCGTGGGGATGTCTCCTTTTCGCTCACGCAGCGGCGGGATAAAGACGGCGAAGACATTCAGCCGATAGTACAGATCTTCACGAAAGGACCCGTCTGCGACAGCCTTCTCGAGATCCTTGTTCGTCGCACTGATCACCCGGAAATCCACCTTGATGAGCTCATTTCCACCGACCCGAGTGAACTGCTTCGTCTCGATTACTCTCAACAGATCCATCTGGGTCTTCATGTCGATATTGCCCACTTCATCCAGGAACAGCGTTCCGCCGTCTGCGAGCTCGAGTTTTCCTTTTCTCCGGTATTGCGCGCCCGTGAATGCGCCACGTTCGTGGCCAAACAGTTCGCTTTCGAGGACTCCTTCCGCCATGGCACCGCAGTTGACGGCGACAATCGGGAAATACCGTCGCGAGCTGTTGCTGTGGATCGCCCTTGCGATCAACTCTTTTCCGGTGCCGCTCTCACCTCGAACCATGACTGTCGTGTCAGTCTTCGCGACAGTTTGGATGAGGTCATACACTTTCTGAATCTGTGCAGAATCACCAACGATGTCATCGGCACGGCTGAACTCGGAGATTTGTTCTTTGAGCTTGAGGTTTTCTTTTGCAAGGCTGCGCGCCTTCAGAGCATTCGCCACGAGGTGCGAGAGGTAGTCCGGGTCAACCGGCTTCGTCACATAGTCGAAGGCCCCTTCTTTGAGCGCTTTGACGGCAGTCTCCACTGAGCCGTGCGCGGTGATGAAGATGATGGTAGCACCTGAGTCGATCTCCTTGATCCGTTGCTGCAGTTCTATGCCATCCATTCCCGGCATCTTGATGTCGACAAGCAGAACATCCCATTTTTGTACCTGCAGTTGATTCAGGGCTTCCGGCGCCCCTCCGGCAGTTCCCACGGTGAATCCGTCTTCTCTGAACCATTTCGATAACGAGTCTCGGACGGCTTGCTCATCATCAATAATAAGTATCGATGGATTTGCGTTCATTCTATTCCTCATTCCGTCTTGTTCAAATTTCTGATGATTGCCCTGCCTTACTTGGTCCCGCAGAGAAATTACTTCGCTCCCCTCCGGTTCCGGTCTTGGGAAACTTCATGCGGAACGTTGTCCCGTTGCCGACAACGGACTCGACGGCGATGGTTCCGCCATGCCGCTCCACAATTCCGTAGACTACCGACAAACCAAGTCCCACTCCCTGACCATTTTTCTTCGTCGTGAAAAAAGGCTCAAAAAGGCGCGGAAGGTCCTCCGGAGAAATCCCCACACCCGAGTCCTTCACGAGAATATTGAGCTCACCGCTGCGTGGATCCTGGACGACCTGCACTGTGAGTGTGCCGCCCCCCGGCATTGCCTCGACTGCATTGACAAAGAGGGCGACAAGAGCTTGTTGGATCTGGTTCTCGTTACAGAATAGCGACGGCTGGGCGGGCGGCACGCTCGCCACGAATCGGACCTTCGATATCTCGAAATGATGACGCAGAATTTGTTCAGCCTTTTCAACAATTTGCCCGACCGGTATCAGGGCATACTCCGTCACCTGTTTTTTCGAAAAGACAAGCAGGTTCTTCACGATGTTGCCGCAACGCTCTGTCTCGCGCTGGATCAGGTCGATGTCCTCAATTGTCTGCTCAACCTCGGGAGACTGATTCCCGGCCTTCTTCAGGCGGCGTCCGATCAATTTGGAATACGTGAGTATGCCTTCCAGAGGATTGTTCAACTCGTGAGCGACGGTTGCCGCGAGCTTACCGAGGGAAGTCATCTTTTCGATCTGCAGGATCTGCTGATGCACCTTTTGCAACTCCGCGGTCTTTTCGCGGACGCGCTGTTCGAGTGTCGCGGACCACTCGTGGTTTTCATGTTCAGACCGTTGAAGCGATCGTGTCATCGAATTGAACGACCGCGCAAGTTCCGCAATCTCATCGTTTCTGCGTATCGCAATTTCATAGTTGAGGTTACCTGATGATACTTCCTTCGTCGCAGCCACCAGATTCGCGACCGGACTGAGAATCGTCGTTGATACAACATACACAGACGCGCTCCCCACCACGAGAAGAAGGAACACTGCCACAATGATGATTTGAAGCTGTGAGCTGGCGATAGCTTCGTCCACCGATCCTAACGACATTCTGACATCAAGTACTCCAAGGATGGTCTGCTCAGTTGGGTGGGAGTGACAGCCGGCGTTCGAGCATTGTTCCTCATTGTGTATCGGATTAATGAGGCCCAGCACTCTTTTTCCGTCCTGACCGACATAGATTCTTGTTCGGCTCCTGGCCGGGACGGCCTCGAGGGGCCGTTTGGCATCGTGACAACCGTAACAAGCCTCCGCTTTGAGATCGACGACCTCTCCCTGTTCCGCTTTTTGAGTTGAGAAAGTAATGGCTCCACGTTTGTTGTATATCCTGATCCCGTTGATACCGGGTTGCTTCCCCAAAGCGTTGATGATCTCGTACACGTCCCCCTTGCGGTTCAGAAGCATGCTGAAGTGCGTGGAGCTTTTGATCGCATCGCTGATGCGGTTTGCGCTCGTGAGCACCTGGGACATCATTTGATCGGTGTAGAAACGAACAGAGAAATAGGAGTAGATCCCAAAAAGAATCAGGAGGAGGAAGGATCCTAGCAGTAGGCGGCCTTTGAGTGTGTCAAACCAGCGCATAGCTTCATTTCACCACTGTAAAGACGGCAGAAACTATGCCAAAGAAGAGTGCTTAAAAACACAACAATTACCCAAATGCCAATTTCAGGAATGCAAACTTGGGAAGCAGAGGAGAGTTACCTTGCCACGCATAAGAAATGACTCCAAGGCCATTGTGCCCCCGCAGCGCTGGCATCGGGGGATGTTACGTGTAAATATCTCGGAGGAGCTTGAGATACTCAGTCGGTCCAAGCTTTTCTGAAAGGCGCTCGATCGCCCGACCATGCTCTGTCTGACTCTGATAGTTCCCCGACTCCGCCTTCCCGGGGTCGGTCGAGAGATAGTGTTTGAGAGGTCGTTCATCCTCAGAGTAGATGCGTGCCACGTCGGCCGTGGCAAGCACATCAGCATCATCGACATCAGCCGCATTTACGGAGAGTTCAAACAACCAGCCTTCGTCAAGCGGTGACGCACATACAGCGTGAGGGTGTTCTGCGAGCATGCTGTTTGTCGCGGTTACGTGTCCGGTAATCGGTGACATCATCGGCAGCGTGCCACCTCCGAGCACAATCCACGAGCAGGCCTTGTTGCGCGCAATCTGTGCACCGAGGGCAGGGAGCACGATTGCCATCGGAGAAACCAGCACTGAAGCCATTCCTGGCTCTATCCCCAAGCGCATGCTGTTGTCCCCTTTTCGCTTCATCCACAGATGCTTCCGACCGAAGAGCACGCCTACGCGCGACTCATCAGCCGTTCGCGCAGGTGTCGCCGGCCTTTCCCGTTTGACCGCAGGCTGGTGCTGTGTGAACCGCTGGCGAAGAGCGATATCGAGCGGGCATTCTTCGCACTCAAACTTCCTGTCGCAGAGTTGATACGAGAGAATCCCTGCAGTCATCCACACGCACTTTGATTCCTCTGGAGGAATTACATGAAACAATTTCTGTTCTTCTGATTCCATCTTGAATCCTCCTACTGACGCTCATTGGAGAACAAAATTGTTCGCGCCTGTTTGGCAGCCCTCGATGCCGGATGAACACCAGCGGCACAGAGCATCCCGGTGATGCCCCCGGTCCTAGGGTCGCACGCTACGCGATTGGGCCACAGCCGCAATCACGCGGACATCTGGCGTCTGAAAAACTTCTTCGCTACCTGGTTCCATTCACCGTCTCCGAGAGTCTCCATTTGTCCCACGTGCAGCGATTCGCGAGCCGGTTCTTCCGCATTCGCGCCTGCAGGCTGAAATTCCTTGACGGACACCAGGAAACGATCGATCTCCGTTTGGTAGAAGCTCACTGCGGACTTGCCGATCTTGAGATTCTTGAGCTCACCGTCGAAGTCATCTGCATCAATGGTGCAGATCCAATTCTGGCCGTATGGTGTGGCGTCCAGAGATCCCAGATTCTCCACCAGGTACTTGTTGATCTTCGTGACCTGCCCGCTGACGGGCGATTCAAATGCCGTGGTCCTTTTCCCAAGCCGTATGGAGAACAGGGATTGGCCTGCTTTCACCTTCATGCCAAGATTCGGATATTCGATGTCGTCGATCTTGCCGAGTAATTTCTTCGCAAAATCGTCCATGCCAACCTTCACAGTCCCTTCAGCTTCCAACGTCACCCAGCAGTGACCCTCGGAAATGAACGCCCCGCCAGGGATCACGAACTCGGCAGCCGGGAAATGGCTGAGTTCCGAGAAGTGACTGATGTGCACCCTGGGCTTGAGCTCCTTCTCAATCCTCTCCTGACGCCGATACAGGAATTTCCTGACCATCTCGGTTAGTTCAGTGTCTGTGAACGGCTTCTGGATGTAATCCATGACCCCGTGTTTCATGCACTCCACGGCAGATTCGACCGTTGCATACCCGGTGATGACGATGACGTCAATGTCCGGCCGGTAGTGCTTGGCCGACTTCGCAACGTCTTCGCCGCTCATCGATGGCATTTTCAGGTCCGTGAACAGGAAGTCGTAGTGATGCTGCTGAATGAGACCGAGAGCTTCCACGCCCTCTTCGACGGTGTCCACCGAATAACCGTCCAGAACAAGGATCTTTCGAAAACTGTCGAGAATGACCTGCTCGTCGTCCACACAGAGAATCCGGGCTTTCGGATTTTGGACTTCAGCGCGCTTCAGCGTTTTTGCTTCACGGCTGAAATCGAGCCTCAGACTCTCAGCGAGGGCCACCTCCCTGTCTTCCCTGAGCTTCGTCTCGTTTCGCTTCTTGACTATTGCACGGATGGCAAGATCTGCCAGCACAAAAACGATAACAGCCACAATGAACAGTGCCATGAACGTCCTCCTTCTATCACT
Source organism: Ignavibacteriales bacterium (assembly GCA_026390595.1). Classification (NCBI taxonomy): domain Bacteria; kingdom Pseudomonadati; phylum Ignavibacteriota; class Ignavibacteria; order Ignavibacteriales; species Ignavibacteriales bacterium. The sequence goes on from JAPLFQ010000020.1 coordinate 92,146, forward strand.
GCGATCGGGCTAGGATTGCCCGGCCGGGAAATTATTCCTACGGTTGATTTCAGATTACATAGTCTTGACTACACGGTATCAGATGATTCAATTCGAATGCGAGATTTGATGGGACAATTTGATATAGCCACCCGGACACATATGGATCCTGCTCAAGCAATTCGGGATGAGAGAGAAGCTGCTCGTTTCGCCTGACGATTCCTCCGCTCAACGGACATAGAACGTCGTGCAATAGACCATCCGTGGATGTGAGAGTCGCGCACGGCGCGGCCTGAGCCAACTCGTGATTCATCTCAAAAAGAGCCAGCGCCTTCACCGTTGAGACGGTCTTCAGGAACATATCGGTTACACCCATTCGCCCGGTTCCGTCCTTTTCGATATACACCCAACTCAGATTGCCCAGGCGATGGAACTCGGCGGGACATGGACGGCTAAGAGCAAACCCTCTCTTTTCATAGGAGACCGAGGGCGATGTTGCGGAGAGCAATTTCTGAAACCGCAAACCGCGCTGAATTCCGCTTTCCAATTCATCCACAGTAAAGGGCTTTGATATGAAGTCGACGGCCCCTTCTTTGAGTGCAGTGACAGCGTTCTGAAGCGTTGAGCATCCGGTTATCATGATCAGCGGAGTCTGGATACCGGCCTTTTTCATCGCGCGCATGATATGAAAGCCGTCGAGTTCGGGCAGCATGATATCACACAAGACCAGGCGAAACAAACTCTTTTGCAGTCGTTCCAACCCCGAGGCGGCATCGCCCGCTGAATCAACGCTCAGTCCCGAAGCCTCGCACACGCGACACACTCCCTCCCTCACCACCTGTTCATCATCGATAACCAGGATGTCAACTGCTTTGCTCACGGTATCAATCCTTTGTTTTGACAATTCATGATCTTTGGTCCGCTATCCTTGAGCAGGTTGGCGTTGCAACGGAAGCCTGATTGTAAATGTTGTCCCTTTTCCAAGCTGGCTCTCGACTGATATTGTGCCGTCGTGGTTGTCGATAATACCCCAGATCACTGCAAGCCCGAGCCCGGTCCCCTTCTGACCTTTGGTAGTAAAGAATGGCTCGAAGATCTTCGCAATATTCTCCTTCGAGATGCCTACTCCGGTATCCGAGACAATCAACTCAACATATTCCCGCTTCCCTCCCAGGTCCACCGCGGTCCATCGCTGCCAGCCGCAGTCCTTGCTAACGCATGCCTCAAATATACCATGCGAAGGTACGACGAATGACAATAAGCGGCTTCCGCATGACTCGCACGCGCCTTGTTCTTCCAGAAGAGAGATCCCGCAGTCGGGACAGACAATCTCCACCGCAGTCGATCCCTTTACGTCCAGATCGAAATGGTTCCGATTCCGGCCATAGACCGGATCGAGCATGATGAAACCCTCATCTCCGTTGTTTCTCACTTTTACTCGAATGGCCGGCAACCCTTCGATCTTGAACTCATTCGTGATCAGATTGTGACCTTTCGGGCAACACGCCGACTTAATCTGTGCAACTCCCTGCGGAGCAAGCTGCAACAGTTTTGTGGAAACAGTCACAGTCCCCCCCTCTCCCTCGATTGCATCGGCAGCATTCACGATGAGATTCACAAACACCTGCTGCATCTGATTCGGATCAACCGTCATTTTCGGCAGGTGCGGCTCGAGAGATCTGATGATCTTCACTCCCCTGGTGCTGACCTGATGTTCGACAACCGCGATGGCGCGGTCGATGATTTCACTCAGGTCGCTGGCAGTCTTTTTCGGAATCGATTGCCGGGCGAAATCAAGGAGGCTCTTCACAATCTCCCTGCACCGGATGGTTTCGCGCACTACGACTTTGAGGTCTTCCTGGAATTCCGGGTGATTCTGAGTCCTCTTCAACAGGAAGCTCCCGTATGTGAGAACGCCGGTCAACGGGTTGTTGATTTCATGCGCGACACCTGCCGCTAAACGGCCAAGTGAAGCCATCTTGTCCGATTGGAACAGCTGCAGCCTGGCTTCAGAGAGCTTCATCGTCATTGTGTTGAACGATTGTGCCAGCATGCCGATGTCATCTTTGCCGAGATCCGGCACGGTGTAATTGAGATTCCCGCCGCCGACCTGTTTCGTGGCATTCAGCAACGCTCCCACGGGCAGGCCGACCCACTTGTTCACGAAATATCCAATGATAAGGCTTGCGGCCAGAATTGCGCTGATGGCAAACATCCCCACCTGAAATGCGCTCGCCCGAATCCGGTCGTCAGCGTCGGCCAATGAGAGAGTCACATCCAGTACCCCAAGCACCTGCTGCTGTTTTGAATGCGCGTGACAATCCGCGTCCCAGCACGATCGTTCGGTGTAAATCGGGCTGATGATTCCGAGCGCCCTCGCTGAATCGGGGTGAATCCGAAACACCCTGGTCCGCTGCGAACTGGAGAGCCGTTCAAGCGGTCGGTCAGCGGCATGGCACGCGTAGCAGCTCTCTGCCTGTTTGTCAACCATCCTGCCGATGCTCTCCTGCCTGGATGAATAGATGATTTTTCCTTCCTTGTTAAGCACGCGGACTTCGTTAATGGCCGGGTCAGTGCCTATGTCATTGATGATGATGTGGATACGTTCGCGCTGGTTGAGAAGCATGTCGTACCGCGTGCTGTTTCTGACGGTCTCGCTCAGCTGCATCGCGTGTCGTTCCACTTCCGCGAGGAGATCTGCCCGTTGCGTGCGGATCGTGATGTACGCATAAATCCCCATCGTGACAAACGTCGTCACACCGACGACCACAATGAGCTTAAAGCCGATCTTTCGTGCGAGCTGACTGAGCATATGCATTAACCTCTACGGCGTCTCTCCTATTTCTTGACTGCTTTGACACGTTGGGCACGAACCCCGGGAAGTGCTGCCGGATAGCTCTTGTCGTCATGACATGCGTTGCATGCCGGTTTCTGCGCAAAGTTCGACTCGAGATGGCAGGTTTCACAATCAAGCGAAGCGTGAGCCTCACTCAGTTTAATTCCTGTGAATGCGTGGTCGAACGATCCGGGCTTCCATCCCGCGTGACAAGCCGTGCACGTGACGGAAAGATTCTTGTACTTGCCCTGTTCTTTGTGGCAACGCGTGCACGCGAGGGCCGAGTGAAAACGACCGAGGTCGAACCGGGTCTTCCGGGCATGGTCGAATCGCGCGATCGGCTGTTTGTCGTGACATGTGCCGCAATTCTCGGTCACCGAATGACATGCCGAACATCGATCGTGCCCCCCCCGAAGGTGCTCAATTGGTTTCGCCGCCGCTCCCCCGGGTTTGTGGCACTTCGAGCATGGTTCGTTTGCATGGCAAGACGAACATGCCAGGCCAAACCTGTCCGCGTGGTCGTTGTGGAAGAACGTCACGGTTTTGGCATTGACGTTGCTGGTTTCGTAGACGAGCCGGTCGGGTCTCACCACCTTGACATTTTCTTTTGCTTCGGTGATAGCGGGGCGATTGAGACGGGTGGAAGATTTCGCATGGTGACACAATCCATCACATTTCGTGTCCACTCCGCTTTCGCGATGGCAATTGACGCACTGCCGGTGATAGGCCCCCTTGAGCCCGGGTTTTGAGAGATCTGCGTTTTTCGACTGTGCGCCCACCGCATGGCACGTCCTGCATGCAAGCACGGCACCCGTTAGGTTGTAATGATGGCACTGAGCGCATCCGCCCGACATATCCGCCATTTTTGCGTGGGCGCGGTGAGCGAATTTGACAGGCTCATAGACATCGGGACCCCCCTCAACGCGATTCAGGGTGATATCAACCGGTCCAGCATCAGCAGAATTGTGCACCGTGATCATATGACCGCGCGGACATACCTTGAGGCAAGGATTGAGCTTCGTTGGGATCTCACACTCGTGACATTCCTTGCAGCCTGTGCCGCGCGAAGCTGCCGACTGCGCATTGAGCGAGTGGTGAATCACGATGAGAACGATAACCAGACTTGCCGCACATTGAATAACCCGTTTCATTTCACGCTCCCGCGGATAGAGTATTTGCTGATAGGAGTGGCAGCCTCTTTATGCACGCTGACAACCGGGAAGATAAGAACCGCCGCCCGATAGACAAGAACGAGCAACGACGCGAATCCGATTGTCACAGAAATCTCGCCAATCGAGGGGAAATAAGATCCGACCGCATACGGCGGCGTATATGCTACGATGAAGGTATTGATCCGATTCAAGACCACACCAAGAATCACCAGGGATGAGGCAACAAAGAGCCACAACGGTGACTTGAGCACGGTGCGGGAAAGAAACATCCGGAGCGGGATGACGACACCGACGATAACTTCGATAAGGAACATGATGCTGGCGGTCGTCGGTTTCACCAAGTACACAAACGTCTCACGGATAACCATGTCGCCGATCTTGAACGCCAAATAAATCCCAAGTAACGGGGCGATCATTCTGCCCAGCTTCGACAGAACATCCATCTCGGGTTTCAGCCCAAATGACCTCGATGCGAGCAGCGATTCAAAAATCACCATTGGAAAGCCCACAGCGACCGCCGAGAGAAGGAACAGGAGAGGCAGAACGGGAGTTTGCCAGAGCGGATGCATCTTCGGGCCGGCAATAATCATCAATGTGCCGAGCGAAGATTGATGAAGCGTGGAGAGCACAATTCCAGCGATGATAAACAGGAACATGGTCTTTCCAAGTGCGCGATCCAAAAAGCTGAGTATACGCTCCAACGGGCGATTCAGAAACGAGAGAATTCCCTTGAGGTGCACGCGCCCCATAAAGCGTTCGGTGACCAGTGGAAGGAACTCGACGTAGAGGACCGTCACGTAGATCATCACGCACATGCCAACCTCGAAGAGCGGTGAATTCCCGTTCCACATGATCATCGGATGCCAGATGTAGTACCAGCGGCCGATGTCAATCACGACGCCGAATGCCACAAACGTATATCCGAGCATTGCGGTCAACAGCGCCGGGCGCACGATGGAGTGATAATCCTCCTTGTGCATGACATGCCCCAGCGCGGCCGAGGTGAATCCTCCCGCAGCCAACGCTACACCGGCGGCCACATCCACGCCAATCCACAAGCCCCATGGATACTGATCATTGAGGTTCGTCACCGATCCAAGGCCAAACACAAGCCTCGCGAATACGAATGCAAGTCCATTCAGGGCCAGAACGATCAGGACCATAACTCCGGGTGTAAGGAAATTCTTTTTTAACGGTTGTGATGCAGTATGTGCATTCATTCGCCCTTTTCCTCTTCGGATGTGCTGCGGTTTTTCGTAATCCACATGAGTCCTCCCAGAAGTGCATACAGTGAAATTGGAGGCACGAAATACGCGAAGATACCATGCTGAATGGATTCGCTTGTCCCGGGCATCGGGTCCTTGTTAAGATCCGGGAATTGCAGCTCTTTGAAATCAGCTTTCGCGATGTACATCCAGGAGGTGCCGCCGGCTTCAAGCTCACCGTAGATGTGGTTTATGTATCGCTCTGGGTAATTCTCTATTTTCTTCCTGGCAATTTCGAGCAGCGTCGATCGTCGTCCATACGTGAGTACTTCCATCGGGCATATTTCGACACATGCCGGTACTCCTCCCTCTTTCCTGCGCTGGAAACAGAAGTCACACTTTACGATATCAGGTTTCAGTGCAGCGTCAAACTGGAAGGCTGGGATCTGAAATGGGCAAGCCACCATGCAATAGCGGCAACCAATGCACTTGTCACCATCCCAGAGCACTTCTCCCCCCTCCTTCTTCGTAATTGCGCCAACGATGCAGGCCGACTCGCAAGAAGGATAGTCGCAGTGCATACACTGGACTTTTACAAATGTCGTCGGTGAAGATTCCTTTGAGCTCCTGTATTCATTGACGACAGTCAGCGCCTGTGCACTTGGCCGACGTCGTTCTGAACTCTGAATACCGGACGGAACAAGGCTGTCCGATTCCTTCAGGAGGCCATGCGCTTTTTTGCAGGCGGACTCACAGCTTCGGCAACCCACACATGCTGTAAGGTCGACCAGCACTCCCATCCTGTCTGCCGGGGGAATCCTGGAAGGGCCACCGTGAGCAATTTCCGGCGCGGCGGCTGCTGCCGTGGTGAGCAGAGCGGTCTTTAGAAATGTCCGCCTTGGGTGCAAGCTCTTGTTGTCGTCTGATTTCAAGGAAAGGTCCCTTTTCTCTTGATCTGTTAACGTCGTGAAAGTTCTTTGGCGGCAAAGGTTATTGGGAATGGTCAGGAGCCGCGTGGGAACACTTAACAGAATGAGTATGGAAATTCCGTGCCACTGACAGACAAAGATTCCCAGAGGCGACAAGCGCAACCGATGGAACGACAATGCGTTAGGAAGGTATTCTGAGAGTGGTGAAGATTGAACAGGCAGGTATGATGACTATTGCAACAGAATGACACACGCAAATGCGCGGAGTTGGCTAAGTTGTTGTCAGGCAAAGTGCTAATGTGTGGATGAATTATTCAACATTGCATGCTGAACTACTCAACGCTTCTTGATGTCAGCAAATCCTCGGAAGTTGCTCTCCGGATAACATGTCGACCACACGAGAGCCTCCGATGGTCGTTTTCATGATCACGGTTCCATTGTGTTCATTCACCACTTCACCAATGATGGCTGAATCCTTCCCGAGCGGGTGGTTTCTCATTGCTGAGAGCACCGATTCGGCAGCCTCCCGGGAAACGAACGCAAGAAGCTTTCCTTCATTGGCCACATAGAGAGGATCCAGACCGAGGATTTCGCACGCTCCGCGAACTTGTTCCGAGATCGGGATCTTTTCTTCATCTATTTTGATGCCAACATTGGACGACTCTGCAATCTCGTTCAACGAACTTGCGACGCCGCCCCGCGTAGGATCCCGAAGTACATGTATTTCTCTGCTGCATTCCAACATCGCCTTGACAAGGTGATTCAAGGCAGCAGTATCGCTCTGCAAGTTCGTTCCAAACTCCAAGCCTTCTCGCACCGACATGATGGCGATGCCGTGAACAGCAATCGGACCGCTGACGATGATGACATCTCCGACTTTCGCATTCCTGGATCCGACCTGAATGCCCGGATCGACGATTCCCACTCCCGACGTGTTGATGAAAATCTTGTCCCCCTTCCCCCGATCGACAACCTTGGTATCACCAGTCACGAGCTGAACTCCTGCTCTGGCAGCAGCGGCCTGCATCGAGAGAATGATCTTCCAGAGGTCATCCATCGGAAATCCCTCCTCGATGATGAACGCCGCTGACAAATACATCGGCCGGGCACCGCACATAGCGAGGTCGTTGACGGTTCCGTTCACGGCAAGTTCCCCGATATCTCCTCCGGGAAAGAAGATCGGATTGATGACATATGAATCCGTGGAAAACGCGACACGTGCTCCGTTCAGCGAAAATACTGCCCCATCATGAAGCGGTTCAAGGAGTTCATTCCTGAACTGAGGCAAAATCATCTTCTGTATGATCTGCTGGCTAAGTTTGCCCCCACCCCCGTGGGCAAGCAACACCTGAGGGTAATCCGATATCGGAATCGGACACGAAAGCCCCGCCATGATATCTACACCAACACCACTCTTGTCGCTCTCTGCCATTGTTCCTCGCTAAAAGATTCTGTTAAGACGATTCACGATGATCCCTATTGCTTCTTCGGGAGCGCCTCTTCTCGTTTCCGGAGCCGTTCTTCCCGAGCCTTCAATTCTTCCGATTGTTTGCTGAGTTGTTCTTCGATCTTTCGTAAATTTCCGATTTTCACATCGAGTTCCTTCTCGTATTCTGCCTTGTCCCAATAGCCTCTGTCCTCAAAGTACCCCTTGAAGAACCAGTTATGGCGCAACGCTTCCATGTTCTCGTCAAATCTGTCCGCACCATCCCTCGCCGCTTCCGCCATCGCAATTCCTTTCCGGACGATGACCATGAGACTGTCGTAGATGTCCCGCTCGACGACAAGTGCTCCCAGCGTTCCCTGACCCCGGTTGATCTTTCCGACGATATCCCTCACATTGACCACCGTCGAGTCAACATCGAAGAGAAGCTTCTCCACATTTTTCGTCACTCCATACAAGTTCTCACTCACCCCGCTGATGAACTTCGGAATATTCGCGAATTCTTCTGCCGTCTTCCGAAGGCTTGTGTCTGCCTGGGCGGTTGCACGCTTCAACGCCTGATAGACATCTTCATCTGTAATGAGCTTGCCCATTGTTCCATGCCCGGCATTGACGGCGGCCAGGATCTTCGTGAACTCGGCCGTGGCAGCACGGGTATTCGCGATCATTCCCTGCATGTCTTCGATGATGACCGAAAGACGGAACGGTTCCTTGCTCAGCAGAATGTCCCCGTCGCTCACCGCTTCAGAGGACGAGCTTCCCACAGTGAGCGAGACATACTTGCTCCCCACAAGCCCTTCCTGTTCGATCGTCGCGTATGAGTCCTTCTTGATGAAACTCTTCGAGTTTGTGCGAAGCTTGAGATCGATCCGAACCTTGTTGTTCTGAGGGGCAATGATGATCTTGTCAACGATTCCAATATCCACACCAGACAACCGGACGGAAGCGCCGGTACGGAGGCCTTCAATCGTGTTGAAGTAGGAGCTCACACGGAAGCTCTCGCGAAACAGCCCCTCCTCTTTGCCTACCAGGAAAATCGCCACCACGACAGCGGCTCCGCCAAGCAGAACAAATATCCCTACTCGAATCAACGAACTCCTTTTACTCATACGCACCCCCTATTCCGTAGCAAAGAAGCTTTTTACCGTTGGGTTCTCCGATCGTTCGAGGGAGGCCAAGGTCCCTCGTTGGTCCAGTGTCCCATCGTGGAGAATGGCAGCTGCGTCGGCAATAATTCTGGCGCATTGCATGTCATGAGTCACAGCTATCGACGTCGGCTGGTAACGTTCCTGGAGGCTCTTCATCAAGTAACTAATCTCCCGAGATGTGATCGGATCCAGCCCCGTCGTTGGCTCGTCATACAACATGATCACCGGATTGGTGATGAGGGCGCGGGCCAGACCAATGCGTTTCTTCATGCCTCCGGAAAGCTCCGCGGGCATCTTGTGGATGGCGTCGACCAGGCCCACCAGCCGAAGCTGACTGACGATCCTCGCCTCGAGTTCCTCGCCATCGAGATCTTCCTGCCGTACCAGAGGAAATGCGAGATTGTCCCGAACGCTCATCGAATCATACAACGCTGCACTCTGGAACAGGTACCCCATGGATTTGCGCAAACCGATCAGTTCCTTGCGTTTCATCCCAACCACTTCTCTACCGTCGATGTGCACGCTGCCAGAATCCGGAGTAATCAGTCCCACTAGGATCTTCAAGAGGACGCTCTTTCCCGTACCACTCTTACCGAGTATCACGACTGTCGAGCCTTTCTCGACGTCGAGGTTCATGGCGCGGAGGACCCGGTTCTCTTCAAATGATTTCGAAAGATCACGGATTTCAATCAGGGCCACAGCATCACCGTGAGTTTGACGAGGATCATGTCGACGAAGATAATCAACATCGACGATAGCACGACCGCGGTCGTCGCTGCCTTCCCGACGCCCACCGTCCCCCCCTCTGCATGATATCCCTGATGACAACCCACGATTCCAATGATGAACCCGAATATCGCGGTCTTGGCCAATCCGGGAATCACGTCTGCGAAGGAAAGAGACTGTATGACGCTGTCCCAGTAGAGACGCCACGACATGCTGGACTCGATGGCGACAGCGACGTATGCGCCAAAGAGCCCGACCGAATTCACTATCGCCGTCAACAGGGGTTGCAGGATGATGCAGGCGAGCACGCGCGTGACCACAAGATACTTGTACGGGTCAATTCCCGAAACCTCCATCGCGTCGATCTGTTCGGTAACGCGCATAGAGCCAAGCTCAGCCCCGATTCCGGAGCTCACCCGCCCGGCAACTATCAGCGCCGTGATGACCGGCCCGAGCTCGCGCACGAACGAAATGGCGACCATCGCAGGCAGGAAAGAATCTGCCCCAAACCTGAACAGTGTCGGACGCGTCTGCATGGCGATGATGAGACCGACGATGAATCCGGTGATTCCGGCGAGCGGGAGCGAACGCGAGCCTAGCTCATCGAGGTGACGACCAACTTCGCCCAGTTCATACGGAGGGAGGACGACGGCAGGAAAGAACCGGGCGGAGAATACTGTCAGGCTTCCCGCACGCTCAAGAAATCGGGAGAGGAAGTGAAATGGGGAGCGACGATGAGGGGCATCTGGTGCGATGGTTTGATTCATCCTTCGTGATCCTCAATCATTGCGGACAACCGACGATACGGGCGGAACCTCCGGAAAGCCCATCTCATTGATGAAAATATCCTGGAACTGTTCGTCCAGATTCAACGCGACATGCTGCCCGAGATTCTTGATTGTCGCATAGATATTGGGATCGGAATGGAAGAGTGCCAGCTTCGCCCCAAGCAATGCCGTATTTCCTGCCGGCTGGATTTTCTCAGGCTGGACAGGAAGCAAGCCTATGCGGTATGCGTTCGACCGATCAATGTAATTGCCGAAAGCCCCCGCAAGATAGACTTTCGAAATATCCGCTACAGTTGCCCCCAGATCTTTTGCGAGAATCTGAATCCCTGCCGCTATTGCCGCTTTTGCGACCTGCAGCTCCCGGATGTCCCCCTGAGTGAGATTGACAGGAGGACAAAGAGAATACACCCCGGATTCTTCGAGCACTTTACCGTCTTCACGTATGCGCTGCGTCGAAAGTCCGACCGCGACCGCATCCACCAGGCCGCTCCCGCAAATCCCTCGTGGTTCCACATTGCCGAGTACACGACAATGGGGTTTCCCGTCCGACCCGAACACCTGCACGATCGCCCCCGTGGTTGCGCGCATCCCCATTGAAATGCACGAGCCTTCAAACGCCGGACCGGCGGCCGTCGAACAGAAGAGAAACTTATCGCGGTTTCCGATGACGATTTCGCCGTTCGTGCCCAAATCGATCAGTCCGACGAGCGAATCGCTTTTGTGCAGGTTTGTCGCCAGAATTCCCGCGAGGATGTCACTTCCCACGAAGCTGCCAAGGCAGGGAAGAAATCTTACGGTCGCGTTCGGGATGACATTCCAGCCAAGCTGAGACGATTCGAAAACTTGAAATCCGATCGTCGGGGATTCAAATGGGTATTGGGAAAGAGGTCCCACGTCGAGGCCGCTGAAGAGGTGATGCATCACTGTGTTCCCGACGATCGCCACGTCCAGAACCCGGCCCGGGTCAACCTTGGAAGACGCGACGAGCTTTTCGATCATTCCTCCAAGCTGCTTCCGGATAGCCAGTTCAAGATCGGGCTGACCTTTTTCGGTCACGGCGAAGAATACTCTGGTCATCACATCCGCCCCATACCGCCCCTGATCGTTGAGCCCTGTTTCGACACCGATGACATTCCCGCTCTTCAGGTCGAGCAGCTGAGCTGCCAGTGTTGTCGTTCCCAAGTCAACTGCAATGCCGAAACCATCCCGCGGCTTGAAATCGAAACGGCTTTCGTCAGCCAGGATTCTCGCTTCCCACTGGGCAAGTTCGAGAGTCATGTCTTCATCGGCTTTGCATCTGCAGGCGAGGCGCCATCCTTCCTTCGCCTCCTTCACGGAGAGCATGTTCTCCTGCTCTTGTGTGAGAGGAAGGTTACCGGAAACGACTTTGACCTTGCACCCCTCACAGATGGCATTGCCTCCGCATGGAAATTCGACACCATACGGGAACAGAACATCTCGCAGCGGAGTGCCTTTCTGGACTGTGATTTCGTGACCGAGCGGCAGCAGGGTTATGCGAACATTGTCAGGCATTGGGCCTTGGACTGGAGATTGTGAATGATTGCCTCACAAAAGTAATCATTATTGACTAATAATGAAATTCGGAGGCACAAGTGAGACATCGGCGAAGCCGCAAGCACTGTGCTGAGGCTCCTCCTGCGGCCTGAGTTTGAGGCTACTCCCGCTTATCATCGACCGAGGAAGCAGAAACAGTCTTTCCCGGCCTGTGTGAGAGCTTCCGCAGAAGAAGAAAGACGGGATAGCCGGCGAGGAGAATGCATCCACCAATCAGGAGCGATTCCGGCTGCGTTGCGATGATGTTACCTGTGATAAAAAGCAGGAAGAGGACAAAGAACCCCGGCAGGAAGGGATAGAATGGGACCTTATATGCTGCGCCATTTGGAGACGTGATGCCGCGGCGCCGGAGCACGAAGATCGTTGAAGCGACCAGGGCATTGTTCAACGTATCGAAAATCATCACGTAGTTCACCAGCCGCTCGAAGGTTCCCAGAAACACGATGGAGACAAGAATCGTCCCGCCGAAAAACAGGAGCGTAAATTCCTGGGTCTGGGTCCTCGGATTCACCTTCATAAAAATCGGAGGAAGGGCGCCATCCTGCGCCATTGCGTAGTAGGATCGTGGAATCTGCATCAAGGTCACATTGACAAACCCGAGTGCCGACAGGAAGATCGCAATGGAGACCAGAAGATACGCCGACTGGCCGAAGCAGACCCTGGCCACCTCTGCGGCAACAAGCTTCGCTCCCGCAACTCCCTGTATTCCAAGGACACTGACATACGCCAGATTGATCAGAAGGTATAATCCGATGATGATCGCGATACCGAAAAAAATGGCCCGCGGCATGTTCCGTTCGGGCTGCTTGATATCCCCGCCAAAGTTCAACGTACACTGATACCCACCGTAGGTGTAAAAGACAGAAATCAATCCGATCCCCAGTGCCATCCAAAACGGTTCGTGCGTCAGGGTTTGGACAGGCTCAGGGGGCTTCGTTCCGGCGAACGAGAAGGCGACGAATCCGAGCATAAGAATCATGCCGATCTTGACCACGGTCAGTATGTTCTGCGCCCATGCACCCGTCTTGATGCCGATGTAGTTGATGAGGAGCAGGAAAAGCACCAGTCCGGCCGCCGTCCATTGCGTCACAACAGGAGTACGCCAGCTCTCGGGAAAGATAATCGGAATGAGGTATTCAGCTCCGATGAGAGCGACGCCTGCCCCTCCTGCACCATTGACGATTGTGACGTTCGACCAATTGAGCATGAATGCAACAGACGGGTGGTAGCTCTCAGCGACCACCTTGTAGAAAGCCCCCGGCTTTGGAAACCTTGAGCCGATCTCGGCAAACGTCAGGGCACCGAGCAAGCTAATGAAGCCGCCCAGTATCCAGGCAGTGAAGAAAATGAAGGTCGTGCCGGAGGAAGAAGCGACCATCGCCGGCGTACGGAAAATCCCAATCCCGATCACCAGGCTGACAACAATCATCGTGGCGTCAAATGTCGAGAGCTTCGCTTTGATACTCATCGGGATGACTCCGTAGTTCGAAATGATACGCCAATACCGCGCGGGGGGTGCACAACCGCGGCAGTTCTTACTCATTGAGGTGATGATACCCACTCCACTCGCACGTGGAACTCTCCACTTCCCACCTCAAACACAATGTGCTTCTCTCTCGTTTCGAGGAAACGAATATTGTCATCGCGTGTCAGGGTCGGCCTTCCTGCCTGCCACAGGACTTTCGAATCTTCCGCAATTTGCTGCATCTCCCACATCAAGGGAACATGAAGTTCTCCGATCGAACCAACCGGGACCTTGACGTCCAGTAAGAAACTCGACTCAGTCCTCTGCCACGAGATTGCCGCATTTCCGAGGACGGTTCTTACCGAAGCATGGGCGTGATCCAACCCTTCGAAAACGCGGGGCATGAAACGGATTCGATTCCATCCCGCCCCAAGGCATGAAAGGCCCGCGATGACCCGGTAGAACCAGGCGTCCACGCTTCCGAACATGATATGGTTATGAGAGTTCATGCCTCCGCCCGTGATCATCTCCCATCGTTCCCACAACGTCGTCGCCCCTTCTTCGACCATATATCCCCATCCGGGATATGTCCTCTGAGTCGCGACTTTGTATGCGACATCACCATATCCGTTGTCCGTCAGCACGTCGAGCACATATCGCGTCCCCAGGATCCCCGTATCGAGATGATAATCCTGGTCTGAAACGACACTGTGCAGGAGCCGCTCGAGAACCCGGGATCGGTCCTCCCGAGGAACCATATCAAGGTAAAGAGGAAGCGTGTTCGATGTTTGTCCCGGACTCCGATCCACAGGGGCAAATCTGTTGACCTCGTACTCTCCATCCTTCAGGAAATGATCATTGAAGGCATCCTTGATTTGAAGCGACAATTCCTCCAATTCCCGAAGATCGTTTTCACGGCGCAGCACCGCGGCCATCCTTGAAAGCATCAGGGTGTCGTGATAATAATACCATGTTGCGGTCAGCTCAACAGGAGTCCTCTTCGGAGCGATGCTTCCTGGCGGGCACCAATCGCCATATTTCCCCAATTTCTTGATGATGTGATTGTCGCAGTTCGCCCGCAGGAATTCGATGTATCTTTTCATGGAATCGAAATGTCGTGCAAGCACGCCTGTGTCACCATAGAACTGATACATGAACCATGCAATTGTGATGTAAGCCGAACCCCATGCAGGATCTGCCGGATAGAGGCGGCCGAGATAGTAGGGGGGCACGACATCCGGAAGACTCCCATCCTGCCTTTGAGCACATTCGATGTCTTTCAGAAACTTGGCATAGAATGCGGCCATATCGAAATTGAACATCGATTCTTCTGCAACCAGGTGCGCATCTCCCAACCAACCCTGCCGTTCATCGCGTTGCGTGCAGTCTGTCGGTATGCTCATCAGGTTCGCACTCTGGCCCCGGACAATATTCTCATGGATCCGGTTCACCAGGTTGTTCGAGCAGGCGAACTCTCCGACGGGTTCCACATCTGAATGGACCACACAGCCTTCGATCTGCAGGATCAAAGGCATCGCGGGAAAACCGGACACACTGACGTATCGAAACCCGTGATAAGTAAAGCGCGGTTCATAGGTTTCAACACCCGTTCCACTTAGCACATAGACATCTGTCGCCTCGGCGTTCTGGTTCGGCGACATGTTGAGTCTCCCGTCTTCGTTCAGGAGTTCGGCGTGATGAAGGGTGATCTCGGTCCCCTGCGTTCCTTGCACCGACAATCGGACCCAGCCCGCGAAGTTCTGACCGAAATCATAAACGTGAATGCCTTCGGAAACTACATAGTGGCGCTTCGGTTCGAGGCGCTCCACGACACGGATTGGAGGAAGCAATTGTGACGAAGGGTATGGGGCATCAACCTCCACCGCGGTCTCCCACGAAGAGTCATCGTAGCCGACTTCATCCCACCCCCTCATTTCCAGCCTCGCGTCGTATCGTTCCCCGTAGTACAGTCCGTTTTCCTGCAATGGTCCGTAGGAGGTCTTCCATGCTGAATCGGTGCAGAGATCCTCTCTCGACCCATCTTCCCAGACGATTGAAACCTGCATCAACGCTTTGGGATGGCCGTATCCATAGTTTTTGATATGCCGTCCATTGCCAAGCATAATGCCGACAGCGAAGCTTCCCGACTCGCGGGTTACACCTGAGCCAGCAAGAAGATCGATGAGGTCATAGGTTGCGTAGAGCGATGCTTTGTTGTAGTCCGTTTGCGCAGGGTCGAGGACGTGATCCCCCACCTTGCGGCCATTGACTCTCAGTTCGTAGTATCCGAGTCCGCACACAAACGCTGTGGCCCGGACTATTGATTTGGCGAGCTTGAACTCACGACGCAGGTACAGGGTAAACGCATTGACGTAATCGCCCAGCGGTTCTCCAAGCAGCACGCTCCCCTTTGAACGAAATTCCCTGAAATCCTTCCGGCTGATCCAACGCGCCTTCCAATCTGCCCCACCCAGAATCCCTGTCTCGAAACTGGCCAGCCTGCTCCACTCGCTTTCGTTCCCCAGCTTGTCCCACCATTGGACGCGCCACCAAACGGGTTGAAAAGACCGCAATGTGATTCCACGATAATCGGTCGAGGGTGGGCCGGGAGAAGGCGTCTTTCCGCTATCCCACAGATCGCCTGCACATCGTGCGGCCAACTCGCCTGACGAAGAGACGATGATCCTGAAGAACGCAGGGGCCTGAGAACGTTCAGGATGCTCGAGGACCCAGGACAACCGCGGGCGTTCAACATCGACGCCCAGCGGGTTGTGCAGATACTCACAGCGAAGATTTGTCGGGGGCGGGATTCTCACGCTACAGGTTCCAATGAGAACAGACGGCGATGACTCTGCGGGGCACATCTGGACATCGCTTCGAGCAGCGTCGCGAGCTCTTCATTCTAGAGCCGTTCGTGCTCGTGAATGGTCTCATACATCGCAACGATATTCTCAGTCGGCGTGATGGGCTGCAAGTTGTGGCAGGGGGCACATATCCACCGCGCCCCGGCAAAGATCCGGAGATTCTCCAGTACCTCTGCACGAACTTCCCCGACAGTGCCAAACGGAAGCGTCTGCTGGTTATCCATCGCTCCATGGAATATTATCTTGTCTCCGAAGTCACGGACCAATCCTTCCCTTTCCATTGTCGGGCACCGCCACTGGATCGGATTGAGGAGCTCGATGCCAGTGACGCTGATGAGATCGGGGATAACGGACTTCACATCACCGTCGGTATGGTAGAAGACACGGATTCCATAGCTGCGGGCCAAGTCGGCCATTTTCTTCTGGTTCGGGAGAATGTATTTCCGGATGTCGTCGAGACTCATGAGAAGACCACGCTGCCCGCCGAGATCTTCGGCCAGGTAAGCGATATCGATGATCCCTTTACCGATCTCAAACGCCCTCTGGTTCAGCTCATAATAATACTGGAAGATGTGATCGAGCGCCGCTTCGAGAACTTCCGGGTATTCCAGGAAGTCCATCAGCCCTTGCTCCAGCCCCCTCATGGCACAATAGAGAAGAAACGGCTCATACTCGCCACACCGCACAAAACGATGCCGTGGGACGCTGCGGATCATCTGGCTGAACATATCGAAATCGTGGTCAGCTGCGCGTGGCCACTTGTACGCGTGGATCTCCTCCACTGTCGTGACACCGGCGAGCGGATGAGTATCGAACTCTTCGTATGAACCCGCCCCGTAGTCCATCGTTCGCCTGCGAAGCCCCCAGATATCCGCTTCCCGGTCGTCGGGATGATGCAACGAAGTGCGGGGCGGCTCGACGCGCGTCACGCCGTCGATATTCAATTTGTTGTAGACTCCCTCGAGATCGCTGCACCGCAGTTCCCTCTTGAGTCGTTCCGTCACCTCGTCGGTTGCCCAGTAGTCGGTCGGCACACGATCGGGTTTCTCGCCGGCGAAGATCGCCAGCCATCGTTCACGTGGTGTCATGGTTGCTCCCTCAGGCCCGTTTGCTGAGAACGGTGTGCTCGTAACGGTGGACTTCAGCGATCCACTCCTCCCCTGTCAGAACGCCCGCGTTCAAACAGTAATAGTCCCACACCGCTCCGAGAGGCAGGACGCGCGTCTCTTCGAGCAGTGCTAATCGACCAAAGTTATCCCCCTTCTGTTCAAATGCACGGAGTTTCTCCCGGGGTTCCAGCAAAGCAGCGAGAATCGCTTTGAGAGTCGACCGGGTTCCGATGACCCAGGCTCCGATTCTGTTCAGGCTGCCATCGAAGAAATCGAGCGCGATGTTCACCCTGTTCAGGGCATTTGACCGGACGATCTCCTCGGCGAGACTGCGGACATCGTCGTTCAAAATAACGACGTGGTCGCTGTCCCATCGAACACCTCGGCTCACGTGGAGAAGCAGCTCGTCAAAGAACTGAAGCATCGATGAGATCTTGTCTGCGACAGATTCCGTCGGATGGAAATGCCCCATGTCGATGCACACCATCTTCTTCCGCGTTAGTGCGTATCCCATGTAGAACTCGTGTGACCCGACGACAAACGCTTCACTCCCGATGCCAAACAGCTTGCTTTCGACCGCATCCTTCATTTCACTTGATGGATACGATGTGGCGAAGACTTTGTCGAGCGAATCCAAGAGAAACGCCCGGTATGCAAAGCGATCAACCGGATGGTCCTTGCTCCCGTCAGGAATCCAGAGATTATGGATGCACGGGCTCTGGAGAGCACGCCCCATCACTGCGCTGATTTCACGACACCGCTTCGCATGTTCGATCCAGAAATCGCGGATTCCCTTATTCGGGTGACTCAAAGTGAAACCGTCATCCGACTTCGGGTGTGAAAAACATGTGGCGTTGAAATCTAGCTTGATCCCCTGCTGTTTTGCCCAGTCAATCCATCCTGCAAAATGCGCTGGCGCGATCTGGTCTCTGTCGACGAGCTTTCCCTGAAACTCCCCGTAGATCGCGTGAAGGTTCAGACGATGCCTGCCAGGTATAAGGCTGTACGCCTCCTTGAGGTCAGCCCGCAATTCCTCGACTGAGCGAGCCTTGCCAGGATAATTGCCCGTGACCTGGATTCCCCCTCCCGAGAGAGAAGCGGAGGGCTTTTCAAATCCGCCGACATCATCCCCCTGCCAGCAATGGAGCGACAGCGAGATCTTCGAAAGGGTTTTCATGACTTCTTCGGTATCGACGCCCAGCGCCGCATAACGCTCCCGGGCCAGGTCATATGACTTGCGGATGCTACTTTCGTTCGACATTCTTATTGTCCCTCGACATGGTCTTAGTGACTCGTGGATGAAAGATCCTTGTACCGCTCGTACGCCTGTTGCCAAATCCCGGTTTCTTTCGGCTCGTATGCGACCGGTTCAAATGAATGCCGCACGATGCTTCGTATCTCTTTCAGGGATCCGACGCAACCAGCCGCGAGCGCCTGAACCATGATATTCCCGATTGCTGTGGCCTCGACGGGTCCTGCAATAATGGTAGCACCGGTCGCATTCGCGGCGTATTGACACAGAAGGCTGTTCTTCGCTCCCCCGCCGATGATATGGATCCGCTTGATTCTCTGCCCTGTCAGTCTCTGAATCTGGTCAAGCGTGGCTCGATATTTCAAGGCGAGACTCTCCAGAATACTGCGCGCATAATCGGCATGCGTGGCGGGGAGCGGCTGGCTGGTCTTCTGGCAGAACTGCCGGATTGCGCCGGGCATACTCACAGGGTTGAAGAATTCCGGGTAATCCGGATCCACCAGGGATCGGAAGGGAGCCGCCTGCATTGCTAGTTTCACCATTTCTTCGTAGTCATACTGCACCTCTGACGACCATTCCTTCCGGCATTGCTGGAGAAGCCAGAGTCCCATGATGTTCTTCAGGAACCGGAATGTCCCGCCGACACCCCCTTCGTTCGTAAAATTCGAAGCGTGAGCTTCGTCTGTGATAACCGGGCGAGGAATCTCAACCCCCATCAACGACCAGGTCCCCGAACTGATGTACGCCCATTCTGTTCCCTCCGCCGGGATCGCTGCGATGGCGGACCCGGTGTCATGTGAAGCAACAGCAGTGACCGGAATCTCCCCGAGCCACACGTCCTCCGCGACCGGTGCACGCAACTGACCGAGATTTGTACCTGGTTGTAGGATTTCCTGCATGATAGATATTGGGACCTGCAAAGCAGAGAAGAGTTCGGGCTCCCAGTTCCCGGTCCGGGGATTAAGCAATTGGGAAGTCGTGGCGAAGGTGAATTCGGTTCTTGTCTCTCCTGTGAGGAGATAGTTGAGAATGTCCGGCATGAAGAGAAGTCTGGCTGCTTTCTCGACAATATGAGGGCTCTGCTGCGCAGCGGCGAACAGCTGGAACAACGTGTTGAGTTGCATGAATTGAATGCCGGTCAATTCATAGATTCGTCGGCGGGGCACCCGTTCGAAGAACTTCTCCATCATCCCGTTCGTCCGATGATCCCTATAGGTATACGGGAGTTCGAGAAACGCACCATCTTGTCCAAGCAGGCCATAATCAACACCCCATGTGTCGACGCCGATACTTTTTGGTTTGGCCCCAAGGCCGGAACAAGCGCGTAATCCTTCCTTCAGGTTGCCGAACAGACCATCAATGTCCCAATGAAGATGCCCTCCGATCGGCTTCATCTCATTGGGAAATCTGGTAATCTGCTGAATGGCGAGCCGGTTCTCCTCCAGTGTGCCGAGAATCGTCCTGCCTGATTCCGCCCCGATATCAAAAGCAACAAACGAGTGTCTATCCATGTCTGTCAATGCTCACATTCAACCGTTTACGATTCTGTCATGTACAATCCACCGCTCGTCGTCATCCAATCTGCTATTCGAGCAGTCGCTCCCGTCACGTCGTTATCCGACACGTCCAGAACGAGGTGCGGAAGCATTGATCGCTCGACGAGGTCCCTCATCCTCTCCTGCTCACGGATGAAAACATCAAGGTTGTCGTACTCGGATGGATTGCCGGAAACCTCCATCCGTTCCTCCCGCGCAGCGGCAAAAGACTCTGGCTGACGAAAGCAGAACACATGCCGGAACCCAAGCGGTAACAGTCTCTCCTCGAGCCATCGAAAATCGTACCTGCGACCGTTCGCTGCCAACTGATACACTTGCGTGGAAAGGTGAAATCGGTCGACGATCCATGAATAGTACCGCAAGAGCTCGAACAGACGCAGCCATGTCCGGTATGCCTCCATCGCCAGTTCCTCTTCCCGGGGCTCAAAATTGATGAGTCCTCTCCCCCACGGGAAATTTGTGAAGGCGCACCACTCCGACGAAATCAACGGCGAGTGGTAGCGATATTTGCGGGGACCGACAATTCTCGGGTGTTCGTTGAGCGCAAACGCGATCTCCGTTTTGAGCGTCAGACGTGTCCCCTCGAGTATGATCTTCGGACAGAGCTTTGTGGACATTGGAGGATCCGGTTCGACTCAGTTCAAGCAGTCGGCGATCATGCATGCCACGAGTGGGGATCCGGCCTTCTGACTCGACACGACGGCGTGCTCGTCAGCATTCATCCCCACTTTTCTACGGCCTCGCGAAGAAGCAGAAGCTTGTCACGTTCCACCCGCGGCGCCACTGAGCACGCTGTGCTCAGAATGAACCCGCCATTTTCTTTGCCCACAGCAATTCGCTTTCTGGCATCGTTCAATATCTCATCGCTAGAGCCGTTGAGCAGCGTGTTGACGGAATCGACGTTCCCTTTGATAAACCCGCGCCCTTTCGTTCTCTTTATTGCATCCTCCAACTCCACGTTGCCCAGCGGCGGCGGATCGAGACATTCGATGCCGCTGACGCCGGCGTCGAAAATCAGTTCAAGACGGTCAGAAACAGCACCGCATGTATGCGTGTAGATGTGGACGCCCTTCTCACGGACCGCACGGGCAATTTCTCCTTCGTATGGGAGTACGAACTCCTTGTAGAAGTTCGGCGAAATGAATCCTGCGCCTGCGAAGGGAGACGAAACTTTGATGGCATCGATATCTTCCCGGCACATTTCAAGGGCCAGTTTCTTGATCAATCGTGTGAAGTGTGCGAGGATTTCCTTAGCCTTTTCTGGCTCATTCAAAAGCCCGAGCAATCCATCCTGATGACCAAACAAATCCAGAAAGTAATCGAATGGAGACGTGATTTCGCCATGAATCGAGTATTCCGGGCCTGCTTGCGCACGCACGTTTCTAAACACATCAAATGGATGTTCGGTGTCGATCTTGAACTTCAATCCCTGTGAAACAGGGATATAGTCAAGAATAGCAGGAAGAGCATCGATGGAGAAATCAGACAGCCCCGGTTTTGGTTCCTCATCATGCATCGGCTGGGGCAAATCGTACGGGAGATACAGAACCCGGCGGCCATCCTTCCACACAATCTCTTCACCCTCCGGGAGTTGACGGCGCGCTTGGATCTCCACTTTCCAGCCTCTGTCGTGTCCATGGAGACTTACAAGTATCCCGTCGAAGTCATAGACTTCACGGAGCTTGACAAGCCCGCTGACGAAGACATCCTCATCGTGCCAGAACTCCGCAGGAGAAGTCTGAAGCTGCAAGAGCATATGCCCGATGCTCAACTGGCACATTAACGGGACGCGATCCGGGATCCCGAGATCCATCGCCTCCCGGACCCTCTTACGTGGCGTGCTCATAGTCTGCTGGATGGGAGAACCTATTCTTCATAAGCTTCAGTACTGGTCGCACTAGCGATCGCCTCCGAATAGAAGCGCTATTCCGACTGAAAAGTCAAATCCATTGAAATTGTTTCGCGCCCCGACCGCTGAGCGGAAATCGGACATGGCGTTATACCCGGCATTGGCCCCCAGCTTGACACTCTTGCCAAGGTGAGCGTCCAAACCGACGCCGACTCTCCCACCAAATGCTGATTCTGACCGGGCAGATTGCGCAAGGAGCGAGTTGCTCGCCTCGAACCCGATGAAGGAACCAGCACCGATCGCTACATACGGACGGATCATGTCCTCGGGTTCAGGTACGGGGATGAAGTATCTCATACCGACGAGGAACGAGAAGAGGGCATTTGTGTTTTGACTGACCGTGATCGGATTGGCGGAAACCGCGGAGGAAGCCTCTGAGGAAAGAAGTGATCCTGCGGCTGTGATTGACAAGTTCTCCCGCATCCAGTAGCAGTACGTCAGTCCGCCAACAAAACCGCTTGCCTTCGCTTCCTGCTTGACACCAGTGAGGCTAAGTTTCTGGCCAGCATTCACATTATTCCAGAAACCGAAGTCCAACTCGATCGCTGACGAGCCACGCAGCGTGATGGTTTGCGACAGAAGGAGCCCGCTCGCGAAGAAGAGCAGGACAGAAACATAGCTGAAACAACGTAACGCCTTCATTATCCACCTCCCTATGATGGTTGATGAAGCATTTGCCCGATGATCAGGACTTGCGGGGCTGGGCTTCCCGCACCAAAGACCTTCCGAAATGATAGTACGCAGCGCACGCTCCCTCCGGAGAAACCATCGGAGCCCCAAGAGGTCGTTCAGGTGTGCATTCCCTCCCGAACGCGCTGCACTCATGTGGTTTTTTCAACCCTTGCAGTACTTGCCCAGCTATACAAAGCGGCGATTCAGCCGCAGTCACTTCCTCAACCCTAAACACTTTTTCCGCATCGAAGTCAGCGAATGCATCGCTCAGCCCATACCCACTCTGTGGGATCGTGCCAATTCCTCTCCACTTGCGGTCAATCGTGGAAAACACTTCCGAAAGGAGCTTTCTTGCGGGGACATTCCCTTCCCGCCTCACAGCCCGGGCATACTGGTTTTCAACCTCCGCTCGTCCTTCCTCAAGTTGCTTGACGGTCATGTAGATCCCCTGAAGAATATCTACGGGCTCAAATCCGGTCACCACGATTGGGACGTGGTACCTGGCTGCGATCGGCAGGTATTCTTCAATTCCCATGATGGTGCAGACATGTCCGGCAGCGAGAAAACCCTGAATGAGGCTCGACGGAGAGGACAGAAGTGCCTCCATGGCTGGAGGAACGAGAGCGTGTGAACAGAGAATTGAATAGTTCTTCAGGCCGAGTCTTCTTGCCTGCGAGACCGACATCGCATTGGCAGGGGCCGTCGTTTCAAATCCTACGGCGAGGAATACGACCTTTTTCGCGGGATTGTCCTGAGCAATCTTCACGGCATCGAGTGGCGAATACACGATGCGCACGTCTCCTCCTGAGGCCTTCACGCTCAACAGGTCTTTTTTCGAGCCGGGGACTCTCAGCATGTCGCCGAACGACGCAAATATGACTTCCGGGCGGGAGGCGATCGCAATGGCTTTGTCGATGGTTTCCAGAGGTGTGACACAGACAGGGCATCCGGGACCGTGCACCAGGGCCAGTTCGGACGGCAGCAACTCTTCTATGCCATACTTCACGATAGTATGGGTCTGCCCCCCGCAGATTTCCATAATTGTCCACGGCTTTGTCGTGACCTGCCGGATGAGCTTCGCGTAGTTGCGAGCTGCGGCCTGGTCACGGTATTCGTCGATATAGCGCATGGACGACCTTGTTCACAACGCTGGGAACACAACGCCAGAAACGGTTTCCCCCGTTTTTCGGAGGCTTCGATTGCGAGGAAGGAGTTTACTGATGCAAAATATGACATCGAAGAGTCATTGTCAACCTGAGCGTACGATTGCCGGCTCACGAGCATGCGATTCAAGGATCGGCCTGAGCGGACCGCTTCGTCGAAGTGCCACGGTTGCGAAACCGAACATGCTGTGCTCATGAGCCACAACGAGAAACGAGGGTGGCATTCTGATGCGGACGCTGAAAGGAGGGCCTCCGGCCGAGAGGATCAAGAGTCTTAAGCAGCCGTGTCGACGAATTTCAGCAGTGACTGGAGAGTCACATCGGAACAACGAGGGTCAGCGCTTAGCCAATACAGTCTTTTCTGATGCTGAAAGAAGAAATGTGTCTGACCCAGCCCCTCGCATTGACCGACCTCGATCTTTCCATGTGTGAGCTGTTTGTACCGGGAGAATACACGGTGGCCGGCCTTGATCAGGCGGGTCATTCGCTTCGAAGCTTCTGCGGCTGAGGATTGCGTTGTATAGATCGAGACGTAGAGCGAGGCTTCATCGTTCCCCTCCCGATAACGCCCCATGATGGAATTCTTCGGCGTGATGTTCTTGTCGTGCATCCTGTTGATAAAGGATCGCGCAGCTTGACCTTGCATGCGGTCCGAAAGCTTGAGAGGTCCGAGTCTGGTCGGAAGATCGGCAGGTTGGGTCACAACCAAAGAAGGAAGCAGAAGCAGAAACGCCATGAACCATACGACGGCCGGTCGCCACGTCAGGAATTCGCGGTGAGAGCGATCACTTTTCATCATCAGGTGACTTCGGTTCGTCCAGGCTGTCATCAATCTCCTGAATCAGCTTGAGTGTCTCAAGTGCCTCCTCCTCATCCATCTTGCTGATGGCAAACCCCACATGCACGATGACGTAGTCGCCAAGCGAGACCTCGGGCGTCCACTCAAGACACACCCTTTTTTCGATTCCTCCAAAGCTCACGACGCCCATTGCGGGCTCAACGTTCGTGTCAATGCTCATGACTTTGCCGGGAATGGCCAGGCACATAGATTCCTCCCTCAGTGTTCATCCATGATTTCAATTTCTGTTCTGGAGATCGCAACTCCGGATTCTATCAAAACCGTGTCACCGATCTTCGCCTCCGTCAGAAACGTGAGTGAGACACGCAGAAGGGCTCACCGCCAGACCGCATGGCGGGCTGGTCTCTGTGTTGAAAAACAGCAATGTCAAAACACATGATTTCTTCTTAGACACGGTACGAGCTTGTTCCGCGGCGTTGTTCTTCGTTTGCCAGCCGGGCCGCATAGATCTGCCCGAGCGAGATGCCGCCATCATTCGATGGGACACGCTGATGCCAGTAAGGCCTGAACCCAGATGCCGTCAAACGCTTCACCGTTTTTTCCGTCAGATATCTGTTCTGAAAGCAGCCCCCGGACAGTACAACACGGCTCACACCGGCCGCCTGTGCCGTCTCTACAATCGCCTCGACAAGTGCATTGTGGAATTTCTTGGAGATAAGTGAAGTTGCCACACATTTCCGGGAATCAGACCAGATATCTCTGATCATCTGGGTCCAATCCAGCACGTACGCCGGGCGATCGGAGTGACTCCGCCCTGCTTCTCCAGAGTCTACTTCGCCATCTCGGTTTCGATCGAGCACACATCTGTAGGTTTGCTCAGAGGTCTCGCCAGCCAGGGCGAACTCCAGTTCCATCGCTGCCTGTCCTTCAAAACTGTTCCTATGCCGCAGACCGATGACAGACGCGACACCGTCGAAAAGCCTGCCAGCACTCGAGGTCAAAGGGGCATGAACGCCATTCTTCAACATCTGCAAAACCACACTCATTTCGGCAACCGAGAATGCAGACATCGGAGCAAGGTCTCTTTCACGCAGGACTGTTTCTCCCATCGCTTCGTACAACAACCCTGCGGCAGTTCTGCGCGGTTCCTTGATCGCCTTTTCTCCGCCTGCAAGCCGGAACGTCTTGAACGCTGCGAACCGCTCAAATCCTGAGCCCCTGGTGATAAGGAATTCGCCCCCCCACACCGTTCCATCCGTGCCATATCCTGTTCCATCCCATGATACTCCGAGCACCTCTCCTTCGATTTGATTCTCGGCCATGCACGACAACACGTGGGCGTGGTGGTGCTGGACCTCGACCACGTCCGAACTGACCCTTCGTGCTTCTTTGGAAGAGAAGTAATCGGGGTGCATGTCACACACCATGACGGGAGACACGACACCGTACATCTCAGGAAGATCGGCGCACACTTTTCGGAATGCCTCCAGCGACTGATGGGTTTCGAGGTCTCCAATGTGCTGGCTGATGAATGCATTCCCCTCCACCGCAATCGTAACGGTGTTCTTCAGATGAGCACCGACTGCCAGGAAAGCCGAGTTGCTGCTCCCAGGGATCTGGATCGGCAACGGAGCATATCCGCGGGCTCTGCGCATCACGAGTTCACGTCCAAGGATAACTCGAGCGATTGAATCATCGATATGCCTCACAATCGGCCGGTCGTGAACAAGAAACACGTCGGCAATTCCTCTTAACCTCCTCAATGCCTCGCGCTCATCGATACAGATCGGCTCGTCGGACAGATTTCCGCTGGTCGCAACAACCGGATGGTTCAGCTCTCTCATCAGAAGGTGATGAAGAGGCGTATACGGGAGCATGACTCCAAGATATGGATTCTGAGGAGCCAGCGATTTGGCAAGTCCCAGATTCGAGACCTGCCTGCCATAGAGCTCCCTGTTATCCTTCTTCTGCAGCAGCACGATCGGCGCTTCCGGCGAGAAGAGCAGGCGTTGTTCCAGATCGGAAACCAGGCATTCTTCCTCTACCATTTCAATCGAAGGGAACATGATCGCGAACGGTTTTTCTTCGCGATGTTTGCGATCCCTCAGCCGCTGAATAGCTTCCTCGCTGCGTGCGTCCGCAATCAAATGAAAACCGCCAAGCCCTTTCAATGCGACGATGACGCCATCCCGGATTGCTTGCGCCGCTCCCACCAGCGCACCGTGGTGACGAGAGAGTACGTTTCCTTCATGATCCCAGAGTTCAAGGTGCGGTCCGCAGGCCGGGCAGGCTGTTGGCTGTGCATGGAACCTTCTATCAGCCGGATCGTCGTATTCCTTCCTGCATTCGGTACACATTGCAAACCGCTTCATCGACGTATTCGGGCGATCGTACGGCAACGATTCGATGATGGAATAACGCGGCCCGCAGTTTGTACAGTTGGTGAAAGGATAGAGATACCGCCGATTTTCAGGATCGATGATATCTGTGAGACACTCCGGACACGTAGCAATGTCGGGAAGTACGAGGGCCGTTTTCGGCCCATGGCTCTCGCTTTCTTTTATCTCGAAGGAGTTAAATCCGACGGGATCGAGAAACGAGAACTCCAGGCTCTGAATGAAAGAGCGGGGCGGCTTTTCGTTCTGCAATCGAAGGAGGAATTGATCAAGAGCCTCCTTGACGCCCTCAACTTCAATGAAGACACCCTGAGCTGTGTTTGAGACCCACCCTGGCAGCTTCAGCTCAGACGCAAGCCGATACACAAAGGGGCGAAAGCCTACTCCCTGCACTGCGCCGCGGATGATGACCTTCAGTCGCAAATTCTTGCCGCTCTCCATGCTCTCTCTCGGTAAGGATTCCGTCACGAATGCAGGCTCTTCTCAAGCCATGCACACCACTCTGGGATTCCGGATTTCGTTGTGCACGATGTCTCAAACACGCGTAACGACGGATTGATGCTCAGAGCGTTGGTCTTGAGAGCGTTCAGATCGCAATTGAGATATGGGAGCAGATCGATCTTGTTGACGATCAACGCCGACGCATGCTGGAACATTGCCGGATACTTCAACGGTTTGTCATCCCCCTCCGTCGTGCTCGCTACCACTACTTTGAGTTCTTCGCCCAGGTCATAATTGGAGGGACACACAAGGTTTCCGACATTTTCGATGATGAGAAGCCTCACGCCGTCGAGGTCGAGATTCCCCAAGGCGTCTTCGACGAGCTTTGCCTCAAGATGGCAGCCGCCGTTGGTGACAATTTGAACAACTGGTGCGTCATAACGTGCAATGCGCTGCGCGTCGAAGTCAGTCTGCACATCCCCCTCGATGACCGCCACCTTGACCCTGTGGTTGAAATATTCCAGCGTTCGTTCCAGGATGCTCGTCTTCCCTGAGCCTGGCGAACTGACAAGGTTGATGACGAACAGCTGTTTGGATGAGAAGAAAGCCCTGTTGCGCTTCGCGATCTCATCGTTCTTCTCCAGCACTTTGCGTTCGACCGTGATGATACTCATGGTGTTTTCTCTTCTTCCGTGTCGAGTTCAATTTCTGTAACCTGAAGCTCCCTTCCGGAAATAACCGTCGTGTTAATACTCCCGCACTCGGGGCACACAACAAAGCCAATGTCATTAACAAATGTCTTCCTGCATTCGTTGCACTGGACCGCGAACGGGATCTGCTCAATTTCAAGCCGAGCTTGCACGAGCGGCGTGTCCGCCGAGATGGCGGTGAAACAAAAGTCCAGGGAATCTGCGACGACGCCGGAGAGTGCCCCGATCTTCAGACGCACAACCCGGACATCTTGAAGCTCATTCTTCGGAACACTTTGATGAATGATATCGACGATATTCTCGGCAAATGACAATTCGTGCACGTTGAATGGCTTTCAGATGTTGAGATCTGGTGGTTCGATCGTAATGACTCAACAAGGGTGCCAATGGGGAATTCGAGGAAATATAGCGAATTCAGAAGACTGGTTCTCACTTGTAAGATTGTTTTTCCCTGTCTCTACAACTGCTGGGATTAGGTTGTTGGTGATTGAACAAAGGCGTGTTGAATTGCTCCGGAGGTCTTTGATGAGGATAGCGATGAGAAACGGCATGGCAAGCGGACTGAACAGAGCGGCCGTGAAACAGAACGATGGCCGCCACCTCCCTCAGCATATGAGGGATTAGTGATAACGGCCATCGTTGAACAGCGCCAAGGAGTGCTGGCACTGGTGACAGATCAGAGCCACCAGATCCGGCCTTGCTCCTTATTTTCGTTTCTCCATCGGCACGAAGTTTCGCTCGTCAGATCCGAGATACACCTGACGTGGGCGGGCGATCTTCTGATCCGGATCCAGCAGCAGTTCTTGCCACTGAGCCAGCCATCCCGACATGCGCGGGATTGCGAAGAGAACGGTGAACGCCTCACTCGGGAATCCCAACGCCTCGTAGATGATGCCCGAATAGAAGTCCACATTAGGATAGAGTTTCCTCTTCACAAAGTACTCATCCTGCAGAGCGATACGTTCAAGCTCAACTGCAATTTCGAGGAGCGGATTCTTCCCGGTGACCTCGAAGACACTTTCTGCCGTCTGCTTGATGATTTTCGCCCGAGGATCGTAGTTCTTATACACCCTGTGTCCGAATCCCATCAAGCGTCCACCTTCGCCCGATTTCACCTTGTTGACGAATTCGGGAACGTTGTTCTTCGAACCGATTTCACGAAGCATGCGAAGCACTTGTTCGTTTGCCCCTCCGTGTAGCGGCCCGTACAGCGCCGCGGCAGCACCAGCTGCAGACACAAATGGATCGGCCTGAGAACTGCCTACGCTTCTCATGACGTTGGCGCTGCAATTCTGTTCGTGATCTGCGTGCAGGATAAACAGGATGTCGAGCGCACGCTCGATGACCGGGTTGACCTTGTATTTCGGCTCGGTCATCTTGAACAACATGCTCAGGAAATTGCCGGGATAGCTGAGATCATTGTCAGGATAGACGTAGGGCTGACCAAGATGATGGCGATATGCGAACGCCGCGATTGTGGGCACTTTGCCGATGAGCCTGAGAATCTGGAGTTTGCGCGATTCCGCGTCGAAAATGTTCTTCGAGTCCGGATAGAACGTGGACATTGCCGCAAGAGTGCTGACAAGCATCCCCATCGGATGCGCGTCGTAGTTGAACCCCTCCATGAACTTCTTGATGTTTTCGTGAACCATTGTATGGTGGGTAACATCGTAAATCCACGTGTCGAGCTGCGGCTTTGTCGGAAGTTCGCCGTTCAGCAGAAGGTATGCAACTTCAAGATATGTGCACTTCTCGGCAAGCTGGTCGATCGGATATCCGCGATAGCGCAGGATCCCTTTGTCGCCATCGATGAAGGTGACCTTGCTATGGCATGAAGCCGTGTTCATGAACGCCGGATCATACGTCATCATGCCAAAATCGTCGTCTTTTATCTTGATTTGGCGAAGGTCAACTGCCTTGATAGTGTCATTGGTAATCGGCAACGTGTATTCCTTGCCGTTGCGTCCGTCCTTGATCAGAAGATTGTCAGGCATATAGCGGTTCCTCCTATGCGTTTTGGATTGTTGAACTGCTTCCCAAATCACTCTGTGTGCGTTTCATTTGATGCGCGAATTGTCTTTTTCTGTTCGGCTGTGGTGAAGAATCCAGTCGCCGGGAGATCTCCCTGCTCAAATGGACGGGATGCCTGAATGCCTGCGGCCGTCAAGGAATACTACTGCGCTTCTCAAATTCGACAACGTCATAGCCTTGATATTTGCTCAATTTTCGTGCCATTGTAGCAGTCGCTTAAGTACTCAACAATAGCAGAGTGCATATTATTTCTGCGATAACGAAGTTCTTAGCGTTGACAGAATCTCGGAACCCGTTCTCACAAATGCCAAAGGGGCCTCATAGTGAAGAGATCTTCCAGCCAGAACGTGCACTTGGGACGCTGGAAACAGCTCGGCCCGTGTCGAGCCGGGCCGAGTTGATTCATGAGGAGAACATCATTTTTCCAACAATAAACTGCTCAGTTCAGAAGCTTTCTTGCCACATCTTTGCACAAACTAAATCAGAACATGTTGAATCCTACGGGCGACACGGTGAGTCGGCTTCACAGAACATACGGAATGAACATCTTGGTCTCTGCGATATAAGCGGCATACTCTTCTCCGAATTTTTCAAGCATTTCTTTCTCCTCGCGTTGGGCCGTTCCAACAATGGCGGCCACATCGATCATTGCACAGACGCCACCAGCCCACGAAAGCTGCTTGAAGAAAATGCCCAGCCCGAGAATGATCAGGGAAGCATAAAGAGGGTGACGGATATACTTGAAAGAGCCCACTTTCACGAGCCGGGTGGTATTCTCAAACTGACCAGCAGGCTTACCTACGGCCCGGAGCAACCGAAATCCGTCAACAGCCGGGATGATTGACCCACATAACAGTAACCAGGAAATGACCTGGTGCCACGAAAACGGATCGACAAACCAGAAGCGCCAATTGAGCAAACACAGCAGCAGAATGCTCTCGAACGCGAAGAACCGGTAGAGGCCGTGGAATCTCCCGGCCTTCACCGAGAAATCCCACGTGAAAAACATCAATCCGAGTGTCCCAATCACCAGGACGACTATTTCGCCATCATCCATCAATGCTTGCAGTCCTCTCGATTCAATCCTCTTCTTTTCATTTCTTGCTTCGTTGAACAGGCTGTCGGATGATCGTCTTCATCTTTTCCGGTTTTGCCTTTCTGGGATCGCTCAAATATATCTCGTGATGCTTCCCCGTCAGCTCGAGGTTCCGTTCCTTTGCGAAGGAGTGCAGGTGCTGTATGGTCGGTCCCTCTTGCGCGTAAGTTCCGATGTGCATGATTTGGACGCAGAGGCCCTCGTCCATACTCTCGAGTCGGATTCTCCCCAATGCTGCCAATCCCTTCTTTTCCATTGCGCTCTTCAGGCCCTTAAAGAAGAGCGACTTCGTCACGACTTTCGGCTGCAGAATCATCAGCGTCCATTTCCAGCGATCCCGACGGCCAGTGAGGAACGAGTTCATATCATCCGCCCACCACAATCCCTCGAGCGAACTGACGGGATAGTCGATTCCCTTTTCTTTCTTCATCATGAACTTCAGCGTGTATGCTGCCGTGTACATAGCTTGGACCGCTTCCGCAAAAGCCGGAGAAACATTTGGGTCCCCGGAACCATCAATCATGAGATACCGGAACTTCGGCACTCGGACAATTTCTACCTCCTTCGGTGAAGGAGAATTGAGTTCCTTGAGCTCTCTTCGCAAATCGATCTTCTTCATGAGAACGTACCTCCCGAAAGGTTTTCGTTCTATTGCCTCCCGTGAACCTGATGCGCGTTTCCTTTCGGATAGGTGCCGAACAATTTCGACATCCATCTGTGGAAACCGTGGATAGACGTTACGGGCTCGGCAAACATCAGGATACACTGACCGTGGACCGCAGTGATGCCGTGCTTTTCGCAGAAACGAATCGCCGAGTACGATTCTGCCCCCCTCTGCATCCACACACGATCGACACCTGCATCCAGAACCTCATTGAGAAATATTTCAGTCTGCACGGGAGGGACACAAATCACCACACCACCCACCTTCTCGGGGAGAGCCTTCAAGCCGAGATAGCAACGGTCACCTTCAATAGAGTCAGCTTCACGATGGATGGGGAACAATCTGTACCCTTGCTGCTTCAACGTCCTATAGAT
The DNA here is from genome assembly GCA_026390595.1 of Ignavibacteriales bacterium. Classification (NCBI taxonomy): domain Bacteria; kingdom Pseudomonadati; phylum Ignavibacteriota; class Ignavibacteria; order Ignavibacteriales; species Ignavibacteriales bacterium. The sequence continues at coordinate 124,449 of JAPLFQ010000020.1, forward strand.
CGCGTTACCGAACTTCTTCGTGTTTCTGGATACTCCAACCACAGCGAATGATCGCTGCGAAAGGAATTCAGAGATCTCAACCTGTGTTGGTTTCATGTCTTCTTGCCGCCTTTCCTTGTCGTCGCGCGTTTCCTGGGTTTCGTGTTCAGCTTCACAAGCACCTCTTCGGCCGCGAGGACCTCGCCACAAGGGACCATGACCTTGATCTCATTGATGATGTGGCCATCATACTCACCAGAAGCTCTGAAGAGAGTATAGTCTGATCCACCCAACGACACCGGGCTCGCTTTCCGCGAGTAGAGAAACGGGTGCAGCCCCTTCTTGCCGAGGCAATCACTCACATAGCTCGCGGCAGCCTCGTCACTGACGCCGTACACTCTGGCCATCGCCTCATAGATCTCATAGTCCTCATGCTTGTGACACAGGTATCGCTTGTTGACCAGCGAGGCACAGCGCGTGCAGTACGAAAGGCAGCAGATGATGCAGACGCCGACCGCGTCACTGCCTTTGTGATTGGAGCAGTGCAGCCCCACAGTGAAGACGCTTCCACAGTTGGGGCAAAATTCAGCATCCTTCGCGACTTGTTCTCGGCATTCGCCGCAAAGTTGCGATTTGTTTCTTCGGATGCGCATTGGATGCCTCCTCGAGGTTGCAACCAGCCGGTGAGACTTCTGCACGCCTTAGTTGCTATGTCCAGGTGTGGCAATCTACATATCTGGCAGGGCGAAGTAATCCGGTGCGGTTGGCCTCAGCTCGCCACAATGGTACTGTTCTTTCTCAACTGACGCAACGGCAACAGATTGGATCCGATCTTGCTCCCGAATAGCAAAAACCGGTTATTGAGATCGTTTCTGTTGGCAAAAATGCGAACAGCTGCCAGGAGGCAGCTGTTCGTGAGGATCTGGATTTCAGTATGAGAGGAGGACAACCTCATCGATACTCAGAGGGTCAAACTTCTCAGCATCGGTTGATCTCCTCGATTATCTGCCCCTCCTTGTCCCGAATCCTGAGTATGAACGGCCTTCGTCCTGGCATTGAATGCGTCGCACATCCGAAGCAGGGATCGTACGCCCTGAACGCCATCTCGATCATGTTCAGCGTCCCTTCGGATACTTCCTTCCCTTTCTTGATCAAACCGCGGGCTGCCTTGTTGATCGACATCGAAATGGGGGCGTAGTTGTTCGTCGTGCCGACGATGAGGTTTACTTTTGTCACCATTCCTTTTGCATCGGTCGTGTAGTGGTGCGTGAGAGTGCCGCGCGGAGCTTCAACAATGCCGACTCCTTCTGTGGGAATCTCGGTCGGAATTGTCCGGAAGTTCGTCCCGGTTATCTCGGGGTCGCGCACGAGATCGAGCGCCATTTCGGCGGCTGATAGCAACTCGATGACCCGTGCCCAGTGCGTTGCAAGTGTGGCGTGAACCGGCTTTCCTCCCAGCGTAGAATACATTTTCTCATACTCCGCCTGAGCCAACGGGGTCGGCATGCCATCTGACGCATTCAGCCGGGATAATGGCGTCGCACGGTACACACCGCTCTCCTTCCCGTCGACGAGGCCCTTCCACCCGACTTTTTTCAGGAAGGGGAACTTAAGGTACGTCCATGGTTCGACCTCTTCGGCAATGTTCTCGAGGTACTCGGACGGCGAGTATTTCACAAACTCTTTCCCATCCGGATCCACGACCCTCACTTTTCCGTCATAGAAATTGACCCTGTTGTTCTCATCGACCAATCCCATGTAATACGTCCTGTGAGAGAACGCATCCGAGAGGATGAGGTCGACATATTCCTGATTCTTGAGAACGATATCGTTGAATACCTGGAGGGTGAACTTTCCGAACTCGACAAACCACAGGCAGTGTTCCTCTATCAGTTTTGCTTCTTCAGCCGTGATTCCTTTACTCATGCCCCCCGGGAGAGCCGTGACCTGGTGTGTTTGTTTGCCACCCAGGATCTTGATCACCTGCTGGGTCCTTTTGCGCATTTCGATAACTTTCCCCCCTACCTCAAGGCCAACCTTCTTCACCACGCCGAGTATGTTCCGTTCCGCAGCTGGAGCCGTTGGACCGACGATGAAATCTGGTCCACCGAGGGCATAGAAATGCGTCGTATGGTCACCAGCGAAGAATACATTGTACAGGAGTTGGCGCAATTTCTTGCCGGTTGGCGGAGGAGTAACGTGGAACACCTCATCGCATGCTTTCACCGAAGCCATGTGGTGCGCCTCCGGGCAGACGCCGCAGATGCGCGTCGTAATACGAGGCAATTCCTCCACCGGTCTTCCGACACAGAACTGCTCGAACCCGCGCAATTCGGGTATCTGGAAATATGAATTCTCTACTTCTCCTTCGTCATTAAGAAAGATGTCGATCTTGCCGTGGCCTTCAAGTCGAGTAATCGGATCGATTTTGATATGCTTCATAACTTTTCAACCCTCCGCAGGATCGAGTGAGCAAGAGAAAACCTGTAGAATGTACCTATAGGATCGGCAATCTGATCGAGAATTCTCTCGATCTCCTGCGGATCCTGTGCGTCGATCACAGAACTCAGGGCACTTACCATTTTGGCCCCCTGGTCGACGACATTCGGAGGCGGCCCATAGCAGCCGCGGCATGGCATATTTGCCTTGGTGCAAAGGGCATCGCAACCACTTCTCGTCGCAGGGCCCATGCAGACAATTCCCTGATCGAGGAGGCATTCGTTCGGATCAGGCATGATCTCATAGGGGCGGAAGAATTGTCTGAGTTTCTTCTCCTTCCGCTCGCGGGGGCATTCGTCGCAGCAGGTTTTCTCAGTCGCCCCCAGAACGGATCCTTTCGGCGGGAGAGGCTTGCCGCTCAAGATATGTTCGATGACATTCCATATTTGCTCCGGCTGAGGAGGGCAACCGGGGATGTAGTATTCCACATCCACGGTTTGATCGAGCGCTTTGACCGTTTCCCACATTTCAGGGATTTCGATGGACCCTTCCGGCATCGTCGTGTGTGTTTGCGGAAAGGTTCCGCCGTTCTTCTTGATTGTTGATGGCGATTCTTTATAGACAGAGTTCCAGATGGCGTCCTTCGTCGTCAAGTTCGCCAGCCCGGGGATTCCTCCTTCGAGGGCACATGAACCAAAAGCGACGAGAACTTTCGATTTTGCCCGCAATAGATGCGCGATCTCGAGGTTTTCAGAATTCCGGATCGACCCGTTGAAGAGACACAGGTCAATACTCTTGTCATCCATGGCTCTGACGTCGTCATATTTGAAATCCAAAGCCACCGGCCAGAACACTATATCAAACGCGCTGGCGACGTCGAGGATCTTCTCGTGAATGTCCAGGACGGCGATGTCACACCCTCCGCAACTTGCCGCCCAGTACAGTGCTAACTTCGGCTTCGCCATGATCATCTCCTTCTTTCCGTATTCAAACCTTGTTCCAGCTATTGATGCGCAACGGGCTGGTGAATTTCATTGTGCACCGTGAGCTTGAGAGGACCAAGAGTCCGGATCTCTTCCGTCATCTCATTCACGATTGCCGCAAACCTGTCCCCTTCCGATGCGGACACCCATTCGAGCCGCAAGCGCCGGGGATCAATGCCGAAATCTCTTACCAGCCTCTTCAGGAACGGGATACGCCGGATGGTCTTGTAGTTCCCCTCCTGATAATGGCAGTCACCGAGATGGCACCCCATGACAATGACCCCGTCCGCCCCAAGTTGAAACGCTTTCAGTATGAAGGCCGGGTCAACCCGCCCGCTGCACATCGTCCGGATAACACGGACGTTGGGTGCCGACTTGATGCGCGATACCCCCGCAAGATCTGCGCCGGTATAGGAACACCAGTTGCACAGGAATCCTATGATCTTTGGTTCAAATGCCATAACTCAACACCTTTCCATTGTTCCAGTAATCGACTGCGACCGATCGTGACGGTGACCGGAGATCAGATCATTAATCCATCCAGCTCTGCCAGTATCTGCGCGTCCGTGAATCCCACCCCGATCATTGCGGACGACGGGCACGCTGCAACACACGTTCCGCACCCCTTGCACAACGCCTCGTTGACGTGCGATATTTTCTTATCCTCCAGGAACTCAATGGCACCGTAAGGACAGAGTCCGTTGCACATCTTGCATCCGCTGCAATACTCATCCTGAACCATGGCACGCACCGGCTCGATCTCGACCTCTCCCTTGGAGATCAACGACAGGATACGCGCGGCCGCAGAGCTTGCCTGAGCCACGGTGTCGGGGATATCCTTTGGTCCCTGGGAGCATCCGGCAATGAACACGCCTTCGGTAGCTGTAGAAGTCGGGTCCAGCTTGGGATGACGTTCGAGGAAAAATCCGTCCGGGCTCTTGCTGATCGAAAACAGGCGCTTGATCACTCCGCTGTCTTCACGCGGCTCGATTGCATTGCAGAGAATAGCCATATCAACCGGTATCTCCCGGAACTTGCCGATGAGAGTATCCTCACAACGGATCTTGAGGGAAGGCTCTCCGTTGACGTCCCAGGCCCCTTCGACTATTTCCGCCGCCTTGCCGCGGATCATCGTGATCCCTTCATCGAGCAGACGGTTGTAGAATTCCTCGTATCCCTTGCCGAATGCGCGCATGTCGATGTAGAACTGATAGATTGCTGCATCGGTGCGATCGCGGACGAGGTGGGCAAACTTCAGCGCATACATACAGCAAACACGCGAGCAATACGCGTGATGATTGACGTCCCTTGAACCGATGCAATGAATGATGCCGACCGCCCGGGGCTCTTTGCCGTTCTTCATCACGACCTTGCCCCCCGTTGGCCCGGTGGAATTGAGGATCGCCTCAAAATCAAGGGAGCTGTACACATTGTCGAGGCGCCCATATCCATACTGCGCCATCTTGCCCGCGTCAAAAAGATCGAATCCGGTCGTGAGCAGAACCTGTCCGACCTCGATATCCACGAACTCATCTTCCATCTTGAAGTTGATGGCGTTTGGCTCGCACGCTTTCGCACACGTCTCGCACCCGCCGGTCTGGAAATGGATGCATGAGGCCGTGTCGATGACCGGCACTCTCGGGACAGCCTGGAGTGTCGGGACGTAGATTGGGGTCTTTGGGCCAAGCGTGAATTCCGGTTTCTTCCCGCGATAGTCCTCCAGGACCATCTTCATGTGCCCCGTCGGACAGACGTGTACACACGATCCGCAGACAATGCATCGGTCGGATCGCTCATCGAACGGAAGGACCACTTCGCGCTTGATGCCGGTATGCGCGAAGCCCAGCACTCCCGCTTTCACCACGTCATTGCACATGTTCACACAGTTGCCGCACAGGATGCACGCATCTTCGGCCTCATCACGCTCCAGGCTGACGAACCGCGGCTTCTCTGCGCCCAATCGCTCCCCCATCTCACGGACAACTTTCACATTCGGCCACCGGGACATCATGAGTTCCATGATGACTTTGCGGAGCCACTTCACTTTGTCCGAATTCGTCCGGACAGTCATGCCGCCCCGCACCGGGAAGTTGCATGCGGTCACGATGCGGCTGCGTTTTCCCCTGACCACCTCGACACTACAGAGCCGGCACACACCATATGGCTCACAGTATTCGCTCTGGCACATCGTGGGGATCCAGACGCCCGCTTTTTCCGCGGCTTTCAGAATAGTGGTGTCTTCGATGACTTCGACTGATTGTCCATCAATATTGATCGTTACCATGGTTTTCTCGCTCGTTACTCGACTGAGATTGCATCAAATTTGCAGACATCGTAACAGATACCGCACTTTCCGCACTTGGCCACATCGATTGTATGGACCTGTTTCGACTCTCCGACGATTGCCCCATCGGGACAGTTCTTTGAGCACACGTGGCAGCCGTGTCCTTTTTCGACGCACGCGACCGGATCGATCGTGTAGTGAATGAGCTTGCGGCACTCATGACCAGGACATTTCTTCTCCTTTACATGTGCCTCATATTCTTCCCTGAAGTACTTCAGCGTCGTCAGCACAGGATTCGGGGCTGATCCGCCAAGAGCGCACAGCGAAGACTCAACAACCATATTCGAGAGCTCTTCGAGCAGCACAAGGTCTTCCTCTGTCCCTTCCCCCACGGTGATCTTCTCGAGAATGTCGAGCATGCGCTTTGTCCCTTCGCGGCACGGGACGCATTTGCCGCACGACTCGGTCTGCGTGAATGAGAGGAAGTACTTGGCCATATCGACCATGCAGTTGTCTTCGTCGGCCACGACCATTCCGCCGGACCCCATCATCGAGCCCACTTTTGTCAGCTCTTCGTAGTCGACTGGCAGGTCAAGCAAACTCTCGGGGATGAATCCTCCGGAAGGTCCGCCTGTCTGAACAGCCTTGAATTTCTTTCCGTCTCTTATCCCGCCGCCAATGTCGTAGATGATCTTTCTCAACGTAATGCCCATCGGGACTTCGATCAGGCCCGTGTTGTTCACCTTACCCGAGAGCGAAAAGACCTTGGTTCCTTTGCTGCCTCCCCATGGATCGGCCGTCACGTCTCCCGTTCCAATGCTTGTGAACCATTGCGCTCCGCGCAGGATGATCTGGGGGACGTTCGCCCACGTCTCAACGTTGTTCAGGCACGTCGGCTTGTCCCAGAGCCCCTTTTCGACCGTATGCACGTACTTGGCCCTCGGCTCGCCGGGACGGCCTTCGATAGAAGCCATCAATGCCGTCGATTCACCACAGACGAAAGCGCCCGCTCCACGTGCAATCGTGATATCGAAATCGAGATCTTTCTCAAAGATGTTCTTCCCGAGCAGCCCCGCCTCTCGTGCATGCGTGAGCGCAACCTGCAAACGTTCCAGAGCAATCGGGTACTCATTCCGGATATACACGTATCCATGCTTGGAGCCGACCGCGTATGCCCCAATCAGCATCCCTTCGATTACAGCATGCGGATCTGATTCAATCGTGCTGCGATCCATAAAAGCACCCGGATCTCCTTCATCGGCATTGCACACGATGTAATGGACGTCGCTCGGCATATTCTTGCACGCTTCCCATTTGATGCCGGTAGGGAAACCTCCGCCTCCACGTCCGCGCAGACCGGAGGTCTTGATTTCGCGTATGACATCATCCGGTGTCATGGTGGTAAGGACTTTCGCAAGCGCTTCGTAGCCACCGCGGGCGATATACTCTTCGATGCTCTCCGGGTTGATAATTCCGCGGTTCCGCAAAACAATCGGCATCTGGTCGGCGAAGAATGGGATCTGTGCCATCTTCGGGATCGGTAACTTCGCGTTTGTCGGTGTATACATCAACTGCTTGACAGGGCGGCCCTTTATGAAATGCTCCTTCACGAGGTGTGGTATGTCGCTTTCTTTGAGCAACTGATAGAAGATCCCATCGGGTTGGACGACCATGAGCGGACCCACTGCACAGAATCCGTTGCAGCCAGTCGTCACCACGCCCACCTCATCCTGCAGCCCCTGTTTGCGGATTTCATCCACCAACTTGTCCTTGATTTTCATTGATTGGTTGGCAATGCACCCCGTGCCTGCGCACACCATCAAGTACGATCTATACGCCATGTGAGCGTCTCCTTTGCAGCAGCTGCTTCATGAATGGGTTTTCTCGCTTCGGCGAACGAGAACGTATTCCTTCACAACCTGACCCTTCAGGACGTGTGAATCGAATACCCTTTTCACTTTGTCCGGTGTGAGAGAAACGTACTTGACAGCCATCGGTTCGCCTTGTATCTCAACGGTCATCATCGGCTCCTGCGCACAGTCTCCTGCGCAGCCGGAATTTGTGACAATGACATCATGGAGATGCCGGTCCTCGATTTCAACCATCACCGCTTTCATTATTCCCCTGGCGCCGGCCGCGATCCCGCACGTTCCCGTGTGCACAATCATTCTTACGCGGGCCGTTCCGAGGCGAATTGCCGTCTTGTAGCGCGCTTCGTCCCTGATTCTCTCCAAATCAGCAATTGTCATCTTACCCATCTCTCGATTCCTCCTATTCGTATTGCTTGAGGATTTTTGAAACCTTTGACGCCGGGACTTTTCCGTGAAGGGTTTTCCCGACTGTGATGACCGGAGCGAGACCGCAGCATCCAAGACACCGGACGCTTTCGACGCTGAACTTCTTGTCCGGCGTGGTCTCCCCTTCTTTGATGTTCAGTTCGCGCTCGAACTGCTCCATGATTTTGACTGCTCCCTGAACATAACATGCGGTCCCCGTACACACTGAAATCGGGTGCTTGCCTTTCGGTTTCAAACTGAATGCTTTGTAGAATGTCGCGAGGTTGTATGTCCGACTCGGGGGCACATCCAGATACACCGAGATATACTTCAACACATCCCGAGGGAGGAAATACAGTTCGTTTTGAATGTCGAGCATAACCTGAATGATTGAACTCGGGTGTCTTGGATGTTTCTGAAGTATCGACTCGATGACCTGTGTATCCATGGTTCACCTCAGCATTAGTGTATCAGAGAATCTTCTTCCTGGTTCAGATATCCCCGGATGACCATGCGGGCCTTGACAGACTGAAGCGGATCGCCCGCCAGCTCTTCCCGAATCTCCTTCGAATCGAACACAAATCTTCTTCCCTCCCGGACGTGGAGAAACACGACATCCACATCTTCGCACGCGGTCACAAGAGCCGTGATCGTATCGGTCATGCTCCCCAAGGGCTTGCGATCCGGATGACTTGCCTGAAAAACCGCAGAGACAGTCGTGCCGCGCTCCGGACTCGATGTAATCTCCATCCGACCGTTCGCCTCTTTCGCCGCCTGTTGTAGCAGCGCCAGGCCCATCCCGGTCGTATGTGCCGGCTTCGTCGTGTAGAAGGGGTCGTCGGCCCTTTGCATTTCCTCCGATCTCATCCCCTTCCCATCGTCCGTCACTTCGATGTGCAAGAGATCGCCGGGGACGTCCTCCGTCACGGAGATGTGGATGTTCCGCGCTCCTGCCGCGATTGAATTCTCTGCAATATCAAGTATGTGCAACGAGAGATCTTCCATAATGTCGTTCGTTTTATCAATCACGAAATGCCAAGCCGGGCGAGCCCTGCCACTGTCGCGAAGGTGGGCAGACCTGACACCAGCAGAGCCACGTTATGTTCGGCTGCCATCCGCACTGTATCTGCTTCCGGTTCCCGTCCATGGCTCACGATGATGGCAGCGAGACCTTTCTGAACTGCAACAGCGACTGTGTTTGTATGCACCTGCATCGTCACCCATACATCTCCGGACTTGCTATGAGCAATCACGTCGCTCATAAGATCTCCCGCATACCCACCGGTCACCACACGCCCCAGCAGGTCCTCACTGCAACAGGCCGTGAGTCGCAGCTGCCGGGCGATTTCCCTAAGCTGAATGGACTCGTCCTTCAATATTGCCACGCACTTTTCTGTTTTGTTTCCCGACAACATCCACGAGATTCGTGGAGAGCGTCTCGAACGTCTTCAACGTGAGAAAGACGCAATCGTCGGTTTCGGCATCCCCCTTCACAACATCTTCCGCAAACGTCATGCATGTGGGGGCGCCGCAGACACCGCAATCAATTTGCGGCAGCATATCGTAGATCTGATTCCGGCGCTGCATTTTCTGCAATCCCCGCGAGATATCCTTGTCGAGAGGCTCGACCGGGCTCGGAGCTATTCGGCCGACAAGCGAGAAGAAATCCTTCTGATACAGCTCCCGGATTTTCTCTCTATCGTCGCACGGCTCCGCACCGTGATCCTGCACCATGCGCAGGACCCTTCCCCGGGCGATGTACGGATTCTCGACATTCAGAGATCCACCGACACATGCTGTCGGGCACGAATGGCATTCGATATACTGAATATCCCTCAGCCTGCCGTTTTCGATCTCGTCAAGAACCCTCATCACGTCCGCCAATCCTGCTATCGCGATAGACTCTTCGGCCTTGAGACACGCGACCTGCCCTCCGACGTTTGGCCAGCCAAGGCCGAGCCCGCGAATATCTTTCCTTCCGTTTGTTGCATCAGCGTTCGGCAGTGCGCGAAGAACATCCGGGTAGATTTCAGAGATCGGGATCACGCCGTCAAGGAACGAGTGCTTCTTTCTCGGCGGGTTCTTGAGGGCAGTCATTTTTGCAGGGCAGGGCGCCAGGTAAATCGCTCCAATGTCACTCTCTTTGAGCCCCAGTTCCCGCATTTTCACACGCTTCGCTTCCCTGGCGGCAATCTCCATCGGCGATTCTATGGGAATAAGATGATCGAGGAGATTCGGGTATCGGCTCTGAATCAGTCTCACGATAGTCGGGCAGAACGGCGAAATCATCGGCCGCGGGCTTGGGTTCGTATCCAGATATTCCTGGATCGCGATGCTTACCGATTCCGACGCGCATGTCACATCATAAGCGTCGTCAAATCCGACCGACTTGAGGGCGTTCAGGATCGCGGCGGGCTTGACATCCTTGCCAAATTGAGAGTAAAAGACCGGAGAAGGCAACGCGATTGTGTACTTGAATGCCGACAGATCACTGAAGGAACTTGTCTGCGGCACGATGGCGTGATTCGGACATGCTCTGACGCATTCACCGCAGTCGATGCAGTGATCACTCAGGAGAACTGCTTTCCCTTCGCGCACGCGGATGGCCTGCGTCGGGCAGACGCGCAGGCATCTCATGCGTCCGGTACACTTCTCTCGATTGATCCGTATTGATCGAAATTCGCTTTTCATTCCTGCGTCAGCTGCAAACAAGAGACTATCTATCTATTGGGTCGACTTTTCGTTCACGAGTTTGTCACCAAGCACGATTGACCTGCCGGATGGGATGCGCGTGGCTGGACAATTACTCCAGCACTGCCCACACCCCGTGCATTTCTCCGTGTCGACATATCGGGCTTTCTTCCGTACCCGGATCTTGAAGTTGCCGATGTAGCCGGAAACGCTGTCCACCTCCGAGTACGTCAGCAGTGTGATGTCCTTTCGATGTCCCACGGACACCATCTTCGGCGTCAGGATGCAGGCTGCACAATCCAGCGTCGGGAAGGTCTTGTCGAACTGCCCCATCCTTCCACCGATCGTCGGCTCTTTCTCGACGAGATACACGTGGTGCCCGGCATTCGCGATCTCGAGAGCGGCCTGAATACCAGCGATGCCCCCTCCGACTATGAGCGTGGCCTTGTTGACCGGCATGCGTGTGATCTGAAGCGGCTCCTGGAGCGCGACTCTGCGCACCGCGGCATTGACGAGTGCGATTGCCTTCTTCGTCGCCTGTTCCTTGTCATCGTGGACCCAGGAACAATGCTCACGGATGTTGGCGATCTGAACGAGGTACCGGTTCAGCCCGGCGGATTCAGCCGCCATTCTGAACGTCAACTCGTGCATGAGCGGAGAACAGGCCGCTACCACGACCCTGTTGACACCGAGGTTTTTGATGTCCTGTTTGATCAGATCCTGGCCCGGATCCGAGCACATGAATTTGTAGTCGCGTGCAATGACCACGTTCGGTTGTTTCGCGATGAAATTGCACACCTGCGTAACGTTCACTGTGGCGGAGATGTTGACACCGCAGTGGCAAACGTAGACACCAATCTTTATCTGCCCGTTGCCGTTGGTTGGCTTTGCACTCTCATGCATAGTGAGCCTCCGCTAACGATGTTATCTTGCTGCCCAGAGGAATGAACGATGAATCGAGTCCAAGGCTCTTGGACGGAAGACCGAAAGCGATTCCGAGTAGTTGGGTGAAGTACAGAATGGGGACGTCGAACTTCGTACCGAACGTTTTGTTGATTTTCCCCTGATATGCCTCAAGATTGAAATGACACAGAGGGCAAGTCGTCACGATGACCTCAGCCCCGCTGTCGGCAGCACATTGCAGCAGGTCTTTATTGAGCTTAAGGGCGGTGTCTTCGAATGTCGTCATCAGCATTCCGCCGCAGCATCGGACCTTCATCGGGAAATAGACTGACTCGCCCCCGCAGGCGTCAAACATTCTGTCGAGGAGCATCGGATTTTCGCGATCGTCGAATGTCTTGTCCGGCCGCACGATCTGGCATCCATAATAGGGGGCTATTTTGAGGCCGTTCAGCGTTTGCCGGACACGCCCCCTGATTGCCTCGACTCCGATATCATTCATCAGAACATCAACCGGATGACGGACTTTCGAGGTATTGTTGTAACTCAGGCCTCCTTCGGCCAGAGCTTCGTTCACGTCGCGGTGCATCTCGGGGATCTCTCGGAGGATCCTGTTGGTCTTCAGGAGCACGGTGAAGCACGAGCTGCATGGCGCCAGAATCTCCATTCCCATTTTCTCGGCGATCGCGAGGTTCCTCGCGGAGACTGCAAGCGATACGGTCTCTTTGACTGACATATACATCGTCGCGCCGCAGCAATTCCAGTCGTCGATCTCGACCAGTTCCTGTCCAAGCGCCTTGAATACCTCTCTCACCGATTCATCGTAACCTCGCTGCGTTTTTTCAAGGCTGCAGCCGGGATAATACGCGTATTTCACGGTCACTCTCCTTTTTTGGATTCAAGTTTCATCTCACCGAGCCCTCTGTAGCCAACATATTCGGGTGAGTACTCAAGCTTCTCGGGCAGGTGGCGCATTTCAATTTCCTGCGCTTTCTTGATGATGCGTGAAAGCGAGCGGTGGGCTTTGATCCGTTTCGGGAAGAGAGCGAGCCGGTTTGTCCGAAGCATCTTGATACCGAGAGGGACATACGCAAAGAGCTTGAATATCCCGGTCCTCATGTAGTACAACGCTATCACCGATCCCTCATGGAGCCTCCCGAAGTTCCTGAGGCTGCCGATAAACAGCTTCGCCATCAACTGCACCTGCGGAGCCTTTGACTTCAGGTTTTTCTCCATTTCCGTTCGCTTGAGCGCATAGATCAAATCCGTAATCTTGATACCCGACGGGCAGCGTGTCGTGCATGCGTAGCACGACGCACAGATCCAGATGGACCGGCTGTTCATGATCGCCTCCAGCTCACCGGCGCGGTACAGTGCAATCAGCTGACGGGGAGAAATGTCCATTGCGTAGCTGACCGGGCATGATCCGGTACACGTGCCACACTGGATACAGCGCTTGATTCGCTCACCTGCCGGGACAGCTTCCACGTGTTTCAGGAAGGCCTGCCTCAGTTCCGCTTCGCTCCGCGACATCAGTCCAGGGAGGTAATTTGAAGTGTGTGCCATACATGCTCCGTCGTCGTCAAATGGTGACTAGTGTCTCGATTCACGAGTTGCTCGAGTCAGTCCGGGTTCTGGAAAGCAGGTCACGGCTCGAATTGACCAACTATTGCCATCCGATCCTTGCAACCGTCTCTGGGACTCGACACAAGGTGATCGATGACCTGCCACTCTCCGGCATGAACCGGGGAGTCCATTCCATCCGCTTGTATATCATTGAAGATAAGATCGACTAGCGTTGGTATCGCTTTTGCGACCTCTGCCGTGCAAGCGTCACGAAAGGTGGTAGTATCAGAAACCTCGATTCCATAGACCGTAAGTTTGTCGGGAAGCGCTGCTCCCAGGAGTTTTGCAAGAGCGAGCACCTGGCCAAGGTCGATCTGGTGGGACGAGGCAAGCTTCAGAGGTTCCTGATCGGGCAGCTGGATGAACCGATACAGGGTTCCTGCGGGTTGATTTCCTGAGGTGATCGCGTCCACAATAATGCGTTCCCCACATCCGACCACAAAGTCCAGGAGCTCGAGCCCCCCTACCGCAATTTCCTCGTATGTTATGAAGTCATCTGTGAGCCGTTTCTTCAGTTCTTGAACAACTCTGATCCCCACTCCATCATCTGAGAGCAATTCATTGCCCAGACCAATTATCGTCAGGGGCTTTCGATGGGGTGATCGGTCGGGATTAGTCAAAGCGGACATGCCTATTTTGTCTCGCCAACAACCTTCAGCAGCCAGGAAAAATCTGCGGCAAGCTCGGTGCGCCAGCTCGCAAGCAGCTCACTTCCGATTTCGGTATACAAGCCAACAATCTTCTGGACCGCTCTCTCGCCAGGCTCAGTCAGAACTACAAGTTCTTTTCGTCGGTCATCCGCATCGAGCGTTCGCGTAACAAACTCCCGATCCTCAAGATCTTTCAGGAGTTTTGAAGCACGCGTCGAGCTCACATTGATGAGCTCGCTGAGCCTCTTCACAGAGGGAGGATGATCTGAGTAAAGCACACTCAGACAATGCATCTCATCGACCGTAAGTTCAGCGCGCGACGAGACGTATTTGTCAATTCCCCGGCACCGACGGGTCAGACGGAGAAGATCGACCCCAAATCTTGGCTCGGTTGAGTGCATACGTTGAGTGAGAGTGTCCAATAGAACTGTCTACAATAGGCAATTATTGTGCAAACGAAACTATTGCGGAATTCTCAACGAATTCGAAGATTCCCATTCTTGACCCTGGTGAATAATCATACACTCATATAGAAACCCCACACATTCTTACATGTCTCAATAAGACTACAGATTCTTGCTGACGGGAGAGTTCCTTCTTTCAGGAACTCTCCCGCACAGGCAATCGAGTGCGTAAGAAGATCACAAGAAGTTGGAACTAATTCCGTACGATGCCGGAAGCATGTTGTTCAATTACCGCGACTCTCTGCACACGGAAATTGCATTCTCAATTCTCTGAATCGATAACATCGTTGTTTGCTGAACTCGCGCGCATCACTTTTGGGAAACGAGTCAACATCATGATACCGTCCAACATCCCGCGCACGATTCGATGAAATCGAATTTGTAAAGGTCGCCCGTTTTCAACATATTGATGCACGCATGCCAACAGACGTGCACAGAACCTACGCACTCACGGGCGCACGTAGGTGCAGCTTCAAGTATTCGGAATGAGTATCATCCTGTGAAGACGATTCAGTCGCAACTCATCCTCGCATTTTCCATTGCAATTCTTGTCCCGGCCCTTGTTACCGGCTATGTCGGAATGCGGATCATTACCGATCAGGTTATCACGCGAGCCGAGACAAAAACGATTTCCGACCTCAACTCCGCACGCGAACTTTATCGTAACAAGATTTCCGAAATCCACAGTATCACGCGCCTCACGGCACTCCGCAAACTTGTCCGTGCCGCCGTTCTTAACCGGGACCACGCGTTTCTTTCAAAGGACTTTCGATCTATCCTCGAGCGTGAGAAGCTGGACATTTTGTCTGTCACTGACGCACGCGGCACTGTGATCGCCCGTGGCCGCAATCCTGCCCTCTATGGAGACATCATACTCGAAGATCGGTTCATCGAACGTGTGCTCCGAACGCGTCAGCCTGTGAGCGGCACCGATCTCCTTACGAGGGACATGCTCGTCAAAGCCTCGCCGGACCTTGCCGCCAATGCGCTTATGGATATTATCCCGACACCCAAGGCGAAGGAGCGCAAGGACCGCCAGGAGACTTCCGGCATGATGCTCGCATCCGCCGTGCCGGTCTTCGATGACAACGACCATTTCCTGGGTGCGATCATCGGCGGCGTCCTTCTGAATCGGAACTTCGAGATCGTCGACAAGATCAAAGAAATTGTTCACGAAGGTCAAATCTACCAGGGAAAGGAAATAGGCACTGCGACGATCTTTCAGGGTGATCTTCGCATTTCAACAAATGTCAGGAACGCTGACGGGAGCCGGGCGCTCGGAACGCTTGTCTCGAGTGAGGTGTATGATGCCGTGCTCAGAGAAGGCAAACGCTGGGTGGGAGAAGCCTTTGTCGTCAACGCCACCTATATCACCGCGTACGAGCCGATTCGAGATCTGATGGGGAATATCATCGGAATGCTCTACGTCGGAGTCCTGAAACAGCCGTTCGACGACGTCCTGCAGCGAACCCTCGTCACATTTCTTGGGATCGCGTTCCTGGGAATCATTCTGATTGTCCTAGCGTCGATATTCCTGGCGCGCCGTATTTCACGCCCGCTGCGCCAACTCGAGGAAATCTCCAAACAGATTGCTGAGGGAGACTACAAACACGATTTCACGGCCAAAGGCCCCAGCGAGATCGAGCACCTTGGCCGCTCGCTGAACGTAATGTCAAGACAATTGGAGACTGAGAAACGCGAGCTTGAGGAATGGGGTGCAACCTTGGAGAAAAAGGTCGCCGAACGCGCAGATGAAATGAAGAAGATCAACTCCCAACTCTTCCGATCTGAAAAGCTGGCGTCCCTTGGCAAGCTGGCAGCGGGAGTCGCCCACGAAATTAACAACCCGTTGACCGGAATTCTCACGAACAGCAGTCTTCTGCTGGAGGACCTCCCTGCCGATGATCCCAGGCGAGAAGACGTGGAGGTCATGGTACACGAAACAATCCGATGCCGGGAGATCGTAAAGCGGCTGCTCGATTTTGCCCGTCAGACAAAGCCGCAAACGCGCCTTGCCAGTATCAATACGCTTATCGAGAACATCATCCTGCTCGTCCGGAATCAGGCGTCATTCAGGAACATTCTTATTGAGAAGAATCTCCACGGAGACATGCCCGACATTCATGTTGATCCGGATCAGATCCAACAGGTGTTTGTAAATATCATCCTGAATGCCGCCGAGGCAATGACAAAAGGAGGCGTCCTCACGATCTCTTCGACCATGTCACCCCAACGGGATAGTCTCATTGTCAGCATCGCCGACACAGGGCCCGGCATTTCGGAAGAAGTTCGCGAACTCATCTTCGATCCTTTCTACACGACAAAAGAACATGGAACCGGTCTTGGACTTTCCATCAGCTACGGAATCGTTGAGCAACACGGTGGAACGATAACCGTGGAGAGCACCATAGGGAAGGGATCGGTCTTCGTCATCCAACTCCCCGTCCAGACAAGCGAAGGGAATGGACATACGGCATGAGCTCGCATATTCTGATTGTTGACGACGAAATCGTGATCTGCAAAAGCTGCGAAAAAGTGTTCCGGCGTTCAGGGCACACCGCCGCGATTGCCACGTCCGGCCGCGAAGCGCTGTCGATGCTGGAATCGGAAAGCTTCGATGTCGTCTTCACAGATCTCAAGATGATGGACATGGGAGGATTGCAGGTACTGCAAACAGTCAGAGAGAAATACCCGTCCACTGTCGTCGTGATTATCACCGGTTATGCGACAATAGCCTCAGCCGTGGAGACGATGAGATCTGGAGCGTTCGACTTCCTCCCGAAGCCGTTCACCGCCGGCGAGCTGCTTGCTGTTCTCGATAGAGCATTGGAGAGAAGAAAACTCCTCAAGATGTCAGAACCGGGATTCGCATACGTTGAGTCAGGAGGCTTCGAAGGTCTGATCGGTTCCAGTGCCGCGATGAAAGAAGTCTACGGCTTGATCCAGAAGGTTGGGCCGACGGACAGCACGGTGCTCATTATCGGTGAAAGCGGTACGGGAAAAGACCTGACAGCGAAAGCAATCCACGAGCGAAGCAAGCGAAAGGCTGCGAAGTTCTTTGCCATCGACATTTCAACGCTCTCAAGCACGCTCTTGGAGAGCGAGCTGTTCGGACACGTTAAGGGCTCTTTTACCGGCGCGACGGTTGACAGGGCGGGGGTCTTTGAGGTCGCAAACGAGGGGACAATTTTCCTGGATGAAATCGGGAATCTCTCGATGGAAACCCAGGCCCGCCTGCTCCGGGTTCTGCAGGAGAAGGAGTTCATCCCCGTCGGAAGCACGACGGTCCGCAAGGTCGATCTGCGGCTGATATTTGCGACAAACCAAAACCTTAGACAACTCGTCAGTGAAGGGAAGTTCAGAGAGGACCTCTACTATCGGCTGAACGTGTTCCCGCTCCGCCTCCCTCCTCTGAGGGAGCGACGCGAAGATATTCCCGAGCTTGTCGTACATTTTCTGAAGAAATTCTGTTCTGCCATCAGCCGATCCATACCGCACGTACGCGCAGAGGCAATGGAGTTGTTGATGGACTACCACTGGCCGGGCAATGTCCGGGAGCTCGAACACGCCATCGAGCGGCTGACAATTCTTGTCGAAGGAGATGAAATCGAGCCAGTACACATTTCGGCCGCTCTCTATCGCACCGACTCTTCTCTTCGCTCAATGATTCCGAAGACGAGCGATGAGCTCAAGGAGCTTAAGAAGAAAATACGAGAGTCATCTGTCCAGGAAGTTGAAAAGCTCTTCATCGAAGAGTCTCTCGTACGAAACAACTGGAACGTATCGAAGGCTGCACGCGAAGCAAACATGCAGCGGTCGAATTTCCAGGCGTTGATGAGAAAATACCACATCAAGAGGCACGCCCCGCCCGCATAACTGATTGTGCACCTGTGTATTTCTACTATGCACCCCTCGGCGGGCACAATCCCTCATTTTAGCAGTAATTCAAAGATCCCAGGCAGACGGCGGGCTTTCAGCTGCCCAAGCATCGGAAATTCACTCAATCGCTGATATCCTCACTAAGTTGTGACACATGAAGGTATTACCGCCCCGGCACCTCCATCAATCACTGATGGCACGCGGCTTGCTGCATATCGCGCAGCAACCGAAGCACACTGAGTTTCAACCATCACAAAGGCAACCAAAATGATTACCCAAAAAATACTCGTAGTCGATGACGAAGAGAATGTTTGTCAGAGCATCAAGAAAGTCCTTTCCCGTAAGGGATACAACATTTCCCAGGCCTTCACGGTCGATGATGCGGTAAAACTCATCAAAGAGATGACGTTTGATCTCGTCATCACCGATATGATGATTCCAGGGACAAGCGGATTGGAGCTGCTCCAGATCATCAGAGACGATTATCCGGAGCTCGAAGTCATCATGATCACCGGGTATGCTTCGATCGAGTCGGCGGTCAAAGCAACAAAGCTTGGGGCGTCGGCCTATCTCCCGAAACCCTTCACGCCTGATGAGCTGACCAAGGTTACCGAGAAAACACTGGCTGCAAGAGTGACGAGCGCAAGAAGGAAAGCCTCTGAAGTCCCGGAACAGCAAGAAGGCGAGATCGAGGAAGGCAATATCGACATCGATATGCCCTTCAATGCCCGGGAAGTTGCGAAGCAGACGTCCAGGGAATACGTTGAGACGCTGACACATACGGATGTTCCGTTGCCCAAGAAGGGCGCGGCGAAGGAGTATTGCTTCCTGGGACAACGTGAGTGCAGAAAACTCGTTCTGGACGGTAAAGAGTGTGCAGGTGAGTGCCCGATTCTCAAGAAGGAAAAGGCACGGGCGTCAAAGTCAACGAGTGTCAGAACGCTTTCGAACGACATCATCGATGTGGATCTCCCCTTCAACCTTGCTGAAGTGGAGCGGATAACCGGTTCGGACTACATCAATTGTCTCACGCGATCGGATATTCCGCTTGCGGGTTTGTACGGCAAAGACCCCAACGCCAAGTATTCCGTGCTTGTAGTGGATGATGAACCAATCGTTTGCCATAGTATCCGCAAGATCCTCTCGAAGCAGAGCTGTGCGGTCGAAGAAGCCTTCGACGTCGACTCTGCAATGCTGAAACTGAAGATCCAGTCATACGACCTGGTGCTCCTCGATCTCAAGATGCCGAAACGCAGCGGGATGGAAGTCCTCAAATCCATCCGGACTCAGTATCCTGACGTGCCGGTCATCATGGTCACCGGCCATGGTACGATTGAGACCGCAATCGAGGCGACGAAGTTCGGAGCCTTCGATTTCATTCCAAAACCGTTCACGCCACAGGAACTGACAAAGGTCGCTGTCGAGGCCCTTGCAGCCTGAACTCCGGCACTCACTCAAAGGGGTGAGTTCCTCGAGCATAGCGCTCCTGAACTCACCCCTTGTTATTTGCGTACTCAGTGAAGACGCCGCGCCCGGATTGATACTCAGCGTTCGTAGAGACACACCGCATTGCCGTCATCGCCCGCGCTGATCGCGCCATAAAACGTTTCGTCCATCAAGACCTGATAGGTTGTCGGATTGAGATACTTCGCGTTGATTTCCACAGCATTATCCTCATAGATCTTGATCTTGACGTAGTTGTACACATGCCCCTGCTTCGGGTGGGAAATCAACATGGTCTGAGAGGTGGTCACAAATGCTTTCGGGTTCCTCACGGAATTCGGAGCGAAGTACTCGTACGTGCTGATCGACATCCCCCCTACCGCGTCGGGTGCTTTCGTTTCCACGCTGTCGATAATGAGCTTGCACCGCGCGTAGTAAATGACGGCACGCGCTTCCGAGCCGGTCCTGAGCGCAAACATCAGTTGATCGAAATTCTTGAGCATCTTGATCTGGGCGGTGGTCCCGCATGTGATCATCGGACAGACGAACAGCAATGCCAACAACCTCTTCATATCATCCCTTGCCTGGTTTCAGAATAGAACAACACTCTTCACTGTGATCCCGCTTTCTCAGCCCTGAGCAAGTCGGCCGTTTCAACCGCGTGACGGAGATGCGGAATAACGATGCTCCCACCCACGACTAACGCAACATTCAAGGCATCGTGAAGCTCTTCATCCTTCCAGCCAGCCTCGACGCACTGGAGAAGATGGTAATCTACGCAATCGTCGCAGCGCAGCACGGCGGAGGCCGTCAATCCAAGCAACTCCTTTGTCTTGCCGTCAAGCGCACCATCCTTGTATGCAGTGGTGTCCAGATTGAAAAACCTCTTGATCCCGAGATGATCAATCTGCAGGACCCTGTCATTCATGCGTGCCCGGTATTCCCTAAACTCTTCAAGACGACTGCCCATGGTGCCTCCTCGTTCCGTGGCGGTTTGGATTTGATTGCATGCTTTTCCCAAGAATGGCAAATGTGTGATGACTTTCAAGGGATACCTGCATCAATCCTGCTCCAACCCATTCGGCGCGCCGGAAACAGCTAAGAAGCGCAATTTCCTGATCGCCTCAGCTGGCGTGCAACATCAAGTATGGTTTTGACGACGAGGTCGGGCTCATCAAGGTGAACGTTATGACTGCTGCGCTCTGCCACAACCAAACTGGAGGATGGCACCAGCCCTGTATGAGCCCGAATGAGGTCCTGCCAGATAGTCTCAACTGACCGGGCCTGATCAACGGTGAGACCACCGATACGAGAAATGTGATCAATCATTTTCTCAGAGGAATGAGCGATCACCCGGAGAGGAACACGGGGAAAGCCTTCTTGGCCTCCAAGCTCTCTGCGCAGATCCTTCCGTTCGGTCAGGAGGTATTCTGCCATCGCCGTCTTCGGAGTATGCGGTAAAAGCATGTGACGCCAGAGGATCGCCTGTGCCTCGGCCGGCACAGCCTTGTGTTCAAGCCCCTCATACATTCGTATCACCCGCTTTTTCATCAGCCTTGTGAAACCGAATCCACTGAACCACTCGAGGATCCTTATTCCTCCCTTCTTGTCAATCCCGCTATTATGAAACACAGAAGGCTCCAGTTCACTCCGGAACCGGCCATTGTCTGAAGAAACGGGATCGATAAGCACAATTCCCCCGACGAGTTCGGGGTAGAGGCGAGCGAAATGGTTCACATACAGTCCGCCAATTGAATGACCGACCAACACAACCGGCCCCGTGATTTCCAACGCATCCACGAGTTGCTTAAGTTCAGCGGCTACTGACTCGCTAAAGCGCGGCTCGTCAGATGGGGCGCTCCAGCCGTAGCCTGCCCGGTCATATGTCAACACTCTGGTCGTCGCAGCAAGCTCATCCTGAATACTCCACCACTCGGCCGACACACCCCCCAGAGCGGATTCTATCACGACAGTCGGGTATCCGACGCCTTTCAACGTGTAGTACACTCTCCTTCCGTCGATATCCACGGTCGTTCCCGGGGGTTTCGGCGTTTGGTACCATCGCATGAGAACAATCAGGTTAATGACCCGAAGCAGGAAGAGCACCGCCAGAACGATTGCGACGATTTGAAAAGCAAGTGTCATGAATATTCCCATGGAGTCGTTAATTGAGAATCGTGGTTCGAAGTGCCCGCGCGGCGTCGAGACAACTGGCGCGTTCGCACGCGATGCTCAGTATTTCGGTTCAACTACAATCCGCTCATGTAATGCTCGAACACCCTGCGGAAATGGAATCCATAAATGGAGAACGTTATCGCAAGAGGAAACAACCGAGGTCTTGTGAAGAGTGACCAGAAGAACAGTCTCCAGTAATACTGCCGCCCTTTCCCGACGATACCGAGGTAGAACACTGACTTGATCAAGGCTTTGAGGTAGTCGGTCTGAAAACGAAAAGACGTCTTCTGGATCGGCTTGAAGTCCGTCAGGAATCGTTTGACGCGCAGGTAATATTCCCTCTGGGAATAGATTTGGCCCAGCACCTCCTGATATCCAACCATCAACGATTGAAGATCCATCTTGGGCAGAAAGTTTATCGAGAAATCGGTGTTGTTCCCCGACATCTTCGAGAGTATCCGTCCTTCGCTCAACAGTCTTCTGTAGAGACGGGTTCCTGTGGGGGCATTCAGAAGTCCCACCATTGCCGTCACGATATTGGTTTCCTGAATGAACCGGATCAGCCGGTCGAAAATGGTCGACGGGTCCACATCGAACCCAACGATGAAGCCCCCCTGGACTTCGAGACCGAACTTCTGCATCTTTTTCACGGAGGCGACGAGATCACGGTTCCTGTTCGGGCTCTTTTTGCATTCTATCAGGCTCTCCTCGTTCGGGGACTCAATCCCGACGAAGACTGTATCGAATCCGGCACGGGTCATCCATCGCATCAGGTCGTCATCATCAGCAAGATTGATGGAAGCTTCCGTATTGAGATTGAACGGATGGTTATGCACTTTCATCCAGTCTACGATTGCCGGGAGAATATCCCGCCGGAGTTTTTCCTTGTTTCCGATGAAATTATCATCGACAAAGAAAACCCCTCCCCGCCACCCCCTCTTGTACAAAGCATCCAATTCTGCAAACACCTGTTCGCGGGTTTTCGTCCTCGGCCTCCGCCCGTAGAGGACCGTGATATCGCAGAATTCGCAGTCGAAGGGACATCCTCGTGAATACTGGACGTTCATTGAACCATAGTGCTTCAGATTGACAAGATCCCAGGCCGGAATAGGTGTCGTCGTGATATCGGCCCATTCGTCGGTGCGGTACAGGCGCTTCGGAGTCCCCTTCTCCCAATCGTTCAGAAACTGAGGAAGTGTGATCTCCGCTTCGTTCAGCACGAGATGATCGACATCTCCATACTCTTCAGCGTGAGCGGTGAAGTGCGGGCCTCCCGCCACCACTTTTTTCCCCTTCTCTTTGCACTGCCTGATAATCTCCTCGGCCGATTCTTTCTGTGCGGACATTCCGCTGATGAACACGGCATCGGCCCAATCAATGTCCTTGCCGAGAAGCGTCCGCACGTTGCAGTCGACAAGTTTCTTCTGCCACGTCTGCGGCAACATCGACGCGACTGTCAGGAGGCCCAAGGGGGGAAAACTCGCTTTGCGGGAGATGAATTTGAGAGCGTGCCGGTAACTCCAAAAAGTGTCCGGGTACTTGGGGTAGACCAAGAGAATGTTCATGGGGCTCCTGGCACACATTCGGCGGCGAATCGTCCGACGAAGAAAGGTTACATGAACCACTGATGTCTGTTATACACAGCGTCGCCGTACTGCTTCATGAAATGCATCTCTTCTTCATTCAGCGGCCCCTGACGCAGGACCTCGAGATTCTTTACGAGCTGGCCCTCATTCGAAGGAGCGGTGAGACAGACATGCACGTGAGGATTTGAGAGAACAAACCGGTAGCACATTCCCGCATCGGGAATACGTCCGTCTTTCGGCCACCCCTTTGTTCTCCGGATCAGGGCGGTCCATCGAGTCGCCGTATAACTCACAATGCCCGGCTGGTGTGCTCTAAGATAGGGAAAAATATCCATTTCGGCACTACGGTGAGCCGCATTGTACCGCATCATCATGACGTCCAAGGCCCCCTCTGAAGCCAGTTTTCCGACGAACTTGCGGTCGTGACATGACATGCCAATGGACCTCACCTTTCCTTCTTCGCGGAATCGCATCATCTCATCGATCGCTTTCCGGGGAAACTGCTTCGGATCGGTCACGCCGAGGAAGAGGAACACGTCGATATAGTCAGTGCGGAACTGACGGAGACGTCGTTCAAGCGTTCGGCGGAGGTTGGGATATCCGATAAGAAGATTATATGCTCCCGTGGCAAGAACATGCTTGTCGCGATTACTCCTGAATGCTTCACGGAGTCCCTTCGAGAGCTGCGTATCGATACCGTAGCCAAAGAAGAAATTGATCCCTTCGTCAAGAGCGCGGTGGACGGCTCGAACTCCTGGGCGATACGAGGCGCTGAGACCGAGACGCGAGGTCCGCAGGCCCGTTGCACCCAAGGCCACTGTTTGCGAGAACCCTTCCATGGAGTTTCCTTTCTCCTACGGCGTGACATCTCTTCAGGGAATTCAGCCTGACATGCCGTGCAACCTACGGCTTACTTTTTCTTCGCGGCGTGCTGCCTGAGGTATTCGCGCATTTCTTCCAGATTCTGCGACAATTCCCACCAACCGTTTTCGAACGTAGCATAATCGGGACCCGACATGGCCGACGCATAACGGACTGAGTTGGCATAGAACAACCATTGCCTGATCCAACGATGTTCGATCGCCTCGTCGAAGGGATTTGTTTTGTTTGCCAGACTGCTTGTCCATGCTTCAGTCATCAGCTTCGTAGCCGCGAGAACCATCGAGTCGGCTTCCACATTCGTTTTCGCCAGCTTGGCGAAGTGTGCGTTGCTCCAGCTCGTTCCGTGGCATGTCTGGCAGACCTTTTTCATCTCAGATTGCCGCCGATCCTGCTCCACCTGATCGATGAGGTATTCAGATGCCGGTGCACCGGTAAACGTTGTCGGCAGCGGCAGCCCATCCTTGTTCCTGAGAATCGCCGTGTTGCCGCTCTTCGGTTGGGGATGGGAATACGGTAGTCCAAAAATCCTGACCCACAGTCGGGATCCAAAATCATGGTTGCGCTCGACGACTGTTTCCCCATCAGGTGATGTTATCATGCTGTTGTGGCACGTGGCACAGGTGGGTGCACGAAAGTCCTTGCCAACTGTCCAGGGCACCGAAGCCCAATTGACCGAGTGTTCCATCGAGGCTATGATGTTGCCGTGCTTGCTCTCTTTGTAGACATCCCACGCCGGAAGATCCGGTTTCAGGTGGCATTGTCCGCAGGTATGGGGTTTTCGGGCAATCTCGATGGAGAAGCTATGCCGGGGATGACACGATGTGCAGGCGCCCGTGCTGCCGTCGGGATTGCCGCGTCCGACTCCCTGGTTGGGCCAGTTCGTGAGGTTTGGGACTTCCACATCTCCTGCGCTCGTTGATACAGTTTTTAGCCCCATGACTTCAACGTGCGTTCCATGACATGCGTAGCACGTTTCGTTCTTTGTTGTCTGGGATGCCGGATTGCGTTTCACCGAGCGCCCCTCTGAAACCTTCATCCCGAGTATTGTCTCGACGAGAGCCGAATAGACTGGATTGTCCTCAAGGTTCCCGAGGGCATGAGCTTTCTTCCCCAGAGCGTATTGCCGGGATTCCACACTGTGGCAGGTAGCGCAATCGGCGGGTGAGACCACTACGTTGATCTTGTAGCCGAAGTGCTCAAAATTGTCCTTATGGCTGCTTGCTCGCTGACTGTGACATTCGTAGCATCCCACAACAACTGACAGAACTTGCTTGGGGACTGCTTCATTCGAGATCCTTCTCTCCTTCACCGGTTTGGACAGCCCTGCTGCCGGTGTTGTGATAGCGTGCCTGCTCAACATCCAGTCTTCAACGATTCCAGGAGTGACGGTTTTGTGACATTCCAGGCACGCCTGCGTCTCTTCGCTCAAAGCTGGCTCCGCTGGGGGGACCTGTTGTCGGGCCACGCCGGCGGAGCAGATAACCATGGACACGAGAACAATGACCGCCGCAGATTTCATGATTTGCATAGCATACTCCTTCGAAGTTCGCTGTTGAGTTGTCACCACAATACGGGGGACAAGATCGGGGGCACGACGCGAGGCTCTATTCCCATGATGAAATTTCCTGTGAGACAAGAGCGACGACCTTTTTCACCGCTTGGGCGACAGGCGGTGTCAGGTTTTGGGAGTGATCGTAGGATTCACCCTCGATCCCATAGATAATCACTCTCTTCGGGAAACTCTCCCCGGCTCGAGCGAGTTCGATGACGGAAGCAAGAGTTATACCGTGTGTAGATCGCTGGTTTCCGCTGTTGGGGAGAGGGTTGTGACTCACATCGACATGGTGGATCGTACCGGGGGGCTTCTGAGACTGGACTGCATCGATGAGGATAGCTGCATCGCATTCCTGCAGGTAATCCACCAACCTTGTTACCTCACCGTTGAGCTCTACTATTGCGGTATTCCGTAGCGAGTGGGATCTCAAAAGCCTGGCTGCGAACAAACCGGCCCCGTCATCACCCCGAAAATCATTTCCGATCCCTACGACGACAGTCCTCACGACGGCTCCCAGGAGGTCAGAATGAGCGTTCCTCCACCACATGAACGAATTCAGCGAAGCCGGCGATGACGGGCTTCGCCAGGCGGCGGAAGTCCTTGAACTTCATATGGATCGCTTTCGTGTGGGTGCATGCGTTGAAAACAATGTCCTCATCATCCTCGAGGCATTCTTCGACGAGTACCGGTAAGCCGTACAAATTTCCGAAAGGGGGCATGGCACCAAGCTGGCAATCAGGAAAGAGCATACCGAGGTCTTCTTCATGAGCAAGCTGGACGTTTTTTGCCCCAAACACGCGCCGGATCATCTGCTGGTTGATACGCTGATCCGCCCTCAAGACTGCCATCCAGTAGTGCTGATCGATCTTTATCAGGATCGCCTTGGCCATCTCGCTTTCCGGCACATGCGCGACGGCGGCGACATCGTGAGCTGAAAAGGCGGGGTCGTGCTCGAGAACTTGGAACTCGACTTTGTTGCTCTGGAGATAGCGAAGGAGATCGGTAATCTTTGCCATTGGCAGCCTCCGGGTCAAGGGAGAATCAACGACACATTTCTGAAGAATGGTGATCCCGAACAGGGCGTTGCCTTCCGGCAACAGGCTTCTTCACATCCTACTGAATGTCCAACCGGACAAAATGCGTTGCGCAGGAAATGCAGGGATCATAATTGCGGATCGCCTGTTCGCATTGCCACGTCAGCTTCTCCTGCGACAGGTTGAGCCGTGGAGGGACAAATTCCCGCAGATCCAATTCCATGGTCTTCTGGTTTTGCGACGTGGGCGGGACGATCTTCGCATCCATGATCAATCCCTTTTCATTCAGCCGATACCGATGGTAGAGGAATCCTCTTGGCGCCTCTGTGATTCCGTAGCCAGTGCCGGCCCTGGGCTGCACCTCGACGGACGGACGCTCGGGCATCTCATACTCACCGATGATGCGCAATGCCTCTTCGCACGCGAACACCATCTCAACGCTTCGCACCATAATGCTCTTGAACGGGTTATTCAGCGGAAGGGTGAGACCAACCGCAGTCGCCGCCTCCTTCGCCATGGGAGAAAGCTTGTCATAATTCAGATTGAAGCGCGCCAGCGGCCCGACGTGATACGCTCCCCTTCCCTTCATCACCGAATGGAGGGCATTCGAATACCAGACATGTTCCTCGGCGAAATTGTTCTCGTATTCTGCTATCGGGATATTCAGCCCTTTGTTCGAGACGAGTCGCCCTTCATTGAACGGGTACTCAGTCTCATGACGCAGCGACACATACTCGTAGTCGCGTTCGAATTCCGGGAACGGGAATGTTGCGACAAGCTGAACCGTGTCCACCGCCGCATCGCGCGCCCATTTCAGTTTTTCCACAAGCCCATTCAGCTCCTGCTTCGTGGGAAGCCGGTAGAATCCCCCCACTTTCAGGTTTATCGGGTGGATCTCCCTGCCTCCAAGAAGCGTAACGATCTCATTGCCGATCTTTTTCAGTTTCAGGGCCTTCTTGACCGCTTCTCCGTGATCCTTCGCCATCTGGAGTACATCCTGATAGCCGAGGAAATCCGGCGCGTGCAGCATGTAGACGTGCAGCGCGTGGCTTTCAATCCATTCCCCGCAGTAAATCATGCGCCGCAGCGCCCTCAATTGCCCTGTCACAGAAACACCGCACGCCGATTCCATCGCATGGATGGAGCTCATCTGGTAGGCGATAGGACAAATACCGCAAATGCGCGCCGTGATATCGGGAGCTTCTGTGAACAGTCTGCCACGCAAAAAAGCCTCGAAGAAGCGGGGCGGCTCGAAGATGTCGAACCGGACATCGGTGACAATCTTGTTCTGGACCTTGATGTGAATGCCCCCCTCACCTTCAACCCGGGCAAGATAATCAACCTTGATGGATCTACTTTTCATGTGCTTCACTTTCTTTTCGGAACGATTCGGCGTAGGCGTTGTAACTCCGGAACAGGTGGAGAAGCTCGAGGTTCTTCATGCCAAGCGTTCTCCAGTACTCCGCCAGCGATGATGTGTTCGGTGTTTCTTTGGGACCGAAGCAGCCAAAACACCCCCGGTCATACGACGGGCAGAGGGCGTTGCAGCCGGCTTGCGTCACCGGGCCCAGGCACGGCGGACCATGTGTCACCAGCTCACAGACCGTGCCGCGTCGCTTGCATTCCACGCAGACGCTGTAGGTTGGAGTCGCCGGTTTCCGATCATTCAGGAATGCGCTCAACACCTCCACGAGCTGGACCTTGCTGATCGGACAGCCGCGCAATTCGAAATCGACAAAGACGTGGTCAGTAATCGGCGTCGATTTGTTCAGGGTCTCTATGTACGACGGCGTCGCGTAGACGATGGAAGTGAACTCCCGAACGTCTTTGAAATTGCGCAGCGCCTGGATCCCGCCGGCTGTCGCGCATGCGCCAATGGTCACGAGCACCTTCGAAGAGCGGCGCACCTGATGAATACGCTCGGCGTCGTGCGGGGTGGTGATGGATCCTTCGACGAGTGACAAATCGTAAGGGCCCTTCACAACCTGACGGGAGGCTTCCGGGAAATTGGCTATCTCAATGTTCTCGGCAACTGCCAGCAGTTCATCCTCACAATCGAGCAGACTCAGCTGACAGCCATCACACGACGAAAACTTCCAAATTGCGAGTTTCGGTTTACGTTCTTTCTTCATGACTTCTCAGTGCGATCGATGTTCAGGGAATGGCAATTCAAGCTGCAAGAGCGATTCAACCAACAACAGGGTTTGTGCCTTTAGATCTCCCACTTTACCAGTAGATCCTTGATCTGATCATAGCGGAACACGGGGCCGTCTTTACAGGTGAACAGCGGCCCCCACTGGCAATGGCCGCAAAGGCCGATGCCGCATTTCATATTGCGCTCCATCGAGAGATAGATCGCTTCGGCCTTGACACCGCGTTTCAACAACTCGAGGGCTGTGAAGCGCATCATCACTTCCGGGCCGACGATCATGCCGACTGTATTCGTCGGGTCGAACCCAGCTTTCGTAATCAGCGTCGTCACAACGCCAACATTTCCCCTCCAGCCGGAAATTGCGCGGTCGACCGACACGAACACCTCAAGGTCGAATCGTGCCCGCCAATTCTCGAGCTCGTCCTTGAAGAGAATATCGTCCGGAGTCCGCGTACCGTACAGCAGCACCACTTTTCCGTAGGCCTCACGGTGAGCCAGAATATGGTAGAGGGCCGGCCGCAGCGGAGGCAGTCCGATACCACCCGCGACCACGACGACGTCCCGTGTGCGCGCCTGTTCAACAGGCCACGAGGTCCCAAACGGCCCGCGGATACCCACGATATCGCCGCGGCGCAGTTTTGCCATCGCTTTAGTAACGGTGCCAACTGCCCGCGTGGTGTGGACAAGCGTCGCGCTTGACGGGTCGCCGCAAATGGAGATCGGGACTTCTCCCACCCCGTAGACATAGATCATGTTGAACTGTCCGGGCAGGAAGGAAAAATGGGAACGCCCATCTTTCGGACCGAGTTCCAGGGTAAACGTATCGTCGGTATCCTTCCGCACCCTTTTTATGATGTACGGACGAGGTACCATCGGGCTAGCGCATACCGCTGCTGCTTCAGGATGAGATTCAAGAACGGACGCCATAGAGATCCAATAGTTGTAGTCGTGTTGATTCCAGTCGTTGTCCCATGATATGGGAGAAGCGCTTCAGCAATTCGTACCCCAGGTTATGATCGTCTTCACATTTCTTGCGGAGACACTTTCCGTC
This sequence comes from Ignavibacteriales bacterium, assembly GCA_026390595.1. Lineage (NCBI taxonomy): Bacteria > Pseudomonadati > Ignavibacteriota > Ignavibacteria > Ignavibacteriales > Ignavibacteriales bacterium. The sequence continues at coordinate 154,498 of JAPLFQ010000020.1, forward strand.
GAGTGCGATGGCGCGGGTCAGATCCACTGCCTTGGCATCAAAATGCCAGCTATAGGGCGGGATCAGCCAGGACCAACCAAGGATATCCCCCTCGCCGAGCGTCTCGATGGTGATATGCCCGCGTTCCGGAGAAAACAGTTGGAGCGCAACGCGCCCTTCCCGGATGAGGTAGAACTGGTTCGCCTCTGTTCCTTCACGGAAAATGAACTGATCCTGCTCAAATCGAACGTTGGATGAACAGCCCGTCACCAGCTGCAGATACTCAGGGGTGAGGTCTTTGAAGAACGGATGCTGGACGAGAATGCGTTCAAGAGTTTCCATCGTTCACTCCTTGTTTGGACTTGATCCTCGATTCATGAGATACGTCTCGCGAATGACTCTGTATTCTTCCGTGATGTCAATGCCGACGGGACACCATGTAATGCAACGTCCGCAGCCGACACATCCGATGGTGCCGAACTGGTCCACCCACGAAGCAAGCTTGTGCGTGATCCAATGACGGTAGCGGGCCCGTGACGACGGGCGCACGCTGCCCCCGTGAATGTAGGAGAAATCGAGCGTGAAGCACGAGTCCCACTTGCGAATACGTTCTGCCGTTGTTCCAGCCAGATCAGTTGTATCTTCAACTGTCGCACAGAAACATGTCGGGCAGACCATCGTGCAGTTCGCACAGGAAAGGCACCGGGCTGCGACAACATCCCAGCGGGGGTGCTCAGTGTTTTGGTAGAGAACTTCGCGGGTGTTGTCCGGTTCAAGTGATCGACCGGTCAATTGCGCAGCGGCTTTGATAAGATGTTCGGCTTTCTCGACCTCGGCATCCTGGGCCGGGCGGCGCGTGACCGTCTCGATGATTTTAGCGCCCCGCTCGGTACCAACTTCCACGATCAAGTAGTGCTCTCCATCTGCAACCTCGCTGAGCGCGAGATCAAAACCAACACGCGCACGCGGTCCCGTTCGAACGGAAGAACAGAAGCAGGTCCCACCGGCTTGCACGCAATTGACTGCGATGATGAACGCATTGTTGCGGGCTCGCAGATAGGCCGGATCCTGATAGGCCCCTCCTCCAAATACCTTGTCCTGGATCTGGATCGCACTCAGATCGCAGGCTCTGACACCAAGGAGAGCGTACTGTTCCTCTTTCTCCGGCGGAGGAATTTCCTCGGAGACCTGGAAACCTTCGCCATTCTTGTGAGAGGTAAGCAGTTTCAGGATTGGTGGAAAAAGATATCGCTTCCATGAGTGCGGTCCGGCTGAAAACGCGAACAATGAGCCGGCCGTCCCATCCTTCAGGCGATAATGGGCAGGAGACTGCTCATCGCTTTTGCCGATGGGCAGCTGCGCAGTGGAGGTTATTTCGTCGAGAACGATTGCCGACCCTCTGAGGATCGGGCCTATGACCGTGTAGTGTTGTTGCCGAAGGGACTGTATTAATTCATTCAGTGCATCAGGTTCGATTCGATACATCCTTGGTGTCGACATTGGACTCTGCCAGTTGTTCAGTATGTGGTGCTAGGGTGACATTCTCCGCCCGCAGTTCTCCGCTCACACAATCATATCTTCTGGAATTTATCCTTTTTGGTCTTGCAGACGGGACATTCTTCGTACTTGTCCGAACCTACGATGTAGCCGCACTCCGGACACATCATGTACGGCAGCCGCGCAAAGTTCGTTTCCTGCTCTATTGCTTTCTTCAGCAATCTTCCGTGACGTGCATCCGCTTCGAGAGCTCTCCTGAACCACTCAGCGGCTTCCGTGAAATGCTCTGACTGGGCAACCGTCGTGTCCGACGCATAAAGATTCTGCTCGAGGTTCTCGTTGCTCAAAGACAATTTCAGGTATTGCTTGGCTTTCCCCGGAGCGATGGAATCGATCGACGGCACAATGGGTTCGACCCCTTTGCTCCGCAGCAGCTTCGCCGCTGCTTCAGCATGGACCTTTTCCGAACGACCAAGAGCGCGGAAAAGAACGGCGATATCTCCCAGGTTTTCCTTCATGGCCTGTTTTGCAAAACGGTCATACCAGAGAGAGCGTTTCAACTCACCTCCGTACGCCCTTTGCAGATTCTCAATTGTGGCAAGCTTCTGCGTGCCTTGCGTCGGTTCGGGTTGCTTGGATTCTTCCTTCTTCTGACAGCCTGATTGCCAGAGCAACATCGGAAGAGCCAGGGTAATGACACATACTAGATGAAGAAATCGTGCGGGAGCTTTCATGACTTACCCCTGTGATGTGTGTGAGGATAGATTGTACCGCTCGATCAATAGTATTGACAAACGGGTTGCAATTTTCATTCCACTGACCGGATGGGAGATTTGGCTCGAACCGAAGTATCGAAGGCCAGAATGCGACGTCCATCACTCAGATTTGCGAAGGCGCAGACATCATTTTCGCAAACTGTGCAAGAATTCTCCAGCGAACCTCACATTCCCATTTCTGGCGACCGAGAAATTCTCGCCCGCCAATGTCCCCGGTTCCTCCAGATGCTATTTTGTTTCAGCCCCCTGCATCGAGGCTTTGATGCGACCCAGGAGCTCGGACCCTTTCTGTCCCAACTTGCCCTGTTGCTGCGACTCAAACACTGCCATCGCCGTGATATTGACGATATCGGAGACATCGGAGCCGGGGATCAGGAGGTAGACGGGTTTCCGCATACCCACAAGCATAGGTCCGATTGCCACTGCACCACCGAGGTGAGCAAGGAGTTTGTAGGCGATATTAGCCGATGTGAGGTCGGGGCAAATCAGAACATTTGCGCCGCCTTTGAGCGATGTAAACGGATACACCTCGGAAATGATCTCCGGGGATACCGCCGTGTCAGCTTGCATCTCGCCATCGACGATGAGATTGGGCGCGCGGCGTTTCACGATTTCCGTCGCGATCCGAACCTTCTCGGTCAGCGGATGCTTCGTGCCTCCGAAGTTGCTGAACGAGAGCATTGCAACCCGCGGCTCCATGTCCATTTGCTGCACTTTCTCTGCGGCAAGCAATGCGATCTCTGCCAGATCCTCGGCAGAAGGTTCGATGTTCACCGTTGCATCCGCGATAAAAATGGTCCGGTTCTTGAAGACCATCATATAGAGACCGGCGATGATCCTCGAGCCCTCCTTCTTTCCGATGATTTGCAGCGCAGGCCGGACGGTCTCCGGATAATGCTGCGTCAAGCCTGAGATAAGTCCATCGGCGTCATCCATCTCGACCATCATCATGCCAAAGACGTTGTGCGTCTTGATCTGGTTCTCGGCATCGACGCGGGTCAGGCCCTTCCGTTGACGGGTAGCGTAGAACGCGGTGACATACTCGTCAAACCGGGGTGACTTTCCGGGATTGATAATTTCCGCTCCCGTGAGGTCGAGTCCGAGGTCCGCAATACGCTGCTTGATCAAGGTTCGACTTCCAAGAAGAATCGGTTTCGCGACACCTTCATCCAGAATCTGCTGCGCAGCCCGGAGGATTTTTTCCTCCTCGCCCTCGGGGAACACGATGCGCTTCGGCTCTGTTTGGGCTTTGTGAATAAAGAAGCGCATGATCTCACGTGACTTGCCCAGGCGGGCTTCGAGCGAATCACGATACTGCTCAAAGTCCTTAATCGGCATTCGGGCGACACCCGAGTCCATGGCTGCCTTCGCGACCGCTGTGGCTTCCCAGATAAGCACGCGCGGATCGAACGGCTTCGGTATGATGTATTCCTTCCCGAATTCAATTCTCTTTCCGCCATAGGCGCGAATGACAGAATCCGGCACTTCCTGCTTCGCCAGCTTCGCGAGTGCGTGCGATGCAGCGATCTTCATTTCGTCGTTGATCATTTTCGCCCGGACATCGAGCGCGCCGCGGAAAATGAACGGGAAGCCGAGAACGTTGTTGACCTGGTTCGGATAATCCGACCGTCCCGTCGCCATGATAATATCATCACGCGCGGAGGTTGCATCCTCGTAGGTAATTTCCGGATCCGGATTCGCCATTGCAAAGACAATCGGCTTGTCCGCCATCGACCGGACCATTTCCTTGGTTACGATTCCTTTCGCCGAAACTCCGCAGAAAACATCTGCACCCTTGATGGCCTCCGCAAGCGTGCGTGCCTCGGTATCGACAGCAAAATAATCCTTGTAGGGGTTCATCCCTTCCGTCCGCCCTCTGAAGCAGACTCCCTTCGTGTCAACCAACATCATGTTCTCGCGCCGAACACCGAGTTTTTCGTACAGCTTCGCGCACGCGATACCAGCCGCACCTGCTCCACTGAAGACGACTCTCACCCTGTCTATCTTCTTTCCTACAACCTCCAGGGCGTTCACCAATGCAGCACCGCTGATGATCGCCGTGCCGTGTTGATCGTCATGGAAGACCGGGATATTCATGGTCTTCTTCAGTTCTTCTTCAATGTAGAAGCATTCAGGGGCCTTGATATCCTCGAGATTGATGCCGCCGAACGTCGGTTCGAGCATTTGCACTGTCTTGATGATATCGTCCGAATTGTGCGAGTTCAGCTCTATGTCAAACACATCGATGTCCCCAAACCTCTTGAACAGTACACCTTTGCCTTCCATCACCGGCTTGCCGGCGAGCGCACCGATATCACCAAGGCCCAGAACAGCAGTGCCATTTGAAATGACAGCGACGAGGTTTCCTTTTGCCGTGTAAAGATATGCATCATCAGGATTGTCGTGGATGTCGAGGCATGGTTCAGCAACACCGGGAGTATAGGCAAGCGAGAGATCGCGTTGAGTCTGGCAGGGTTTTGACGAAATTACTTCGATCTTCCCTCTTCGGCCGTGGGAATGGTAATCGAGAGCGTCTTGTTTCCTAATCATGGGGAGACTCCTTTCGAACGCTTGTGCACATTCGACTTCAATGAAGCCTTTTGACAGCTGGGACAGAGTTCCGTGAGAGGATTTTTTTCCAGAAGCTTCTTCGGGATGGTGCCTCCACAGGAGGCACATTTCAGTGATTTCCCCTTCCCCGCCTGACGGAGCAGGTGAATTTCTGTTCCTTGCAGCAACATGTTTGAACACGCCTTGTCAGGATTGGCGTTGCACTCTCTGACGGTCAGATCACACGTTGAACACACGAACAGCTCCCCCTCAGCGAACGACAGCGCCGGTGGCGTGAGTGAGAGCTCAGTCAGCGCTGATTTCAACTTCCTGATCGGTGAGGGATCGGATCGCCTCTTCGCCTTTTTCGCCACGGACACCCTCAGATTTGGTCTTGAGTGCGGAATGCATCGGTACTACTTGTACCGATTCAACGCCTTCATATAGTTGGCTCGCTCGAACGCGGCCGGGTCTGCAACCGACGCCTGGCTCATGCTCCCCTTCATCTGCTCGATGGAAAGGTACTCATGCTCGACCATCCACTTATTGAGATCTTCGAGGACCATCGTGATGTGCTTTGGCCCATGCTTCAGGAGCGCTGAGCACATCATCGCCACGTCTGCGCCGGCCATCACCATCTTGATCACATCTTCCGCCGTATGAATACCTCCGGTGCCAGCCAGGCTGGTCTTCACCACCCCGTGCAGGATGGCCACCCATCGCAAGGGAACTCGCAGCGCATCCGAAGTGCTGAGAGTAACATTCGGAGTCACTTCCAGTGCTTCAAGGTCAAAATCAGGCTGATAGAAACGATTGAACAGAACCAGGCCGTTGGCGCCTGCCCGGTCCAGCCGGGCAGCGACGTTGGCCAGTGAACTGAAGTACGGGCTCAATTTCACCGCAACGGGAATTCTCACTGCCCGCTTCACAGCGTGCAGTACGTTGATGTAGCGTTCCTCGACTTCCTGGCTTGTCAACGCCGGATCCGTGGGAATATAGTAGATATTCAATTCGATTGCATCGGCACCCGCCTGCTCGAGCTTTTTCGCATAGTCAATCCAGCCCCCGGTGGAAATGCCATTCAGGCTTCCGATTATGGGGATGCCGAGCGATTCCTTGGCGCTGTGGAGCAACTCGACATACTGTTCGGGCCCGATATTGTATTCTTCAGGCCTCGGAAAGTAGTCAAGTGCTTCGGCGTGGGCGCGCGAGCCATAGGCAAGGTAGTGCTCCAGTTCAGCAGCATCGTGTTCGATCTGTTCCTCAAACAACGAATACATGACGATTGCCGATGCGCCTGCATCTTCAAGACGTTTCATACCATCGAGACTGCGGGAAAGCGGGCTCGCAGATGGAACGAGTGGATTCTTGAGTTTCAGGCCGAGATACGTAGTTTTCAGATCCATAATTCCGTGTCCTTCATTCAATTTCAAAGTGGAGTGGTTCAGTTCTCAAGTCGTGAGGTGAACTGCGCCCGTCAAGCTTTGGGCGCAGGTTCTTGCTTTGCCTTCTCTCCATCTCCGCCGGCCAGCTGCTCGTACATCGCCCATCGGCTTTTGACATCTTCGGCCGCAAGCCCCATCAACTCCTTCGCACGCTCGGGATAGATTTTCTCCAACATGTTGAACCGTGTTTCGAGAGAAGTGAAATCGGTCAGCGGTCCTTTCGGCGCCTTCGAATCCATCCTCATCGGGTTCTTACCTTCCTTCGTCCACATCGGATTGTACCGGAAGAGCGGGAAGTACCCTGTTTCGACTGCCAGCTTCTGGTTTGTCATGCCTTTTGCCATGTCAATCCCATGGGCGATGCAATGGCTGTACGCGATGATAAGCGAGGGGCCATCATATGCCTCGGCTTCGAGGAACGCGCGGACTGTCTGCGCATCATTGGCTCCCATGGCAACCTTCGCCACATAGACATTTCCGTACGTCAACGCCATCAACGCAAGGTCTTTTTTCTGTGTCGGTTTGCCCGCAGCAGCGAACTTTGCAATGGCCGAACGGAATGTGGCTTTCGACATCTGGCCGCCCGTATTGGAATAGACTTCAGTGTCGAGAACCAGGATGTTCACATTGCGTCCGGATGCAAGGACATGATCCAACCCACCATAGCCTATATCGTATGCCCATCCGTCGCCACCCATGATCCACACACTTCGTTTCACAAGGTTGTCCGCGATATGGAGCAGGTTCTTCGCTCCAGGCGTCTTGCTGACCAGGAGCTTCTCCTTCAAGGCTTTCACGCGTTCGCGCTGTTCGTAGATTCCTGCCTCGTCGGACTGGTTTGCGCTCAGCAAAGCACTCGCCAGATCTGTTCCGATTTCGTTGGCAAACTTCGCGACCAATTCCCAGGCCATTTCAGTGAGCTTGTCGATCGTCAGACGCATGCCGAGTCCGAACTCCGCATTGTCTTCAAACAACGAATTCGACCAGGCCGGTCCACGGCCATCCTTGTTGGTCGTCCATGGTGTCGTCGGTAGATTCGCGCCATAGATGGACGAACATCCCGTCGCGTTCGCAACAATCGTCCTGTCTCCGAACAACTGGCTCACAAGCTTCACATACGGCGTTTCGCCGCACCCGGAGCAAGCGCCTGAATACTCGAAGAGAGGCTGCAGAAGCTGCGAGCCCTTCACCGTATCCGTCTTCACCGTCCTGCGATCAACTTCCGGCAGATCCAGGAAGAAGTCGTAGTTGACGCGTTCCTGTTCGCGAATCTCAGGCTGCGGCTTCATGTTAATCGCCTTCACCTTCACCTGCGATTTGCTCTTTGCGGGGCATACCTCAACGCAGAGCGAGCAGCCCGTGCAATCCTCGGGAGCCACCTGGAGGGAGTATTTCATTCCCTTGTATTCCGTGCTCTTGAACTCCATCGACTTGAACGTCGGAGGAGCGTTCTTCAGCTCTGCAGGGTCGAACACCTTCACACGGATTGTCGCATGCGGGCATACCATGACGCACTTGTTACACTGGATGCAGATCTCCGGTTCCCACACAGGGATTTCGAGAGCAATATTGCGTTTCTCCCATTGAGCAGTGCCAACCGGAAACGTCCCATCCTGGGGCATCTGGCTGACAGAGAGTGCGTCACCCTTGCCGGCGATGATCATCGCAGTAACGTGCCTGACGAAGTCCGGCGCGGCGGCCGACACGACAGGCGGCATCTCGAGCGTGCTCGTCGCCTTGTCTGGCACTTTTACTTCGAACAGGTTTGCCAGCGTAGCATCGACTGCAGCGTAGTTCTTCTGCACGACTGACTCGCCCTTCTTTCCATACGTCTTGTAGATCGAGCTCTTGATAGCGGTAATAGCAGCATCCTTTGGCAGCACGCCGGAGATAGCGAAGAAGCATGTCTGCATGATCGTATTCACACGACCACCCATGCCCGTCTGGCTGGCGACCTTGTAGCCGTCGATCACGAAGAATTTCAGCTGCTTCTTGATGATTCCTTCCTGGATGTGACGCGGAAGCTTGGCCCATACTTCATCCGGACCGAAGATGCTGTTCAGAAGGAACGTCCCCCCCTTGACGGCATTCTGCAGCACGTCGAACTTCTCGAGGAAGAACCACTGGTGGCATGCGACAAAATTTGCCTCGGTGATCAGATAGCAGGAGTGAATCGGACGGGGTCCGAACCTCAGGTGCGAAGTTGTGGTTGAGCCTGATTTCTTCGAATCGTAGACGAAGTAACCCTGCGCGTAGTTCTCCGTGTCCTCGCCAATAATCTTGATGGAGTTCTTGTTGGCGCCTACTGTTCCATCCGCTCCGAGACCGAAGAAAATCGCACGCACGACATCATTCGGCTCAATCCCGAACGTCGGGTCGTATACCAGGCTCGACATGGTAACATCGTCATTGATACCGACTGTGAAGTGATTCTTCGGCTGGTCTTTTTTCATTTCATCATAGACTGCCTTCACCATCGTCGGCGTAAACTCCTTTGAAGAGAGACCGAATCGTCCGCCGGTGACCTTCGGGAAGGATTTGAACGGGGCCTTTCCGGCCGCCAGCGTTTCGCTCAGGGATGTTATGACATCCATATAGAGCGGATCTCCGGGCGCACCCGGCTCTTTCGTCCTGTCCAGTACCGTGATGTGTTTGACAGTGGCGGGCAACGCGTTCACGAAGTACTCTGGTGCGAACGGCCTGAAGAGATGGACTTTCAGGAGTCCGACTTTCTCTCCCTTGCTCATCAGGTAATCGACGGTCTCGTGCGCGGTTTCTGCGCCGGAACCCATCACGACAACAACCCTGTCGGCATCCGGGGCTCCATAGTACTGATACAATTTGTACTGACGCCCTGCGATCTTCGCAAACTTGTCCATCGCCTTCTGAACGATATCAGGGCAGGCGACATAGTACGGGTTGCAGGCTTCACGTGCCTGGAAGAAGACGTCCGGGTTCTGCGCGGTCCCGCGCAAGACAGGTTTCTCCGGGTTCAGAGCGCGTTGCCTGTGCTTGAACACGAGTTCATCGTCGATCATCTGGCGATAGTCTTCGTCAGCCAGCTGTTCCATCTTCATAACTTCTGCCGACGAGCGGAATCCATCGAAGAAATGTACGAACGGGACGCGCGATTCGAGCGACGCGGCCTGTGCGATGAGAGCGAAGTCATGGATCTCCTGCACCGAGTTCGAGGCAAGCATTCCCCAGCCCGTCGAACGGACCGCCATCACGTCCCCATGGTCGCCGAAAATCGACAGTGCGTGCGTGGCGACGGTTCGTGCGGAAACATGAAACACGGTGGAGGTGAGCTCGCCTGCGATCTTGAACATATTCGGGATCATCAGGAGGAGGCCTTGCGATGCCGTAAAAGTCGTCGAGAGAGCGCCCGTCTGCAGTGCTCCGTGAACGGCGCCTGCTGCTCCGCCTTCACTTTGCATCTCTGCAACCAATGGGATCGTCCCCCAGATGTTTTTCTTACCCTGAGCAGACCATTCGTCTGCCCATTCACCCATCGTCGAGGAGGGAGTGATAGGATAAATGGCAATTACTTCGCTGCACTTGTGAGCTGAATACGCCGCGGCTTCATTGCCATCAATGGTTACCATCTTACGCTTTATGGTCGGAACAGCATCTTGAGCTGACATCGTTACTCTTGCCTTTCTTCTAAGGGTTGATAATGAATCGGTTCAACTGACGCAATATCTATTCCAACCAACGCGACCTCCGGAACTGCGAAATACAGACAAATTTCGCCAATTATTGCAGGAATGTTCCGATTTTCGAGAAGCTCACTTGGCTTTTTGGCAGAATGAATAAACGGAAAATCAGTAGTCGGAATTGACAATTCACTGGACCCAAAGGGCTGTTGTTACTGACGCCAAGGAAGTCTGCTCACGACTCCAGTCAGCCCTCACGGAAGTGATTGTCGAACAGCAGGAAGGAGATGCAAACTGGAGATACACGAATACGCGACGTCCGCGGCAGCGACTGACAGCACGATGCGGGCAAGAGGTGAATGAATCCGGGCCTCAAATGAACGATCGCTGTCAGGAATTCGCGGTGGAAGATGAGGCATTTATTTCGTTTCTTCGCATAGCAAATTGCTCTTGTTTTCTGAATCCCCAGGATGAATCAATGCCCGATACGCTAAGCATCACTGACAATCGCACCGGTAAGAAGTACGACGTTCCAATCGAACATGACACGATCAAGGCGACTGACCTGAGGCAAATAAGAGTCAAAGATGAGGATTTTGGCCTGCTCAGCTATGATCCCGCCTTCATGAACACCGCATCGGTCAAAAGTAAGATCACCTACATCGATGGCGACGAGGGGATTCTCGAGTATCGCGGATACCCTATCGAGCAGCTCGCCGAACGATCCACCTCATTTCTCGAGGTCGCCTATCTGCTCATCCACGGTGAGCTGCCGAACGAAAAGCAGCTCGAAGAATGGCGAATGAGCATCAAGATGCACACGTTCGTGCACGAGAATATCAAGAAATTGATGGAGGGATTCCGGTACGACTCTCATCCGATGGGCATGTTCATCAGCACGATCTCTGCCCTCTCGACCTTCTATCCGGAAGCCAAGGATATCATGAACGCCGAAGCGCGTCGGAAACAGATCTACCGTCTCATCGCCAAGGTCCCGACGATCGCGGCATTCGCCTACCGCCATACGAAGGGAATGCCGTACGTTTATCCGAGCAACGACCTGACCTATGCAGGGAATTTCTTAAATATGATGTTCAAGATCGGAGAATCGAAATATGTCATCCACCCCACGCTTGAGCATGCGTTGACCGTCCTTTACATTCTCCATGCGGATCACGAGCAGAACTGCAGCACGAACACGATGCGCGGTATCGGCAGCTCTCATATCGACCCCTTTTCCTCAGTGGCCGGAGCGGCTGCGGCATTATGGGGACCTCTCCATGGCGGCGCAAACGAGGCCGTGCTCCGAATGCTCGACGAAATCGGCTCGATCGACAGAGTTTCGTCTGTCATCAAGGATGTGAAAGAAGGAAGAAAGAAATTGATGGGATTCGGGCACCGGGTCTATAAGAATTACGATCCGCGCGCCCGGGTCATCAAGAAACTCGCCTACGATGTGTTCGAGGTTACCGGCAAGAACAAGAAGCTCGACCTCGCACTTGAACTCGAGCGCATTGCGCTGGAAGACGAGTACTTCGTGAAGCGGAAGCTGTACCCGAATGTGGATTTCTATTCAGGCCTCATCTACGAGGCGATGGGATTCCCGATGGACTTCTTCCCTGTTCTTTTTGCCATACCCCGTACTGCGGGCTGGCTCGCACACTGGCAGGAACACATACTGGATCCGGAACAGAAGATCGCCAGACCGCGCCAGGTCTACCTTGGACAGCGGGGCAAGACGTGGATACCGCTAGACAAACGGTAGGCGAAAATGTCCGTCACTTGACTTACGTTTCACCATCACAGGGTCAAGGTCACTCTCTCAAAACCTCAAGCTGCCACCGGCACCATCTGCGACATCTTGAGCCGCATTCCAGATGTTGAGTTTCAGCACTGTTCAACCAAGAGCGCCTTATGAAGATCAAACTCAACGACACGACGATCAACTACACAGAGCGGGGTTTGCCGCAGGGCATCCCTGTCGTTTTCATCCATGGATTTCCGTTCAACCACACGATGTGGGAACCGCAGATGAAGGCGCTACCGAATCACTTCCGGGCGATCACGTACGACATCCGCGGTCACGGAGAGAGCGACGTCGGCGACGGGCAATATACGATCGAATTCTTCGTCGACGACCTTCTTGCGCTCCTCGACCACCTCGTCATAAACCGGGCAGTCATCTGCGGACTCTCGATGGGCGGCTATATCGCGTTGCGTGCCTACGAACGGTTCCCTGAACGAATCAAAGCGCTCGTGTTATGCGATACAAAAAGTGAAGCTGACACGAACGAAGCGAAGCTGAAGCGATCGGCTCTCGTCAAAAACATCAAGGCCAACGGAACCGGGCCATTTGCAGATGAATTTGCAGTCTCGATTTTTGCCCCTCAGACCTTTCAGTCCCATCCTCATATCGTCGAATCCATCAAGAAGATGATTCGCGCCAACTCCCCACTGGGTATCGCCGGAGCTGCACTCGCCCTCGGCTGCCGGACAGACACCACGGCTGTTCTTCCGCGCATCAACGTACCGACGTTGGTTCTTGTAGGCGACCAGGACAAGCTTACACCGCCGGCAGTCGCCGAATCGATGCACAGGCAGATCACAAACTCTGAACTCCACGTAATTCCTTATGCCGCTCACATGAGTAATCTTGAAAACGCTCCCGCGTTCGACACGTATCTCATCGAATTCCTCAATCGCGTGAAGGCGTGATCAAAGCATGGAGCGCTCAACCGTCAGGCCTGTGAGCGAGCTTGCTGCACTGCAGCAGCAGATCATCGGATGCCATCTGTGCCCCCGCCTGGTGCGCTGGAGAGAGAAGGTTTCCCGCGAAAAGACGAGACGATTTGTTGATTGGGAATACTGGGGCAAACCAATTCCCAGTTTCGGCGACCCGAGAGCCCAGGTGCTCCTGATTGGACTTGCCCCTGCAGCCCATGGAGGAAACCGAACGGGCAGAATGTTCACCGGTGACAGAAGCGGTGACTGGCTTTTCCGTTCGCTCAGCAAAGCGGGTTTCGCGAACCAGCCCCTGTCTGAATCGCCTGAAGACGGACTGAAGCTTCGGAACTGCTACATCACAGCAGCCTGTCGGTGTGCGCCGCCGCAGAACAAACTGCTCCCCAAAGAAATCCGCAATTGCCGACCCTTTCTTCTGCAGGAGATGCACCTCCTGCGGAGAGTACGGATCATCGTCGGACTCGGCAAAGTCCGTTTCGATGCCGCGTTCTCTGCGCTTCGGGAACTCGGCTGGGCACACACCGGGAAGAAACCCGCATTTTCGCACGGAGCTGAATTCGCAGTCAATGACCGCTTGACACTGCTCGGCTCTTTCCATCCGAGCCAGCAGAACACGTTCACGGGCAGACTCACTGAGCCGATGCTCGATTCGATCTTCCAACGCGCACAAACGCTCCTGCATTCATCCTAAACCCATGTGATACTATGAAGCTGAAACCGGTTCCCCTGTTTCGAGATCACCGCCTGTTCATCCTGCTCGTTGTCGCATACATCATCATCGGGATGCTTCGGCTCAACGATCTTTCGCTGTACACAGACAGCACCCGCTACATCATCTGGGGGACTTCGTTCGCGCAAGGAAGTGGATTCGTCGATGACACGCAACCCGAACCGGAACGCTATGTCGTGAACGCCCCCTTCTTCTCTGTTCTGCTTTCACCGGTGCTTCTTGTTTTTCCGCATTCGCTTGTCGCCGGAAAAATATGGACCCTGCTGCTCGGCGCTCTCTTTCTTCTGGCGTTCTACGCGCTCCTGATGCGATGCTTCGGCAAGACAGTCGCTCTCCTGGGAATCGTACCGCTGGTTTTCAATCCTCTTTTGCTGCTCATGTCGACCGAAGTTCTTTCGGAGACCTCATTTCTCGGCGCTCTCACATTGTGTTTCCTGCTGCTCGAACGGCTTGAAACCAGTGACACAGCCTGGAGTCGTGATCTAATGGTTCTCCTTGTGATCACGTCGCTCCTCGTGCTTCTGAGAGAAGTAGCCGTCGCATTCGTCGGCGCCGTGGTTCTCTACTTTCTCGTGCGGAAGCAGTATAGGCGGGCGATTCTCGTCGCCCTTCTCGCTGTCGTCTGCGCCGGTGCGTGGATGTATCGAAACCTGGTCCTGGTGGGCGCGCCCATCGCCTCGCAGGCGACTAACGTCAACTTCGTGTTTGAGCATTTCCTCACTCCTCCGCAAGCATCGCTCGTTCAGGAATTCGGGCTTCGATTGACGACCAACCTGTCGGGGTACGCCATCCATCTCGCGGGCCTGATATTGTATCCTCTGCCGGACATGCTGATCGTCGAGCCGACCGGGATGTTCCTCGCGTACTACAAAGCGATGAATGTGATCAAGTATGTTATCCCGATCATCTTTCTCCCCCTCCTGTTCATTGGGATCTGGCGGGATATGAAGGACCGGAAAACAGGATTTGCGCGGTTCGCATTCGTCGCCGCGTATCTTCTGGTCATTCTTTTCTATCCGGTTCACGATGTGCGGTTCCTGCTTCCGCTGCTGCCAATCCAGATTTTCTACGTTCTGACGTCGCTCCGATGGATGCAGATCCGGTGGCTGGCAGACAATGGACGAGCCGTACGCGCAGGGACAGCGTTTCTCATCGCAGCCGTGGTTCTGCCCAATCTTCTTTGTCTGATCGAAATCGAGAGAACCAATATCCGGTACACAAGCAACTCTCTTGCTTTCTACGACCACCTGCAGCAGGCCAGGCTTGGGAAGAACATGTTCACCAAGCCATGGAAGATACTCGGCGATACAATCAGGATGCGCACGCCTGAAGAATCGACAATCGCCGGATCACTGAAGGAGGCCTGCATCTTCATCGGCGACCGGAAGCTCCTCGAGCTCAACAATGCTGTGCCTGTCACAACCTTCGAGCTCTACCTCCGGACATACGCTGCTGATTTCATCATCGCGACGAGTTCCTGGGACAATGTTCTCTCGTACGAGTTCCAAATGGGAGAGTCAAAACGCTTCTGGTTTGAACCGGTCAGCGCGGTAGCCGGCATGAGATTGTTCAGAGTCCGTTCCACGCAGCTCACGCCAAGAGAAGAGTGGCTGTACACCAAACGGATGGAGATCGACACGGCGAGCGCCAACGGGCTTTTGCGGCTCGGCCGCCGGGAGCTTCTGCGCGGAAGGCACGACGCCGCGATCGCGCTGCTTCAAAAGGCTCAAACGATGGCACCGGCCCAGGTTCTAATCCCGTATCAGCTTCTCGCGGCCTATGCGATGAGCGGCAAGCTGGAGGAGGCTTCCCGTCAGCTGCAAGTCTTGTATGGATATGCCCAATCGACCACATATCTGCCGGTCGCGTCGAAACTCCTCGATGTTGCATACTCTCAACAGCAGGCCGCTTCATCCGACAACGCGGTTGAACGCTCCACGATGATGGTCAACGGAGCTCGATTCTACTGGAGCCTGGGATACTATGGTCACGCATACGGCATGATACGAAATTGCCTGGCGAGCGACTCCACGTATTTCCTCGGACTCCTCTGGGGATGGGATTTTGCGATGCAGCGGGGCGATACGGCGCAAGCCCGCTTCTATCTTCGCCAGCTCAGGACCAATGACAGGACCAATGCAGTGGTGCAGCAATTCACGTTGATCGAACAGACAGAGGACACGCTTCGTCTTAGTTCAAATCCTCTGCGGCGAAGCGCCTTGTATTTGTCGATCGCCCGTTCGTATAAGATCGTTGATCTCCCGGATGAAGCCATCGACGACGCACAACGCGCACTGCGCGAAGATCCCCGGAACATGGAAGCCTGGCTCTTCCAGGCGCAGCTCTTTGAAGAGAAGAAGATGCCATTTGCTGCCCGCGCAGCATTCAAGGAGGTCTTGAGGTTGGATCCGGGGCATGCCACCGCGAAGGCGAAGCTCTCCCCCCAGAAACAATAGGAAACGAACTCAGACACGCCTTCCGCCAAAAAGACGGCGGACAGAGCCATCCCCTCTCCCGCGCACGCGATTAAATAAACAAAAGGGACTGCTCAAACTGTGAGAATCCTATCAAGAACGAAACGTCTCCTCTCGTGCGTGGGCATGCGTGACGTGAGAGGGGAGCAGTGGGGTGGGTGCTTTTGACGAGAGTAGAACCTATCTCGAAAACACCCGGACAAGAAGAGAATTTCAGGCAAAGGCGCAAAGCCACAAGATTTTGGTTGAAAATCTTGGCTTTGCCTTATTCGCGACTTTGCGTGAGAATTGTTGATGTCTTCTAGTAAAACGAACAAGTACACGATAGTGTTCCATACCAACGCACCACGAGATACCAACTGTGAAAAACGTCCTCGTCACCGGCGGCACCGGTTTTCTCGGCTCCAATCTTGCCGCGGCGCTTCTTGAAGGAGGCTGCAACGTCCGGATCCTGCGCCGCGCGGGATCAGACACCGCGGCATTGGGTCCGCTCCCCGTGGAGCATTGCATCGGCGACGTGCGGGATGTCGATTCGCTGCGGCGGGCCGCGAAAGGGTGCGACACCGTGTTCCACACCGCGGCCCTCATTTCCTACTGGAGAAAAGAACGCCTCCTGATGTATGAAGTCAATATCCAGGGGACACGCAATGTCGCCCAGGTGTGCATCGAGAATGGGATCCAGAGGCTGGTCCATACGAGTTCGACCGCAGCGGTCGGTTTCCCTGAGGACGGGGCACTTGCAGATGAAACCATATGCTTCAACTGGGAACCGTATGACGTCGGGTACAGGAATTCAAAACACCGGGCGGAGGGCGAAATCCAGCGGGCTGTCAGCCATGGACTCGACGCCGTCATTGTGAACCCGACAGTCATCATCGGTCCAGGAGACATGCATTTTCACGGCGGCCAGCTCCTTCGTGACGTCTGGAGGAAGAGAATCTTCTATTACGTTCAGGGCGGAATGAGCGTCGCGTATGTGAGCGATGTGGTTCGCGGCCATCTTCTGGCAGCACGCCAGGGCCGCGCCGGAGAGCGTTACATCCTGAGCGGAGAGAACCTCAGTCACCGCGAGATCATCTCAACGACCGCCGATGTCGTCGGTGGAATTCAGCCTCTGTTCAGGTTGCCGCAGTCTCTGGTTTCGCTGGTCACAGCGGCGTCTGAGTCTGTTGCCGGAGTTCTGAACCGTCGCCCCTGGGTATCGAGAGAGCTGCTGGCGGGAAGCAATCTCAATTATCATTTCAGTTGCAGGAAGGCTCAGAAAGAGCTTGGCTACACGTTCACGCCATTTCGCGAAGCCGTTGAGAGAACATTCGAGTGGTACATAGATCGAGGATTGCTCTAAGAGGGCAGGATGGTGACGCGGAGCCTTCCCCGACGCAGTTGAGCTTATGATCTTTCTCAATGGTCTATGGTGTACGACTGATTGACAATTGTCAATTGGCTGTTGACCATCTTGCCCCGTTCACGGGGTCACAATTCATACCGCCGCTCTCCGGACCACCCACAAATAGAAACTCCGTCTCCTCCTTTACAGGAGAAGACGGAGTTGATTTAACTTACAGTCTCTCTCTACGGGACAATCACAGCCGGGAATGATACGATGCGCGAATCGAGATTCGCTGATTGAATCTCTATTTGGATGATCATGGACTGACCAATCGTCGCACCTCCA
Source organism: Ignavibacteriales bacterium (assembly GCA_026390595.1). Lineage (NCBI taxonomy): Bacteria > Pseudomonadati > Ignavibacteriota > Ignavibacteria > Ignavibacteriales > Ignavibacteriales bacterium. The sequence continues at coordinate 172,022 of JAPLFQ010000020.1, forward strand.
TTCGTCGAGAGATCGCCCACAAAGAAGGTGAAGTCAGTTATCCGCGCACCGGGGAATCTTGCGTACGAAGCATTCGGCATGACGAATCCCCGCGTGCTTGAGAGGTCACCTCCGACCTCGAATTTTATGCCTGGAACATCCGAGGTGAATAACACGGTGGCGGTGATAGTTGTGCCGTCAGGTAATGGATTCCCATTGGCGTCTTTGAAGGTCATAGAGATCGGAGCCGACACCAATCCACGCGGGACCTGTATGGTCGCAGCCGGCACGCCCGTGATGACGATCGGCGCCCTGTTCTGAACCACCAAGACGCTGTCGATGATCCACTTTCCTCCTCTTCCCTGGGTCTGTGCATACACCCAATGATAACCCGGGCGACCAGAACCGGAACTCAGATCACAGAACGGTGGAGCAGCCGGCTTCGGATTGACAGCATACAACCACGATGTCGAGATGCCGGTATTGTTGGTGTACGACGCCGATGGACCAGTCGTTCCTGTCTGCATCACGCCGGCCTGCGTATTGTAGTACACTGCCGTATTCACCTGGACTGGGTTGCTGAATGTGTCAGCAACGACCGTAGTGAATTGAACCTGGTTAAAGAACGGGAATTGTATCACCGGGTCAAATCCAGGGAAGACCCAGTGTCCAGGTGTAATCGTAAAGTGCGCCTGGTCCGCAAACCCCGCGTGGACGCTCACCCTGACGGGCTGCGATGCAACCTGACCTCCACCTGGGAGCTGAAGCTTCGCAACGACCTGCACGACACCCGCCTGCGTGCCGCTCACGATTGCCGTCCGGAGTTTTCCTGAATCGTCGGTGCTGTCCGCAGATGGGATGATCTGGGGAGGCAAACCTCCTCCCACATTGTTGTTCGGGTAAAACTGGAGACTAAACGTCGCAAACACGCGCCGCGTCCTGTCGATTGGAATACCAAGCGAATCGCGCACTTCATACGTTATGACAGAGTTCTCCGTGTTGCCGACACCGGCAACATAGATGTCAGTATTCGAGATACCGAGGAATGCAATCTGCGATGGCTGCCGGGCCGTTGGGGGTACAGTATTCGCCACCTGCGGCGGCTGGAGGTTGCCATAGAACTTCTTTACAAATGACCCCGCCTCACCATTCACAGTGACCGTGAACACCACCTCACCACTTATGCCGCCATTCGGGTTAAGGTCAGTCACACGGAATCGATAATGTGTGAAGTTTGCTTTGTCCTTCGTGTCAGGCGTGAACAGATTTACATCGCCGACGAGACCGATGCTCGCCGCTGCCTGGCCCGAAACATTGACCGTAATATTGTGTCCAGACGAAACAGGATTGCCATTGGCATCAGCCACGGTGAAATCGACATCATAGGATGAAGCATCAAAAATCTTGAGAGTATCATTCGGAACATTCTGCAGCGTGACGATCGGAGCGCCGGAGAAAAGGAACTGAATCGGGACACTGATTGCTGCACCGGCTTCCCCGACAGTCTGAAGTGTTATCGTGCCATATCCTGGTCCACCTGCAGTAGGATCGTTCGGGAATGGCTTGCCTCCCTGCAGCGTCACCGTGGCCAGTCCATTGGCATCCGTCTGCGCGAACGGCTGAATCAACCCGCCGTTCGAGCTGAACGAGACAGCTGTGCCGGCCTGGACGGGATTGCCAAACTTGTCGCCAACCTGAACGGACATTGTCCCGATTGGGCCGGTTTTTGCGATACCCGGCATATTGACGCGCGACAGAAACGCCGTGAGCTTCGTGGGATCCGGGAATCCGCCGGAAATCGTTATCCGACCCGAAGCGACAGTGATCGTTTGGCCGGATACAGTTGCCGTGGCGACGATTTGGACCACACCCGACCGGACGCCTGAATTGAATGTCGTGGTCACCTCACCGCTGCCATCGGTGTACCCGCTGATCGGTGAGAGAAACTCGCCACCTCCAAGTCCATTTGTCGGAGAGATTGAGAAGTTCACCAAGAGCCGACGTTTTGGATCAAGAAGATTCCCAACCGAGTCTCGCGCCACGAACGTGAGCGTCGTCGCTTCAATCGCCCCTGTTCCACGAACTGAGAGCTGATTTGTCACATTGCTCTTGAGCGTGAGGCTGGACGCGAAGCCAGACGAGTAAGAGCCAATCGATTGCGTCAACCTTACTATGTTCCGCTGACCGACCGCGATTCCCCCGTTACCCACGGTTTCCACCCAGATGCTGGCGGTGTCGTTTTTCGGTGCTGGATTTCCGCCCTGCCAGACGGTAGATGCCCAACCGTTTTCATTTGTCACGGCACGTGGGAAAATCAATCCTGCGCTGGTACCAAAATACAGAGCTGTACCAGGTTGGACAGGATTTCCATACCGATCGCCAACTTGAACTATGATTTGAGCGACATTAGCACCTGCTTTGGGCCAAGTCACAAGTGAGATCGTGTCCTGCGGCATCACCTGAACACTTCCTTCTGTCCCCGTCGCAATTGCCATCGTGAAGTGAGCTTGATCAGCAAGACCTTGGGAAATGGTGATCGTCACCGGTGACGATATCACTGTGTCTCCGCGGGTCGTGGCGACAATTTGAACTACTCCTGGCTTTATTCCAGCGTTCAACGTTGTTGAAACCTGGCCAGCTGCATCGGTTGAGTCTGCGACAGGTGACAAGTACTCGCCACCACCAGTCCCGCCGAGAGGCATTATCTTGAATTTAACATAGGCTCGCTTCGAGGCATCGATAGCATTTCCCACTGAATCTTTTGCCACAAACGTGATTCTCACTGCCTCGGTAGAGCCGGTTCCTTTGACTGATATCGGACCGAGCGTCCCAGGGAGTGATCCACCGACAAGCGTAAGACTCGCTGCATACCGCGCTTTGCCTCCACCGACAACCACAGGCGGCACGGTTGACGTATCTTGCAGGACGATCCCAGGGAATGTTGTGACGGCATTGCCGTTCGGGCTCGCCACTGTCACCTTGAATGTAACTGCACCGCTGGAACCCTTGAGCACCTTATCCTGAACCGTCGCTGTGAGAAGAGTCGATACGGGATCATCGAGATCCAGAAGCGTCTTCGCCACATCTCCGGACAGCGCTAAGTTGCCGGCACCTGGACCATCGACGGTAAGATTGACTGTCGTCCCTGCTACAAGTGGATTGCCGTTAACATCCTGTACCCGATATTGGAACGTCGCGACTCCGCTGTCGGGAATGGAAATGAGTGCCGACGGAGGCACGATGCGGCTCTGACCAGAGAAGAGGAATGGAATCTTCTTGCGTATCGCGATGCCCCCTTCGCCCACTGTCTGTACAGTAATAAAGCCGTGTCCCACTCCGCCGAGTGTCGGTTCATTCGGAGCCGGATTGCCGCCATACACGACGGCGGATGCCTGGCCCGCAGCGTCGGTGGTTGTGTTGGCCTGGATAAGGCCGCCTGAAATGCTGAAGGCGAGCGCCGTTCCTGGCTGCACCGCATTTCCGAATTTGTCACCAACCTGAACACCGACTGTTCCAAGCGCTCCGGCTTTGATGAGACCCGGCATATTGACGCTCGAGAGAGTAGCAGTGAACCGGTTCGAGTCAGGGAGTCCACCGGCGATCGTGACCCTGATCGGAGAGGTCGTGATTGTGCGTCCGGCGTACGTTGACCGAGCTATCACCTGAAGAACGCCAGCTCGTGAGCCAGCATTGAACGTCGTCGTCACCTGGCCGAAGGCGTCCGTCGAATCTGCCGCCGGGAACAGGAACTCTCCCCCTCCCACACCGCCGGTCGGCGACAGGGAGAAGGTTACGTATGCTCTCTTTCGAAGCTCGATGGGATTCCCCACCGAATCCTTGGCAGCGAACGTCAGTTTCGCGGTTTCATTGGCACCGGTGCCGCTGACTGAAAGTTGAGTGTTGTCGATCCCCGCGAGAGTCAGACTTGAGATGTACCCCGACTTCGACGGCGCGACAATCACACTGGTGTCACTGAGTACGAATCCAGGGAACGTGGCGGACACATTACCGTTTTGGCTGACGACAGAGATTTTGAACGTGACGGCTCCGCCTGGTCCGCGCAATTTCTTGTCACGCACGGTCGCTTTGAAAAGCGTGCTGTTGGGATCGTTGGTATCTTCCAGAGTCTTCGTGACATCACCCGAAAGCTCCAGATCACCTGAACCAGGACCGTCCACCGTCAGCGTAACGCTTGTGCTGCCGGCGAGAGGGAATCCGTTCGGATCCTGCACACGATACTCAAAGGATGCAACACCGCTGTCCGGAACCACGACTGTAGAAGAGGGAGTCAAAATCCTCGTCGCTCCGGAGAACAACACAACAGTACTTTTCTGGATGACCTTGCCGCTGTCACCAATGGTCTTTGCCGTTACGATTGCCACCGAATTCGATGGACGTGGATTGGCGGAAATCAGATCTACCTGAGCAATTCCATCGCGGTCGGTCACAGCGTTGGGCTGAATGACGCCGCCGGTCGTCGTGAAGGAGACCGCCGTCCCCTGCTGTACGGGGTTCCCTTCCTTGTCACCGACGATAACCTGTATCTGTGCCCGGAGATTATCGTATACGCCTCCGGCGATGTTGAGCGGCTTGCGACTGATAGAGAAATGGCTGTCGTCGGGAAGGCCACCGGAGATGGTTATTTTTATCGGACTGGATTTGATGGTCAGTGGAGGCGTGCCCGGAACGGTTGCCGTCGCAAGAAGTTGCAGGACGCCTGCTTTCGTGCCGCTGGAGATACGCGTCGTCACTCGACCGGTCAATGGATCGGTTTCGGAAGTCACGGGGAACACATATTCCCCGCCGCCGGGGCCGCCAAGAATAGAGAAGTTCACGGTGAGTTTGTTAACACCCGCGATCGGGATACCCAGAGAATCTCTCACTTCGAACTGAAGGACAGCCGTCTCGTTGGAACCGGTACCGCGAATGGAGATATTGTCGGAACTTGATGCGACGAGGACTATGTTCGCCGCCTTGCCCGTCGACACCGCCCCCGAGGGGCTCGAGCTGTCGGCTTTGAGCCGCAACACGATCGTCGTGTCCACCCCGGGGTTCAGCGTTACAACAGAGGTGTCATTACCGTAACCGGAGCGGGAACCGATGATCCGGGTTTTCGTCTGCGAGAGAAGTTGGTACACCAATCGGAATGTTCCGTCCGATCTTGATGTATCCCGGGCCAGGCCGCCAACGTCGTACACGATTGCATTGGTGACCGGCGTAAGGTTGTCACTTCTCATTACCAAACCGCGGACCGACGTCGGGATGGATGTGACCTGTGTATCAGGCCCTGTCGGGTTTTGACATGACACCAGAAGCGTCAACACCGCGATAATCCCCCACAACAAGATCGTACGGACGTTCATGACGAACTCCCCAAGTACTTTAGTGTGCCGTTCAGAATCGTTGGTCATTGCTTTTTCGTTTTCTTGTCAACATCCTGCTGAATTTCTTTGAGCTTGTCCTGAATGATGTTCCGTTCCTTCGCAAGCTCCTTCACGCGGTCTTCAATAGTCGGGACGAGCTCTGCCTTCAGGAGAATGATGAGCTCTTTCCGTACCGTCTCCACTTTGTCATATCCGAAGATGTACCGGAGCCCGAACACCCACCATGGCAAATCTTTCAGCAACGGAATTCCTTCGCGCGTGACATTGTCCTCGTTTGAATACAATCCTCCCACGTACGTCTCTTCGCCGTTCAGAATTGTCGCGCGCCCATCGGACTGGCTCTTGTTGATCAGGGTGCTGACGGTGCCTGGAGTCACGGTGCTGCGTTCTGCGTGGTATGAGAGGTCGATGAAATCGGTAGAGCCGTATCGGTAAACCTTCGGACTCACATCAAGGATTGTTCCCGTGCTGTAGAACTTGTCAATGATATTTCCGGAGAAGTCCCGCTCTTTGATAGAGAAATCAGTACCAACCTGGAGCCTCCCTTTGGATCCGGACCGGACGGTGGTCTGAGGCCGGGAAAGCACCTCGCCAACCTGTTCACTCTCAAAAATCTTGAGCGCAGCATCGATATTGACTGCGAGCTTGGGATTTGTCGGCGAGACAGTGACTCCGAACACATTGCTGGTGACCCGATCGGCCCCATTGAACTGCACACCGAGGTTCAGGTCACGGCCTCTGAAGATATTGAAGCTCATGCCGCTCTCGCGCAATTTCGCCTTGTTGATTTCGAGGAAGATCGCAGAGATCGTCACCTCGCGGGTTTTTGAGATGATTGCCGACGAATCCGTTGGCGCTGAGACTCCGGATGGCGTACCCCCGGCCGAGGCAGCGAGCATACCAACGGTCGCAACCTGTATATAGTCCTCGAGCTCCTGATACCAGAGGTTGTTTGTCCGCAGGATGAGCTCCATGGCATCCTTCCAGTACATTGACTGGATCTCCACGTTGATCGGTGTCGTAAGCGGCGCTGGATCAACGATAGGTTTCTTCAGGAACTTCTTGCTGAGTGTGCTCAGGGATTCCATGGCGTTTTTGTACGGGACATCACTCTTGAAGGACACCAGCTCTTCCTGAGTATAGGTTTCCTTCCCCTGAGCCGCGCGTTTCATCCTTTGTTCCTCCCGGCTCTGAGCGAGAAGAGCGTTGGCAAGAAGGAGCAGGCAGCAGGTGATGAAGATACTTGTTCGTTTTTTCATGACTCCCTCATTTACGTTTCTTTTTATCGAAAACCATTGCCTTCGCTATCTTCCTCGTAATACCCCCCTCGTTGACCGTGAACTCGATTTTGCTGTCCGCCGGACTGATGCGGCTCACAAAGCCTCTCCACACCTTATCCCCAAGATGCAGGACCATCAACTCGCCTTTGTACATCACGAACGCCTTGCCCGGAAGAACCGCCCGAACATCCATTTGCCTTGTGTCCAATTCGCCTTCCGGCGCATCACCGGAAAGAGCCGAAAGGATGATGGGGTCGAACGGATCGAAGGGGGACTGGGTAAACGTAAGCGACTTCGCCGCGAGAGACGTGTTCAGCTCCTGAATCTTCGTAAAATATGCATGCAGCTCCATCGAGAACCCGACATATTTGCGTGTCTCCTTCGACTCCACGTTGACGAATTCTTTGCCTTCGAGATTGATCCACGCGATTTTGTAGAGCCTGCTGCCGTTTTCGAGGTAATACACGAACTTGTAGAGGTTTTCGAATGCCGCTTCACAGTCTGTCAACTGGTAGACATTGTACCCGTACGGGCCGAGATCCTTTGTCTGGTCAAAGGTCACTTGACCCAACCGAACGAATTCATTGTCGTTCGTGATCCCGGCTTCGTCAATCCCCTTGCTCATATACGCGTACGTCTGGGACGTGATGTCGAACGCCGGAATCTCTTTGCTGCGCGAATCGTAGCGACGCTTCGTGTCGGCGAGTTTGTCCGTGAGTTCGTTCACCTCGGCGACGGTCTGCGGCACATCGACCAGTTCTTTTTCGATCTTCTGGATTTCGGCAAGCGTCGTCTTCAATTGCTTCGGCTGCAAGTACAGCCAATAGAATAGTCCGCCGCCGGTGATGACCAAGAAGACAACAGCAAGAACGATGGTATTACGTATCTTAAAGGACATAGTGTCTTACCGTGGTTTAGTTGGGGCGCCATCACCCTTGTCGACCTGTTCAACAATCAGATCGAATTCGTACACGATCTTGTCCCGGATAGCAGTTGTTCTGACTTGTTTCAATGTCGCGCGTTCGAACAGACTGGCCAGACGCGAGATCCGTGTGCGGTAGATGGAACGGCCGCTGATCCTGAGGATTGTGGGGTTCTGATCGTCTTTCACAATCTTGTAGAGCCAGAGGGAATTCAAATCCTCGACACTGTTGGCAAGATAATGAAGGACCCGACTCCACCGGTCACTGCCGGGCGCGATCGAATCATAGACAGAAGCGGCGTTCGCGTACCGGGCGATGTCGGTCTGCAGTTTTGAGCGCGTAACTCGCAGATCTTCCAGGTCCTTCAGCTCACCCCGCTTTCGAACGAGCTGATCCTTCTGGCGCTTGATTTCCGTACTACGGCTTTCGATGGACGTCAACAGGAATACGATTGAGCCGATGATCATCAGCGCGAGGACCCATCCATGCCATGCAAGTTTGAACGCCTTCTGCCCTTCGGTGATCATCACCGGGCAGAGGTTCATATCGTAGAACCCGTGCCTCTTGGGTTCGAGCGCCCTCCACGCCGTCGCCAGCGGAATGGCGTACTCCGAGATCGCTTCTCCGACGAGCCCTTCGTAGACGCTCATGTCAAGCTCGGGGGTCTGGAGGTACTCCACGGTCGCGCTCGTGAATTGCGGAGCGAGCGACTCGCGCAGACTCACCTTGTGGCATTCTCCGCACAGGATGATCCGGTCGATGCGCGTCAGGGCGATGTTGTCTTGCTCGAGCAAGATGCGGCTGTAGATCGTGTTCTCGATATTGGACGAGCCGTACCCTTCGCTGATGATCGGAGCAAAGTGAAGATAGTTCTTCCCCTGCATAAAGATGAGGCGGCTGAAGTCATTGCCGACGTACACCAGCACTGTGACCTCGTCCTCCTGCAGGTCAAAGGAACTTCTGACCAGTCCGATGAGCGCGGTATCCGCGCTGTCGATCACATCGATCTTCGGTACCCGGTTGCCGATAAACGGCTTGATCTCCCGCAAGAGGTCATAGATGTGCATCCCGTCTTCACGCACGATGCTGAGAAGTCCGCCCTGGGCGGTCGGGATGAAATCAAGCGCATCGAGCGCAGGTGCAGCGGAACGCATTGCCGAGAGCTCCTGGGCAACATGCTTTTTCAGCTTTGTCCCTTTGAGACCGGAATCGCTCTCGAATTCTTGATAGGTAACGGCTGGCTCGCTGAGCGCGTAGGAGAGTGTGTATTTCGTTGACGGGAGATCTGTCAGGATGCTCAGCAGAACGGCAGCATTGTTCTGCCCTTCCCGTTCGGACATTTCAGTCGGCATCGCCTGCTCACCAAACGACTCGGCACCCATCTCCGCAGTTTCCGCTCCCGCCTCTGTCGAAGATCCGGGCTTCTCCTCAAACTTCTGAACCAGCGCAACCGTCTTGTAGTCCCGCAGCGTCACCTTCCCCTTCTTCATCGACAACTGGACAAATTTCAGCTCCAGACCGTCGACGAACAACGCAACCGCAGTTTTGCCTTGACCAGGCTGGTATGGCATTTCGAGCTTTGTCCCTAGTTGTGAGAGTGAGTGAACCGTGGTGGTGCTTGGTGAAACTACAAACGTTGCTCTACCCCTCCGACGGATTGACCTGGAGAAGCTGCTGAATCCGCCGCTTGTTGTTCGCGTAGTTAAGCGCGTTTTCCAGTGAAATCTTTTTCTGCAGATACAATCGCTTCAGGTCCTGCTCCATCGTGGTCATCCCCTGCTCGACTCCTTCGGAAATCATCTGATAGATTTCCCCGGTGTTGTTGTTCTTGATCGCAGCTTTCACAGAAGGGACGCCAAGCAGCACTTCCTTTGCCATCACTCGTTTGCCATCAAGACTCGGAACGAGCTTCTGCGACATGACACATCGAAGTGTGTCGGCAAGCCTGTTCCGCACACGCTCTTGTTCAACCGGCGGAGTTTCACCGATGATTCTGTCAATACTTTCGACCGAGGAAGCGGTATGCAGTGTGGAGAAAACCTTGTGACCGGAGTCGGTGATTTCAAGCGCTGTCAGAATTGTTTCCGGATCCCGCAACTCGCCGATCATGATGATATCAGGATCCTGGCGCAACGCCTGTACCGCTCCGTCCTTGAACGACAAAACATCACGCCCTACTTCCCTGTGACGGATAATGCAGCGGTCTGATTTGTGCACAAATTCGATCGGTGAAGCGATGATGACGATGTGCGCATCGACCGCACGGTTGTTCGCATCAATAATCGCATCGAGCGTGGAGCTTTTGCCGGACCCTGTGATGCCGGTGACAAGGCACAGACCTTCCTTCGTTCCGGCGAGGCTTAACATTCTCGTTACATTCGGGTGTAACTCGAGGTTCTTGTAAGGGCGAACTGTGTTGTTGATCGCGCGCATATTGAGCGCAAGCTGGTCGAGGTCGAAATACGCGTCAGCACGAAATCGGCGGAATTCGCCATTCTCGAGGTACAGCATGTATGAAAAATCCAGATTGCGGTTTTCATACAAGAACGCCCGCTGCCGTTCACCCAGCACACTTTGAATAAGATAGTTCGTTTCGTCGGTGGCATACTGGCCCAGAGTTTTGTCAGGCTTCTTGGAACCGTAGACGCGAAACCAGACCTGGCCGCCCGAACCATAGCCCCCCTGATCAATATCAGAGGCGCCGATGCTCAGCATCCGCAGCAGGAAGTAGTTTATCAGGGCCCGGAGCTTCTGCTTGTCCCCATCATCCATTCTCCCGAGAACATCGCCAATCATCATTTGGCGTTCGAGGCCGGTAACGGTCGAAGGAAGTTGTGATGCCAATTCCTTCAGTAACCTTCTCGCATCGGCCACAAATGGTGGCTCTGGCGCCATAGCGACAGATTGAGGATCAGTCGCCGGAGGTTTTGCAGCACCAGGGTTTTGGACAGGAGTGGTCATTCAGTGTGCTCGACTATTGAGTTTTTGGTCGCGCGAACGCCATGGAGTCGAGAGGGAAAACAGGCACCCCCCCTATGGTGTGATAATAAGAAACTCCACACGAAAATGCAACTCCCTTAAAGAAAATAATCTGAAGTCTTCCCCATTTCGTTCCCCCATAGCGACTTCACCCGTTTTGAGGCGAGGTCGTGTTTTTTGCCAGAATTCTCATATTTGCACAGGCCGCGAATCATCCTCCTTGTTTCGGAAGGTGAAACCGAGGTGTTATCCCTCTAAGAATCCGACTTCTCAGCGGCTAGTTATTTAAGTCCTTGCAGGCTAAAGTGTTGTGACGCAGGACAAATACCGGATCGACGAGGTTGGGGTGCTGAGAGCGCTGGCGGGGCAAGAAGTAAATGCGCAGAAGAGAAGAAAGAAAAGGCACCCACGGAGTGAGTGCCTCAGAAAGAGACAGCAGCGCAATAGATCTTAGTCTTGGACTAGTCGTCCTCGGTTGTGTTGGCAATAACCTCTTCCAGCGAGGTGCTCCCTTCCAACATTCGTTCCATTCCAGATCGCCGCAGAGTCCACATACCATCCTTTGAGGCCTGGTCACGGATCCTGTTTTCATCGACCTTGTCACCTGCACCGAGGATAATTGATTTGATTTCTTTCGTGAAGAACAGCGCCTCGTGGATGGCAGCGCGGCCTTTATAACCGCCGCCACATTTGTCGCACCCGACGGCCTTGTAGACCGTATGCGCACGAAGATCCTCCTCCGTGAACCCGAATTTTATCAGATCGCCGAACTCATCCGCTTCGACGGGCGTTTTGCAGATCTTACAGAGGGTTCTGATCAAACGTTGCGCGACGATAATGTTAATTGCATAGGCAATCAGGAACGGCTCAATACCCATCTTATACAAACGCGCAACTGCGCTGGGGGCATCGTTCGTGTGAAGAGTCGAAAAAACAAGGTGACCAGTGTTTGCCAGTTTAATGGCGGTCTCGGCAGTGATCTTATCGCGCATTTCGCCAACGAGCACGATATCGGGGTCGTGACGCAGAATTCCTCTGATGGATTGCTCAAACCCCATCTTCGGACCGATTTTCAATTGACGTGCACCCTTGATGATATACTCCACCGGCTCTTCGATCGTCAACACGTTGACGGTGGGATCAATCACCTGGTACAGAGCAGCAATCAGCGTGGTGGATTTTCCGGATCCTGTGGGACCGGTCAGAATGATAATCCCCTGCGGTTTCGCGATCGCCTTATAGAAGAAGGCTCTCGCAGGACCTTGGAGACCGAGTTTTTCAAGATCGGTGATAACCTTGCGATCATCGAGCACGCGGATAACAACGCTCTCGAATTTGTTCTTGAATTCCGTCGTCACGATAGGCATGATCGACACACGGAACCTGAGTTGGTGACCGTCAACGGTTCGCTGGATGAATCCGTCCTGTGACGCTTCACGCTCGAATCGATCGACGTTTTTCGTCCGATCCTTGACAACAGCCAGAACCGCTTCAGGCATCGTGTTTTCCTGGCAGTGCCAAACCTGCAGGTTGCCATCCACACGGAACATGAAGTTCGTCTTGTTCCCTTCTGCAGCGACAATATGAACGTCGCTCACGTCCCTCCGGACGGCCTCCACGAGACATCCCTCGAACAGGTTGACAAGTGCGCTCTTGTTGATCTCGGCTTCGAGTACGTCTTCGTCAACCTCAGAATCGCCGCCCGTCCCATCGTCTCCGATATTGACGTCTCCGTCCTGCTGCAAAAGCTTCAGGAACTCATTCTGCGCCGGCACGATCTTGTCCATCAGCATCTGCAGATCTTTCATCCGCACGTAGCAGATTTCATATTTCTTCACATTGAAGCTTCGCGCAACGACAGGCAGGTTGCGATCGGTGGGATCGGCAGCGATGATCACGAGCTTGTCAGTCTGGCGCTCGTCATACTTGAACGGGAGCATCTTGGCCTGCACCATCATCTCACGCTGCTGATCGGGAAGACCTTCGACCAGTTTCTTGATGAATGCAGTGCGGGCGTCGTCGACTTTCTCATCGGCCACGTAGATTTCGCGAAACGCGTAAAGGTTGGCAACTTCACGGAACACCGCGTCGTGATCGGCCCCAAACTCTGTGACGAGGATCTGTCCGAGGTTTTTCCGGTTCTTCTTGTTCTCCTCGGAATCCTTCATCTTCAGAGACTTCTCAAGAGTCTCAAAATCGATGATCCCCTTCTTGAGAAGCGTATAACCGATTTTATCAGTTATATCTATTTCTGGCATAGATGAACTCCTTCTAGCTCCTGAACCTCAACCGCATCGATTTCGACGACCATTTTCTATCGAAGCAATGATCCCGCGAAAAGACCTCCCACGAATCGCTCACACCCTTCTGATGATACGTTGCATACATCCTTCTCTGCGTCTGTTCGCGTCCTTGTCTCAGAGATTCACTTGCAACTGCACCTTTAGCCCAGCCCCAGATAGTACATCACATACCGGATGAGTTGGCCGGGGGCTTTCGGGCGGATCGTCGCCGTTTCGGACGAAACAAGCGTCAGCGCCGTCAGCACAAGCATGATGATCATGGAAACGGCGAGCTGAATCGCTTCGATGGCGTTCGCAAGCTTGTAGGTCGTTTCCTTCTCGTAGTACTCCGCAAGCTGGATAGCCGTGTTCTTCACCGTCCCGGTCTCGGCGCCGGAATTGAAACGGGAAATCGCCGTTTGCGTGAACACCCCTGTCGCCTGGAACGCTTCGGTCAATCCCTTTCCCTTCTCGAGCATCATAGGGATGGCAATCGTCTTGATCTGATGTTCCATGTACTTGTTGCCGCACGCCTCTGCCGCCATGCGGATAACGTCGATGTTTTCACCTGATCCGCTATAGAGCGCATAGAACACGCGACAGTAGATCTCGATGGCGGTCTTGTGCAGCAATGGACCGACGATCGGGACCTTTATGATTGTCTTGTCCAACAGAAAGCGCCCGCGCTCTGTCGTGATGAACCTGCCAAACAACACCACAGGCACGATGATCACCAACGCCACCGGTATCGCGTTCGCCGTCAGCCATCGGCTGAACCCCAGCGTCGCCTTCGTCATCGGCGGGAGCTCGATTTTGAACTTCTCGAACATCTCTGCCGTTGCGGGGAAAATATAGCCCACGTAGAAGAGACAGGCGAGGAACAGGATGAACAGAGTGACGAGAGGCATGATCAGCGCGCTTTTGAGATTGCGCTTGAACTGAGCGTTGCGCTCGAGGAACTTCGCAGTGCTCTCGTAGATCTCCGTCATGTTACCGCTCTTCGAGGCAAGGCCCAGCATGTTGGCGGTGAACTTGCCGAACACCGGAGCTTGCTTCATGAACACCTTTTCGCTGTCCTTCCCCTGCTTCAGCTCGCTGTTGATTTCCTTGACCGCGTCCTTCAGAGCAGGGTTGTCGATGTCGTTCATGAGCAGGATCAGGATCTCATTGAACGGCAGCTTCTGTTTCATCAGGTCGGCACTCATGCGAACGAAAGTGATGATTTCGACTGCCGGCGCCGCGCGGGCCTTTCCTCCGAACAGCTTTTTCCGAACGTAGATGACACGGTAGCCCATCTTCTCAAGGGCTTGCTTGACTTCGTCCTTGGAATACGCTTTCTGTTCACCGTCGAGCGGTTTTTCCGTCCCCTTCTGGACTTTGTACATCCACACGACACGTTCAAGAACCCCCGTCAGCTTGAACTTCTTCTCGGTCGACATCTGAGAAGCTTTTTGCTTGGCATCCTTGAGACTGTCCGCGTTGATCAAACCGGAAACCGGCTTGCCAGCGACGGTCAGACCCTCAATTTTGTACTCAGCCATGGAATCCCCTTGGAAGATTTTCGCGTTGCAGCGAGGAACGGAAGAATTCTGTACAGATTATACGATATTTACGAGACTCTGTCAAGCAATGGGAAATCGTCCGGCGCATGCACCGATGGAGGGCGACCGAGGACGGGGCACAAAAAAAAGGCATCCCGCCTGAGCGGGATGCCTTTCTGCTAACAATACATCTGAAACGGAGCTGGCTTACTGGAAGTCACCAGCATAAACCCAGGTGCCGAGCTTTCCATCGCTGTCAACTGTGACCTTGATGGTGTTCGAGGCATTCTGAGCTGACACCGCCGTGAACACGATCGTGTTCGTGGTCGGCGCTGCCGTATAGATTCCGTTCTCATTCGTCTTCATCTTGGTCGGAATGGCAAACGTGGTATAGTCACCCTGTCCACCGCCCATTGAACTCGGACGAATCCTGAACTGGTACGCCTGTGCTGACAGGTTGTTCAGGTCATTGATCATGGCATCACGGTTTGACTGAACGCTTTGAGCGCTGAAGAGGCTCAAGCCGACTGCAATGGCGATACCGACGATGATAACGCCGAGGATGATGAGCAGAAGTTGCTGTTGTCCCATAGTGTAACCTCCTTGATTGAGTTATTGGATTCTGTAGCCTACAATGTCGCCGTTGGTTGAGTTGTGCTTCGATTCACTCAACATACGTGCCCGGCGCACAGGAATCCCCTTTGTGCGAAATCAGACGGAAATAGCGGGTTCTCAATGTCAATACACGTCTGGGATAGGTATTTATTACCTGGAGAGGAACTTATTTCCGATCCATAATTACCGCGCAGGAAGCTCGCGGTATGCTCAGTTTGAGGCAGATCTGGGCATTTTCAGCAAAATCAGGTAGAAAATGAAGAATAGGATCAGCAACACAACCGAGCCAAGTGCCATCAATTCGCCCATCGGGAGCTGAGTCCAACGAAGCAGAAAGGGGGATATTTTCATCGAAGACGGACTGAGCAACGGAGAATACTTCCAATCCAGATAAATAATATCGTTCTCAAACACACTGAACCCGGCGAGCTGCTCGTTGAACTTCCAAATCTGCAGGAATGAAAAGGCCTCGGCCAGACAGAAGTAAAACTGCTCAATCGAAAAGAGCAAGCCAAAAACCGTCATGAATCCAAAAGCGCGTGCAAACCGCGTCGACTCGTGACTCTTCAACCAGAAGGCAATCGGGATCAGAAGAAATGGAATCGCCATGACGAGGTAGCGCGGGCCGGTGCAGAATCCTCCATGCCAGTCGCTGCGTGATGCAATGAACAGCACTCTGAACGCAACCGCTAATGTCACCGTCCAGAAGAGTTGTCTATTCTCACGCAGAAAGCTCTTTGAGAGGAACGCTCCGAGTACCAGGGCGGGCATGAAGAACAGGACGCCCTTCCCCGCTCCGAAAATCAGTCCGTAGAGCCCCCTGAATGGATACACGAACGTACCATAGCCGAAGATCTCGCCGGAAATCGCGCTCGCGGTTCGGCCCGTCTCAAAGAAGCTGCCGAATCGGAAATAGTTATACCAACCCAGGAGAAAGAGGAGAATAAAAACACCAACCGCGAAGACAGCTCCCCTCTCCAACCGGCCGAGAAGCGACGGACGGTTTTCGATGTCTCTCCAGAAAAAATACAACGCGAAGAACGGAGCATAGAGCGCCGCTGTGATGTGCGCGGTGATGGCAAGACCCATCCATATCCCGCTGAGGAAAACCGGTCGGTTGGTCCGGTTCCCCTCTCCTGACGCTTCCGGTTCTCCGGCTTTCAGGAGATAGAAGAATGAGAGGAGCACCAGCAAGGTGGCAAGCGGCTCGCTGAAGAACGTCCCCGCATACGGCCAGGCGTGCGTCCCGAATGCATAGATGATCGAAACGAGGAAGCTTGCGGGAATCGATTTGGTCAACAACAACAGGATTTGCCAGAACACGAACACGCAGAACGAGGTCATGAAAACGTTGAAGAAGGAAGTGAACGTCCTGAGGGCATGCGGTCTGGGGGTTTGCGTGTGCCTCCCTTCGAGGTAATCGAAAAACCCACCTTCGGTGAAATGGCTCAGTGGAAGAATCGGGGAGAGTGGTTTGTACCACCCCGTTTCATTGACGAGATCGCCAACTTTGATGATCGGGGCAAGGAGAATAGATTCGAGCGGACCAAAAATAGCGTACAGGCGATTCGATTTACCGGTGGCAACTCCAAACGAATGCCAATCTTCCAGATCATGCTCTACGTAAAACACCCCTCTGAGCGCAAGCGACTCTCCGACACGAAATACCACTTCGCTGTCTGACGATCGGACACCGCCGTATGGAATCAATCCGAAAAAGAAAGCGCACAGGCAAAAGAGAATGACTCCATAGCGCTTGATTTGACGCTGGTATGAAGTGGTCGGTTGGGTCGCCATGGATGACAGATATGAGATGTTATGATTGACGCAGTGCAAAGATACCACAGGAGGCGCGTTTTGTCAAGCGGCACGACGATAGAATCACCTGGCGGGCAGGCATGAAACTATCGGACAGGTTTTTCGACCCGGTACAGGGAATCGGCAGCCAGCACGAACCGGTAGCCTGTCGCTGCCAGAAGTCTCATCGGCCCTTCGACGAATGAGCGGCGGTAGTCATCGAGCATGTCCCGGCTTGCCGGATATCTGGTCCGCTGGCGATCAATCGGCGATGGCTGATACGCTGTACAATAATAGACGGTGAGCCCGGGAGGTGTATTCCGTCGTTCCAGCGGCAGGTAGAACGGACGGCCGTTGCTTGTGTATTCGCGCAGATCGTGCAACGGGAGGTTGTCATCATGAGAGAAGAGAACATAGATGCTGTCTCGCTCCCTCCCCTCGGCGAACACATAGTACCAGTAGTACTCCGCAAAGTCGTAATCAGGACAGACTATGAGTGAGTTTCTACCGACAACACGGATGGATTCCTCGACAAGGTGCTTCGCACGCACATTATGGCTCTGATCGACCGTCGTGTAGTTCATCATGAAAAACGTGAGCGGCAACGCAGCAAGGACGGTGCCAACAAGCCAGGAGTACCGTCGGGGACATTTCACAAACATCCACTCGAGGGCGAGACCAAGCATCAGCGCAACCACCAGATAGACGGGCAGGAGATATACGAAAATGTCCGCAATGGCGTACAAAAGCGTGAAGAGCAAAGTCGTCGAAACACAAAGCAGGAGGAACATTTTCAGCCGGCCACTGCGCAACGCCAGGAAGCCAATCAAAGAGACAGGAAGAAGGAGAAGGTACTCGAGCCAGAGAAGGCGGAGTATGATTGGGCTCCCAATGAAGAAGAACCCCTTCAGACCACCTGCGAAAAAGTACGACTGAAATTGCCCCCCGGAGACATAAAACCGGAGGGTTTTCAGATCGGGCACCGCAATTTCGAGGTACGAAGTATCGGCCGCATAGTATCTCCAGAACAGATAACCATATTGAGCTGCGCCGAGAAGAATGATACACGCCACATGGAGTATGATACGAGGATTTCCGAAGAACTCCCTGCGTGTAACCCAGACGAGATACACGATTCCGGGCAGGAGCATAAGAACAATGAGGTGAACACCGAACGAAAACGCATACACGCCACACGCTGTCAGGAAATCGCTGTACTTTCCCGTGAGATGCCAGCGGATGAAGAAATGGATCGTCAAGGCAACGAAGAGGGTATTCAGAGCATACACTTCGGCAATGATCGATTGCGACCAGAGGGTGTATGTGAATCCGAAGATCAGAACAACTGCGCCAGAAATGGAACGGCGGACCCCGAGCATCATCAGTGTGCGAGCGACTACAAAAAGCGTGAGAGCGGAGAAGAGAGCTGACAGCAGGTTCGCCTTGTAGGCTGTCGCGCCGAACGGGAACAACGAGACGAAGAGGTAATTCAGAATGACGTAGGTTGGTGATCCCGGTTCGTGGGGAGTCCCCAACACCTTGCCGACGAACTGGAACTTGCTCGTATCCCCCGAATATCCTACTCCCGGCAGGAGCGTTTTGAGGTAGACCAGAAGAACGACGACAACCGCAACCGTCGGCAGAGAAATACCTGCCAGCCTTCGCAAATTGTTCATCGAGCCAGTGCCCATAGGCTGGTCGCTAACCATGAGAAGTCAGGGTTGTTGTTCAAGGTTCGCACTTCTTGAATCGCTCCTGTGAACGACCTCAAAAAGGCGGATGGGAGCTTCGCACACCGTCACAAGCGAGTCGACACCGGCAATGTTTTTCATGATCGATCGCGGAAAAAAATCTCCCAGTATGAAGATCCTTCGTCCCGTGCTCTGAAGTTCCCGGGTCAAGCGAGGGGCGTCGGCCCCTTCATCAGCACCCGCATCCAGGATCACCACATCGCGCGTGAGATGCAGCGGACCTGCAGCGTCTCTCGAGCCCCAGTAGGCGAACAGCGCAGAGCGGTTCGGGACGGACGCCTCGAGAGCAACCAGCCGGTCCGCATTCTGGTACCGGCGGTTGCGCGACGCCGGAAGATCATCGAAGGTGTGCACAAGCAGCGACCAGCCGACACAAACACCGAGCATGATCGGCATGACATTCCGTGTCCGCGGATGCACCCGAAAGAACCAGGCCAGAACAAGGAACAACGAGCAGGCCAAGGGGACCTTCAAGAGCGCGATTTCGTACCATGTGCGGGAAGGAAGCATCAGCGTCACAGCAAACGTAATGCCCGCGACGAGAACTCCGGCCGCGAGATGCACGATACTCAGGGCGAGACCATCCACAGCAAGAGCAACGGCAAGTGCGGCAATCGGAATCAACTCGAGAAAGTACCGCTGATTATACGCGAGCCCGTCCGTGCGCCCGGCCCCCGAGAGAGAGAACACAAGAACGAGCGGGAACACCAGCAGGGAAATTCCCTGCAGCTTTTTCCGCACCTCTTCTTTGAAGGTATCTTTTGAGAACCAGACGAACAGGAGAACCACCAAGGCCAGACCCACCCAGGGACTTGACTGGATGAAGGACTTTTTCAGTGTCCCCAAGACCAGGTAAGCCCCAGATTCAGGGTTCTGTTTGTAGATCTCAGATTGGAAAGGATAAGTAATTTCAGGATGGGCTGAGAAGTCTACGAACCGCGCCCAGAACATCCTGACCGGTCGAAAGAATGACCCGGCATCGGCAGCATGTGTCATCTGACGTGAGAATGCGACAAATTTTGGAAATGGGTGCCAGAGGTGATCACGAGCGAGGTTGATGACAGCAATCGCGGTCAGCGGCAACACCGCCCCGACCCCGTACCAGATGGTGGAGAGGATCCTCCTTCCAGCAAATAAAAAGATGGTGAGACCAAGAAATGCGGC
Source organism: Ignavibacteriales bacterium (assembly GCA_026390595.1). NCBI lineage: Bacteria > Pseudomonadati > Ignavibacteriota > Ignavibacteria > Ignavibacteriales > Ignavibacteriales bacterium. The sequence continues at coordinate 191,717 of JAPLFQ010000020.1, forward strand.
GAGAACAATATTCTGTTCGCGCACGCCTGTTGCGATGCCCATTAAAAGTCCACACAATGCCGCCAGGATTGGTTTCCCTCCATCCCACACGTCTCCAGCTATGTAGACAGCGAGGGTGACGAGAAGGACTGAGAACATGTGCGGCCACACCGCCAGACCCCGCCAGCCCATGAACAGGAATGGAAGCGCGAACGGTGCGTAGAGTGGTGGAGCCAGCGAAGCGACAGGAGTTCTGTCGGCAATTCTGCCAAACGACTCCGGATCAAACGAGAATAATTCCTTGCTGGGCGAGAGTCCTTCCGTTCCCGGCACAGTGACTTTCCCATCTCGAAGGCCAACAACCGTGACCATATAATTGATTTCGTCGATGATGAAAGGGCCGCGGATTGTCGTGGCGATGAGCACAATCCCAAGGCAAAGCAAAAGGACGAGAAGCAACTTACGCTCTTTTTGCTCCTGAAGATTCGTCGGTTCGACCATCGTGGGGATGCATTCGTTAAGGACTTGCCGAAGGAGGGTGCGAAGACTGTGCGCCCGGTGAATTAGCAATCGCGGAGGAATTCCGGGACAGGCATCCGTGGCACAGGCATGACTTCTAACTTCTTACTTTCTACTTCTTTCTCCTTACTTCTTACTTTCTACTTCCTACTTCTTACTTCTCTCGTGGGCCCTGCTGGGCTCGAACCAGCGACCCGCAGATTATGAGTCTGCTGCTCTAACCAACTGAGCTAAGGGCCCAAACATGTTTAAGCTGAGTAATTGTCGATTGCCGATTTTCGATTTATGATTGATACCAAGTCAACTTCGGTGTTCGACATTGGGCGTTCGGCGTTGGACATTGACAGAGCCGACCCAAGAACCACAGATTTTGCGCCTGATGATATTTGTTGAAAAACTGGTGACTTGGTGAACAATCGTTCTACAGCTTTTCTGACTGCCTGTGGTGACTGAAAGATACGGTGATTAGCATGAAAAAACAACTCTGCTTCCCGGCGGCAGAGACAGCCAATTGCGGGCATTCTTCACGACAAGCCTCTGCAGGTAATTCTCGGAGTTGAACCGGAAAAAACAATTTTGTATAGTGCGTACCATTGTTCCTTTCGAAGCACCGAAGAAATCAAGATTTGATATCTGATTCAAATCAGGACATCTGATTCACTTTGCCATCGCATCAAGAAGCGCCTCATATCCCAACTCGCGAATCTCGAGATTTGGCAATGCACTTAACGAGGCCCCGACGTCCCAATCAATGGTTTGATTTCAGCGAGGATTAATTGCTATGAAGCCAAAAGTAGCTCAAGGTCGGCCCATCATCATGCTCTTGTTTTTGCTTTGCTTCATGTCTGTTTCTTGCGACATTCTTGATCCAAAAGGAGAGTTTGATGATTATACGAAAATTGATTTGCCCGGTCGTGACACACTAAGAACAATCCCAGATAAGTTCTATTTTGAGGTACACTTCACGACCTATGGTGGCGGCGGCGATGCTGCGATCGCATTTCGAGATTCCTCTGTTTGGGAATATCGCACTGCTTCAGGAGGTGGTTCAAATATTCTTACGATTAACAGCTTCACGTCGCTCACGACTGACAATGTTTCAACAAGATTCTTGATCGGATTCAAGAAGAATGTCGTCTATAATTTTTCGTTTGGCAATGACGGCAGTAACGTGAATGTGGGCCAGTTTTACTTCCGGAAAACAGATAAGAGATATCAAGAAGCGACATACAAACCACAAAATCGGTAGAAACTGCTACACCGACGGGGCTGAACGGAGTTTGACAAACCGTCTCTGATTCTCGGTCCTCTGCCGTAGAGTTGATGTCAGACTCACGCCTCAGCACCGACTCGCCTATTCAGCAGAAGTCTTTTTCCCTGGTTTTTCTTAGACACCGAAGCGATTTTCTGCTTGTCTCAAGTGTTCAGATCTTGACACCTCATTCGAGGCCTGTTACCCTCCAACCGTTGTTTCCATTCATTTAATCACATCACAACGGAAGGATATCTCAATGAAAAACTCAAAGAGCGCCCCGGCCTCCGTCGCAACACCTCCTGGCATGAAGCTGAACAAGGTTTAGCTGCTCCGTCAGGACTTTCTTGTCCGCCAAGCTATTTGGCAGAGGCCCTGACGTAACCGTGTCCCCGTGGGTGTCAGCAGCAAACTCTCCGAAGGAGTCCTTCGGACCTGACACCGGCCAGAACTCCAGGTCAATAAGTCTGATCGCCGCGATATCAACACTGCGGGTGACCGCCACCTCACACGAAAAATGCCTGGCTTAGGTGGCGGGCACTTGCCTGTGTGCCTTCAGCAGACTACCGAGAGCGAACCGACGTGCATTTTTATGTTGACTGGACCCTGACACTCTCGTATTTTGGAGACCGCCTGATGGTGAACCATACTGAACTGATTCAGAGATTAAGGTATTTAAGGAGGAGTATGAGGATCGTCCTGTTCGGAATGCTCTTGTTGGCTTCCATAACATATGCGCACAATTCCTACACGGGGGGCTACTCCGGAGCACCGGGAATGCGCACGTGCGCATCTTCATGTCACGGAAGCGGCAGCGGAACTCTGGTCGTGAACGGTTTTCCTGCTTCGTATGTAGCGGGTCAGACCTACCGGCTCACCGTTGCGCACGTCGGCGGTTCTCCCATCGTCAATTTCAATTTGACGACACGGATAGGCTCGACGTCCGTTGTCGGGGGAACATTCGCACCTGTCTCGAATAGCACTCTCTACTCGGGAGCCGATGGCGGGGTCTACGCCAGTCCTCATACCATCGATTCAGCCGTGATCAATTGGACGGCCCCCGCGAAGGGAAGCGGAATTGTCACTCTCTATGCGGCGGCATTTCAGGGCACAACGTCAAGCGGTAGCGGACAGAGCCGCGCTCTTTCGATCACTTCTGCTGAGATTGTCACAAGCGTGGACCAGGAGAGATCCATGCCACTCGCGTTCTCGCTTCATCAAAACTATCCGAATCCGTTCAATCCGAGTACAGCTCTGAGCTTTCGCCTATCAGCCATCAGCCTTGTAACGCTGAAGGTATCGAACGCACTGGGAGAAGAGGTTGCGACACTCGTAAACGAAGTTCGCCCAGCGGGCTTGAACTCGGTGCGATGGGACGCGAGTTCCTTACCGAGCGGCGTCTATTACTATCGCCTTCAATCCAACGGGTATCTGGCGACGAAGAAAATGCTACTGCTGAGGTAACACTACTCTCAACTCTGCCGATGAAAAAGATACTTCTCGCTTTCAGCCTTGCCCTTACTCACCTAAGTCTCTTGAATGCTCAAGCTGATCGCCGCGTCATTCTGGTGATCATCGACGGCGCCCGCTACTCGGAGACTCTCGGCGACCCTTCCGCCAGATATGTCCCGCGAATACGGTCACTCGCTCAGCAAGGCGTCGTGCTCGACAGCATGCTGAACGACGATATCACCGTCACTGCGCGTGCCATTCCGGCGATATGGTCTGGCTCCTGGGCAGCTCCTCACGATACAATAGTCAATGGCGCCGCGAACCAGTACGCCACGGCCCCCACTGTCTGGGAGTATTTTCGCAAATCCCGGGGTGTGGATTCAACACACGCACTGTACATCATGAAATTGTTGTCGACTCCATGGATTCAGAGCATCCATCCGCAGTACGGTCCGGCATACTGGCCCTGGTACGTTCTTCAAGGCTCGTCGGATCTGGATGTTTGGCAAAATGCGAAGGCAAAACTCCAGGCACATCATCCTGAGCTCGCCGTGATCTACTTTCCGGATGTTGATTCGGCCCCTTCCAGAGGTTGGTCTGCATATACACAGGCAATCGTGACGGCGGATAGCATCGTCGGAATGCTCTGGAATTTCCTTCAAGGTGATCCATTCTATCGGAACACCACCACGCTGCTCGTCACCAACGATCATGGCCGACATCTCGACGGTGTTCAGAATGGATTTGTGAGCCACGGTGATGGATGCTGGGGGTGCAGACACATCATGTTTCTTGGCGTGGGGGCAGGCATGCCGAAAGGGATGCACTCGTCCGTTCGCAGGACAATCACCGATATCACGCCGACTATCGGGTCACTTCTCGGGTTTCCGACCCCATATGCTACAGGCAAGTCCATGGCGGAGATTCTCACAAGCGTTGAGGCCGGCTCGCGGGACGAATCATTGCCCCGGACTGTCCAGCTCGGACAGAACTTTCCCAATCCGTTTAATCCGAGTACAGTTCTCAGCTTTCGGCTGTCAGCCGTCAGCTTTGCGTCTCTAAGGGTATTCAATGTCTTGGGAGAAGAAGTTGCGACCCTCGTAAACGAAGTCCGCCCGGCAGGCACGCACACGGTACAATGGAACGCGAATTCTCTGCCGAGCGGCATCTACTTCTACAGACTGCAAGCTGGGACATGTACGGACACGAAAAAGATGACCTTGCTGAGATAGTATCAGCCGAGAGTAATCTCGGACATCCCTTCCCCATAACGAAAGCGCCCGATCTCTCGATCGGGCGCTTTGCATTTCTGGATCTTCTCGCTGCCGCTACATCTGCTTACTTTAGCAGAACGAGCTTCTTTGTTTCAGAGAAACTCTGCTGCGTGCCGGTTGCTGTCATTCTGCAGAAGTAGGTCCCTCCTGCCAGCCTGTTCGCATCGAACCGGTAGTTGTAAACTCCTGCGGAGAGTTCCTGATCAACCAATTCCGCCACCTGCCTGCCAACGACGTCGTAGACCTTCAACGTCACCCGTGCGCTCGTCGGGACGCTGAAGCGGATCATCGTACTCGGGTTGAACGGGTTCGGGTAATTCTGCTCGAGCGCAAAATTCGAAGGAATCTGTCCGGTCCGTTCTACATCAGTTGTAACAGTCAACGCCATGGACACCGTCGTCGTATAGCTGTTCGGTCCATCAGGAGGAGAAATAATCGCGATTTCTTCATTTGAGTTTTCGAAGTAGACCAGGTTTCCCGCCGGATCGACGGAGACGTCGGATTTTGTGATCGAAGCATTGTTGTCTCTGTCGGGATATGCGACGGCCCTTGTCGGACGTGCCGAATTAGGGTTGTAGATAGCGTAGATGCCCTGCCCGGACGGTGGATCGGTGCTTGCCCTCCTTGCATTCACAAAGTAGACAACATCCAGTGAACCGTCTGCCGCTGACCCGGTGAACATCGAAAGTGTCCCTACGCGGCCTGAATCCACGCGTACCGTCCATACCGTATCGGCCATCGTGAGGGGGAGTTTCTTCCCCTTGAGATTGAATTTGGCGACTCCTGACCGGGGCCAGTCACCCACGCTCGATATGTATGTGGTATACAGAGTGGAATCTCTTCCGAACACGACATCCCAGAACGCGAATGCTCCGGCCCCTTTCACCAGAGTGTCTTTCGCTCCAAAGTATGTGACCGCTCCCGTATTCAACTTGTAGGTCAGAATCTTGGAGTCGGCTGTCAGACTGGCTGTGCTTGAACTGTTATTTACAACAACGGCAAAGGTCTTTGACGCGGCATCGTTTCTAATCGCGATTCCGAACGGGTAGTATGCTCCGTATCCGGAATCCACGAGCACGACATTCGCCGTATCCGCATGGAAGCGATAGACCTGTTTCGCTGTCCGGCCGAGGACATAGATGTATCCATCAGCATCAGCCTGAGGACCCCAGCGGGCTTCACCGGTTCCCAGAGCAATGCCAGTGTTTGTGACCTGTGAGACTCCTTGTGAATTCCCCCATGGCTGTCCGTCTCCTGAGAACTTCGCGATGCCTGTGGTCCCGAGGAATCCGCCGAAGTCGATCCCGAAAGCGAAACCAAAGCTCTTCGAGGCAGGATTGTTGACGGTGGTCGCTCCGCGCGTCGAAAGACCTGGGGCTAAGTAGTACACGATTTCTGTAAAGGAGAAATATCCCTGGTCGTACGTGGCCAGAGAAAGCGTGTACGTGGCGCTGCCGACGTACGTGCCGGCGCTGTTCTTGCCGTCCCAAACGATCGAGGTGTCGCCAAGAGACATCTTCACTGCTTTGAGAGTCCGTACGACTACACTTCCATTCTTGATTGTGGCAATAACTGAATCGGCTCGATCGCTCAGCACGAAGCGGATTGAGACGCCCGTGCCATCGGTGAACTTGCCGTCAAACGCGGCTTGTGTCCCCTGCTGCGTAATGCGGACGTTTGAAGCATAGACGTTCGCAAGAGCCTGTGAAGTTACGAGCAACATCATCGCCGACAGCAGGATGAAAATCTGTCGATATTTTTTCATGGAGACCTCCTGGATAGTGAGAGAACGATGGACGAACAGACTCCTGCGACCACGATGACCGGCGGTTTGGCGAACCAAGTGCGGTACTTGTCCAGCGCACCGCTCAAACGTAAGACCTTCTGGAAAATTCTCTTGTCATCCGGACACAGCTGCGGATTCGTTTATCGGCAGGGATCAAGTACTCTGCAAGTGGAGTAAGGCTAGTGAGATCAATTGCCACCGTGCCTCGATCAGTGGTGGCGACATCCAATAGCAATATAGAGGTTGACCGGGCAAAACACAACAGGCTATCCACATGCTCAGGGCGAGCTGAATGCCAAGCCCCCCTGTGTTCCTTCCGGGGGCCAGTGCCAATCGTTCAGGAATAGGCCCTCCCGCGGTTCACTTTGTCCATCCCTCCTTCCGGCCTGTGAACCTGCCTCCCCCCTCATCATCCCAGAACTCAAAACGCCATTTGGTTGTTGTCTTTTCGACAGGAAATCCGGAAGTTCCCCCAATAGATTTGGACGAAGATGTTTGCCATCTCGTCCTTCTCGATAATTGACTCAGCGAGTAGTGATGAAGATTCGGGCGACCATGATATTGGTGCTTGCCTGGTCTGGGCTTCTTTTCGCTCAAACCACCCGCATTGTGCCGGGAGCATACCCGACAATATCCGATGCCGTGAAAGGCGCTTCCGCCGGCGATACGATTCTGATCGGCAGAGGCACCTATGCTGAACAACTGGTGCTGAAGAAGAACCTGACACTCATTGGGGCGGGTCAAGACAAGACGGTCATTGTCGAAACGCCGGCGGGCCCGGACTCGACTGCTCTCATCATAGACACCGCAACGGTAACCATCAAAGGGATCCAGTTCTTCGGCGAGGCGCAGAACGGGTTCGGGAAAAGAGGGCTGATAGCCAGAAACGCGACGACGACTCTCACCCAATGCGCCTTCGTCCTGTTTTCTAACGTGAGTATCGCGGCGATCAACGGGCGGCTGACCATCGACAGCGTCACCATTTCGTCCCTCAACGGCGGTGATCGAGTTATGGTCGATAGCACCTCGAATCTGGTCGGGATCAGCTCCGATATCGGTGTGCTACTCATGAACGCCCGGTTTTCGATCAGTCGTCTGACTGCTGGTGCGCAGATCGATCACATCATCGATGTCAGACCAAACGTACATGACATTCCCACATTCCTTGGGCGAGACTACCCGGCCGACACATCACAATACAATGAGGGGACAATCGAGAACTCGACATTCTTCGGGTCAAGGCTCTCGTATTGGGGGCAGGGAATCAGAGTCTTCGGTTATCAAACCGGACATCGGGCCGAGCTTGTTATACGAAACAACCGTTTTGCGGGGATGGTGAAGGACTCCAGCTACGCAATTCCAAGTCTTTTGACAACGGCGGGCATTTCCTTCAACGGATGGAGCGCCTTTGCCGACATCTACGGAAATGTCATCCAGCATTTCAATAGCGGCATTTCGCTCTACGGTGCCGCCTCAGCCTCCATACACGACAACGAGATCACCTGGAATGGCCGCTATGGCGTGGTGACAAGCTGGACTTCTCCCGCGAATCAGCCCGACCTCGGAGGGGGAACACTAAGCAGCCCGGGTCGCAACACCATCAGCAACAACGGGAAATACAACATCTACAACCAGAATTCTCTATCGCTCTCCGCTCGATTCAACAACTGGGGTACGACCGATGCGAACATCATCGACTCGCTGATTTACGACCAGCGGGAGAACTCTTCCATCGGCCGGGTCGATTTTTCCGGATACCTCACGCCCAAGCCGGCTGCCCCTTCGCTCATGTCTCCGGCAGACGGATCCACCGGAGTCGCCGCCACTCCAACGCTGACCTGGAACAACATCGGCAACGCAACAACGTATCGGCTGCAAGTGTCTGCGAGCGCGACATTCGTACCAGTTCTGATAGACGATTCAACGCTGACGACACCGAGCCGGCAAATCGGACCATTGACAGACGGGACAAAGTACTATTGGCGGGTCTCAGCTTCGAACGCCGGAGGAGCGAGCGGTTGGTCCCTGACACGAAATCTCACAACCCTTCGCATCCGGTTCGACATCTCAGGAACAGTCCGTTACGGCAGTTCCAGTGGTCCTGCCGTTCAAGGGGTGACTGCGTCGTTCTCGTCTGCCACCTCGCCCGCTTCAAGCGGAGCATCGAACGCCCAGGGCGTATTCACACTGAGTTCAATTCCGATCGGAACATACACATGTAGTTTCGCCAAGTCAGGCGGGCATCCGACGCAGTACACAAATGCTGCCGACGCGTTGAAGGCAGCACTCTTCAGTGTGGACAGCCTCACCTATCCGCTCACAACGATTCAACGGCTCGCTGCAGACGTGAATAGCGACGGGAAGATCAACGCTGCAGATGCGCTGCAGATCATGCTTCGCTATGCGGGCGCCGTATCTTCGTTCGCGAAGGGAGACTGGGTGTTCTCAGCGGCATCCAGTTCAGTCGCGATCAGCAATCAGGATGTCATCAACGATGTCGTTGGACTTGCAGCGGGGGACGTGAATGGAGATGCTCAGGGAGCGCTTCCAGCGGGAACTGGGACGAAGAAATGATCTTCATTGATTGAGAGCCAGCCTCAGGAAAACATCTCGCGGCCGGATTTTCGCACAGCGATATCGCAAAGGCACTATGACGCTGGTTCAGTTCTGTTCTTCTCGCTCCTCTGCTTGAAGTTTTTTGAAACGGCTTCTGTACAGCATTCCAATGATCACGTCTAGTTCAGGTGACTTTTGAGCTCCGCCAACTTTTGCCGGGCGACCGGACTGTCCGGCTTGACGGCGAGTAGCCTCTCGAGAATCTGAATCGCCGGCCAGTTCCTCTCCTTGGCATCATAGCATTGCGCGAGCAGCTCCAGGGCGCCCGCGTTTTTGGGGTCCCTCTGGAGTATCGCAAGCGACTGATCGATCGACAATTCCCGCAGCCCGATGTTATAGTAAATCGTTGCAAGGCTCAGTTCATAGCCGATTCTCTTCTCCACTGTCTTCGCCATCCGCGTTGAGTCCATCAGTGCGAAAATCCTGCGCACCGGTTTGTTCATGATGTGGTTCGAATCGGCCAGCTGCGTGCGGGATGAGAATGTACGGGCTCCCGTCGTATCACCAAGTTCGAGGGAATAGTACATTCCAAAAATCAGTCCGGGTGCAAATGCGGAGTCGGCCTGGAGGCCCAGCTGGAGCACGTCGAAGGCATGCTTGTGGAATCCAAGATCCCAGTACCCTGCGGAGATCTTGTGATATGTCATCGCCTTGGATGTCTTGCCGGTATCAACTTCCGCCTTCCGGCTTTCGGTGATCAACATCTGGTGGAACCATGCGTGCCTCACGAAAGGTCCCGCCTGCGGCTGGTAGCGGAATCGATCGTACAATGCCATGGCCTCATCATACTGGCCGCCGAATTCCAGCGCGATGCCTTTGAAGAGCGCCATATATCCGGAACCCCGCGTCATTTCGAGCAGAGCATGAAACATGTTTACCGCTTCCTGGTGCCGGTCCGACTCGAGCAGTTCAATCCCTTCGCGGAAGAGCCCCCGTGCTTCCTGCTCGCGATCGGAGACCCACGCCAGCGGCTTGACGAGTTTTCGCAGATCGGCGTTCACGGCATCCGGCATGTGACGATACAGATGATGGACCTGGATTACTTCGAGGTTCCCCGCACGATAGACGGGCGTGAATCCGAACTTCTTTGACTGGAGCATCTGGAACTCGAACTCACGGATCCCGGGATCGGTGATCAGGGAGACGATGTAGCCAACATTGTAGTCACGCAGTAACCCTTCAAACAGCGTCAGCGACAGAAGCGGGTCCGTATCCAGCATCTTCCTGCCGTTGATCCAGAACGTCAGTTCTTTCCAGCGCGCCAGCACGGTGGTCGACGAATCGCGCTGACGTCCGATCCATTCTCCGATGAGAGAGATCGGCCGCACGTAGAGCTCGGGCGTTCGGGCTCCCACCAGAAACGGCTTTGATGTTTCATTCAGATTTCCAACATACACCCTGTTGTTGGCGACATAGTTGTAGGTCCACACTCCGTTTGGAATGGCCAGGAGGATACCCAAGAACGCAGCCGACGCGAAGACGACCCGCCGGTTGCTTCGCAGACGCGCCAGCCGGGCGGCGACGTCTTGTCCGCCTGCGGCCGCAAAGTATAGGACGAGAACGAGTATCGGAACCAGGAACCGAAGGTCGTTGATCGGGTAGAGCAGAACCATCATCAAGTAGAAGAATGAAAACAGGATGACGAGCAGCATCGTCTTCATCGTCCTGAAGGTCACAACCACTCCCCACGCAAAGAGCCCGTACTGAAGGAGCACAAGGGGATACTGGGCGTAGCCGAGGACCGTCATCATTCCGCTCATCATCGGGTTCGAAGGCGTCACGACGGGAAACAGCCGCCCAAGGTACTGCGGGAAGAGGATAAGCCCTTTCGCCTGATTCAGGTACACCGCGATGTTGATACGGAGACGCGCGAGAAATTCATCGACCAGGCTCGCTCCCCCTCCTGTGAAGGCATGGCTCAGAAAGATCTTCATGTTCCTCATCGGAGGATTCTCGATTCCCGCGATGTACACTTCATTCCGGAAATACCAGATCATGTAGAAGAGCATCGGAATCGTGAAGACCAGGAGGAGACGGCGGTATTCCTTCCTGAGCAGCAAGTAACTGAGGGCTCCTAGAAGCAGAGTCAATCCAACCTCGCGCAAGAAAATGCCCAGCGTGAGGACCACGACGAACATCCAACCCCATCGTTCCTCCTCCGGCGCGTCGGACATTTTTTCCGCCAGCATGAAGAAGAGGATGATGAAGACCGTGAACGGAATGTCTGAGAGCACGTGGGTCGAGAACAAGAGTATCAGCGGGTTCAACGCCAGGAAGAAAGCCCCCACTAGAGCCCAGGTCTTCCCCGATCGTTTTGCCGCCCAGACATAAAAGAGAACAATCAACGCAGCGCCGAAAAGGATGGTGACAACTTTCGCTGGGATGATGATGTTGCCGAAGAACCATGCCAAAGGCGCGAGCAGGAGCGGATAGAAAGGCGCGTGCACAACATACAATGAAGGATCCGGATTGCTCGTGTCCTTGAATCCTTCGAACGCTGCCAGCGACCTGGCCCAGATGAGATACCGCGGGCAGTCAGGAGTGTACAGCATTGTGTCGTTGAGGCTGAAAACTCCGACCACCACAAATGCCGCAACCAGCAGCCAGAGTCGCGCATCAAAAAGAAGTCGTGAGGTCGGGACGGCTTTGAAGTCTGAATTGAACGAACCTGAAAGATGGGTCTGCGATTCCGCGGATTCTTGCACGAGCGTAATTCTCCCTGATCTTGTGATCTGTCCATGTGAACTGCTGCACGGATCTGCTGACCTAGAGCCGAACTCGAGGCTGATTGGCCACCCAATATACAATTCTTCACGGAATTCTACTTGAGCATGATCACATTCTTCGGGAAAGAGTTGGCGCACTCCACTGAAAAACATCTTGAGACAGGCAGGCTAAGCTCTGACCGCTCAGCACAAACATTTTGCGTGGTTGCTCGTAGGGCCTTTTCATTCGTTGGTAGAGGCAAGCATTTACTGACTGTCATGATAGCGACCACGAAAACCTCAGCATTTCGGGAGGATTGAGCTCTCGGGCGTTCGAAGTGGTGCACAATCGGTCTTGACTAGCTACGATCTTTTCCGTATCTTATCTCTAGATACGAAGTTGTCCGCAACCCTCTCGCTTGCAGTTCAGCTTACCTGGCGGCGACATCACCTCGGGACGATTTTCTCCCTTGATTCACATTGTGAAGGAGTGTGCGATGGCGAAGACAAAGTACATGACGTACGAATGTGCTTATTGTCGGAAGACGACAAAAATGGAGCTCGTGGGAGAGATGCAAACCGAGGGGAGCGAAGTGCCGGCCGCAAAGGCATGGTATCGATGCACCCGATGCAAGCACAGCGCCCTTCTCGATAAGCCCACACCCGCGCTGAAAAAAGGCGAGCAATCCAAGATAGAGAAATCGACCTGTGTCACCTATTCACGAGGGCTTGTATTCAAGATTGGTCAGGAAATCTATCACGAAGAGTGGGACGATGTAGGAAAAGTAATCGCGAAACAAAAGATCTCCGCCGGCATGCAGTCCATCACGGTTACGTTCGAGAAACTTGGCGAACGGAGATTGATTGAAAACATGCCGCAATCGGCAGAACCCGAAATTATCGAGAGTGTTCCAGTTCAGGCCTAGCCGCTGGACGCCGCTACTGTAAGGAGGTGATTTCTCTGGTCGGAATTATCATTGGTGAAAACGAACCCATCGACCGCGCTATCCGTCGTTTCAAGAAAAAGTATGAACGCTCCGGCATTCTGAAAGAATTCAAGAAGCGAACGTTTTTCACCAAGCCATCAGTGAAGAAGCGTATGAAGAAAGTGAAAGCCATCCGCCGTGCTCAACGCACAATGCTGGAAGAGGCAATGTAATCATCACCTTCTCGTTTCTCAAAACAAACGTCCCGACGATCTCGCCGGGACGTTTTATTTGTACTCCACTTGCTGCATCCGATTTTATTTCAGCAGCAGCATCTTCTTCGTCACTTGCCGTCCTGAACCCTCCAGCTTGTAGAAATACACACCGCTTGCCAATGGGGAACCAAAATTGTCTGTCCCATGCCAATCGACGACATAATTCCCAGAGACCTCGTCTTCATCTACCAACGCCGCTACTTCTCTTCCGATCAGATCGAATACGCGAAGCCGGACGCGGCCCTGCACGGGAACGCTGTACCGGATCGTCGTCGTCGGGTTGAAAGGATTCGGATAATTCTGTTGGAGCTCAAACGTATTCGGCACTGAAGCGTGCGGCTCGACCGATACCAATCCTGACACTGATGTGACCATCGCCCGGATCCGGATGTTCTGCTGAACGTTCGCTCCTGAGTTCGTGGCCACAAGGTTGATCCATTTTGCACTTGCGCCGTCGTAGTACGAGGATCGGTTTGTCACCGGTGTGACGTTATCAGTCCTCAGTTTCACAGTATCTTGCGGGTTCGAAACTGAAATGACCAGTTGGTAGTCCTGGCCGGCAGCCACGGTGACCCCTGCAGCAGTCATATCAACGTAGTTGTTCGTCCCGGGTGACAGCCGGGCAAATGGCTGTAGCACCGTGGTCCCGAGTTTTGATCCCGGGATACCTCCGACGCTTCCCGACACGTTTGACCAAACTTCACACACAAGCGGACCCGTCCCCTGCAGCGGCCGGTTGGCGACAGTTGTCAGGTTCACCTGCATCCCGGTAAGCTGGCCTGTGATAGCAGGCGTAAACCGGAGAGCATACTTCGTTGATCCGGTCAGGTAGGGCTGTAGGATCTGGTTCGCGCCCTCATTATCGTATGCAACTGTCTGTCTCTGAACCGCTGCCTGCGAATTGATCGCCTGCACGGCAGCCTTCAGCACATCCATCTTTCCATATCCCCATGACACATTGGGTACCGAAGTCGTGTACGAGTCTGTCGCCGCGGTGCTTGTGAGGAACGATTTGATTTGTTGTGCGCTGAGGGAGGGCGAGATCTGAAGCAATAACGCAGCGGCTCCCGCAACGTGCGGCGACGCCATACTTGTCCCCTGGAGAAGATAAGCGCCGAGTCCAGGCATGATCCTGGTCGTCGAGCCTGAAAACGCACTCGAGAGTGAAGAAGCAATACCCTGACCCGGAGCAGCGAGATCGGGTTTTTGACGGCCGTCGGCAGTCGGACCAATGCTGCTGAAATCCGAGATATTGGACGTCCGATTCACCGTGTTATTATACGTCCAGCCATTGCCGTCTGATGACGTCCAGTTCCATTTTGTGACGTACGAAGCAACGGTAATCGCTCCTTCTGCGGTCGCCGGCATCGCAACGGTCTTGTTTGCATTACCGTTGATAATCGTGACGGTAGAATCTCCGACGCTCGCGGAAGAAAGCCAGGCATCGAACGCTGCTGATGCAGAGGGCGAGGAGAGCGAGAGAGTCCATGTACCAGATTTCGGCACGCTCGTTGTCTTGTCACGGACAAAAAGCTGGATTGCTCGGTTCTGGTTCAAGCTGCTCACCTGGTTGAACAACTCAATGGTGCCGTCGCTCGCGTTCGGGGCAGTCCCCGATACCTGTGAGGAGTTCACGGAATATGTAATGCCGTTCGGAGAGGTCACGGTCGCCGTGAGACTCACACTGCTGTTGAACCACACATCGAGTTCGAATTTGTCGTTGTCTGTTCCGCTTTTTGGCGTGTACAGGGAAGGTACTTTCACGGAGATCGACGTCGTCCCGCCGGAGCTGATTGTTCCGCCGATGTGCATGATCTGGTCCCCTTCATTGCCGGCGGAGACCGTGACAACTCTTCCCGCTGACTTCACGAAATCATTTATCTTCAGCTCATAGGCGCGCGTTCCGTCATGCGGCCCCGCGTGCCCGCCGATGCTCCAGTTGACCACAACGGGTTTTCCCAGTCCGCTTGCCTTGCCGGCCGCGTACGTGAGCCCATCGATCATCTTCGATTCAGAAAACGACTCGTCTCCCCCTTTGACCACAATGATGTCGGCCTCCGGCGCCATGCCGACGTATCGCCGGAAATAGGAAGCGCCGTTGCCGGCGGCCGTCCCTGCAACGTGAGTGCCATGCCCCGCCATATCTATCTCACGCACGAAAGCGGGAGGACTGATCCCGAGCTCTGCTTCGATCTGCTGTTTCGTATACTCGACGCCGTAGCTGAAACCACCTGGTGACGACTCACCTGATACAGGGGACAGTGACTGATCCCAAATCGCGAGGATGCGGGACTTCGTCGGGTCCGCCGGATCACGGAAATCGAGATGCTTCCAGTCAATTCCCGTATCATAGATCACCACGATCACGCCCTTGCCCGTATACCGCGTATTCTTCAGGAAACCGCTCTGCAAAAGATTGGCCCCCGTTTCCGGAACACTGAGATCGGTCATAGGATAGTTCGTCGATCCCGGATCCAGGTAGGCCACGTCATTCAGCTGGATCAATTTCACCAGATCCTGCCGTGTCACCACCGCTGTGGCAAACCTGTCAATGACCGAGTTGATGTGGATTCCGCTCGCCCGAACGGCATCGGCATTCGTTGTCGTGATAATGACATCGTAGCGAATCTCGGATTCTCTCACAGCTTCGGATGGGCCTGAGGCTGTTACCTTGAGCAACGGTCCGGCCACCTCCCCGGCGACAAGAGCCTGGAATGCCGGATGGAGTTTCTCAGCAATGAGCGACTGGAGTGATTGACCAACGGCAGCCGTCAAACAAAATGAATACAACAATACACCAGCGAGCAACGATCTCCTGAACATCGACGTGCTTCCTTTATCGCTTCAGCGTTATTGTGGATGGTTCTTCGAGCTTGCCTGGACGGCACGAACTGATTCCAGGCTCAGGACTCTCTTGAGCTCCGGAATTGTCACTCGGGCGGTTATGACATCACTGAAAGTACTTCCGATCTGAATCCCGGCTTTCCTGATTTCTTCAGCGTTTTTTGATCTGATGATGATTCCATACTCCTTGCTTCCATCCTTGCGGATACCGACGTCGAGATCCGAATCCGCAATGGCATCGCCGCGCAGCAGCATTATCAACTGAGGATCGAGCTTCTCCCGTTCGACCGCCGTGAGCTCCGTCGTGCGTGAGCAGCCCAAGACCGTGATGAATAGGGATGCCACGATTGTTCCCAGATGCACTCTATAATAACCAGATGTTGCTTTCATGACTGCGCTACCATTCTGTCGTCTGAAAAGGACTTCCGGCGTCTTTCGATTCGTCCAGACCGAAGCGGGTTGGGATTCGCCTGGATATGCGTCTCAGCCGGCGTCTGTTGTTCTACGCCACGCTGACACAGACACAACCTGCAGCTATTTTTTGTTCTCGCGTTTCTGTTGCATCGCGACGTATTGCCTGATCGTTTCGTAGTCGGTAGACCGGTGAGCGTGCACGATTTTCCAATCCGGTCCATGGCGCTCCAGCACCAGCGTCGTGGGAAGGTATTCTTCGAGAGGGCTACCGTCGACCCGATAGTTTTGCCGGAGGACAAAGAAGGCGTATGCGACGCCTGAGTACGGCTTGACTTGCATGCTTTCTATGCGATATGTGAAATCCTTGACGTGGTACACGGCATTGCGAAGGCGCGATTTCGTCGAATCCAGAGGCTCCGTCCATCCCCAGGCTGTGACATAACGGACATCCTTCTCGTAGTATGCATCAAACAGGCTGTCCGTATTGACTGAGCCCCCATTGTAGGCCCGGGAGAGTCCGGCATACAACGAAGAGATGCGTTCCTCGATCCGTGCAATTTCCTGAGCAGGAAACGTTGCGGGCTCTTTTTTCTCTGGCGTGCCGCAGGAGAACAGAAACAGCGAACAGAGAAGCAGAATAGCTTTCATAGTCTCCCCTTTTTGTAATTTGGCACATGGCATACGCACAGCCGGCTTGCCCGATGAAATGCCCGGTTTCACGTTCCGTCCCCGACCTCGAGAACAGACATAGGGACACTTTCAGCCCCCCCATTCGAACAAGGAGCTCACACTTCTCGTTCCGCGTGATATCCCTTGGATTAAGGAAATGTCGAACAGCGTCGCGCCACAGGAGCAACCACATTCTGAGCGAACGCCCGAAAGCGGGATGACTGTTGATCACCACATTCGGATTCCGTTCGAGAACCATCCGGTAAGATTACCTTGGGAGCCTGATTGAATGGGACCTTCCGGCGATATCCGTGGAATTGAATATATCCAGTGACACAGGAAAAATCAAGGAGAACCGGGATTGTTTCAAACCGTGTAGATTGTACAAACTTCAGAGTCCGCACAACCCGGCCATCATGCACATCGGGCTTGCGGAAAGTTCATCCGGGCCCGGCCCTTGGCGATGGATTGCCTCACCCCGGTCTCTACCGATCGCTCGAATCCAGATCTTCTGCTCTGGCACAGGAATGGTAGCAGCATGTGCGGGGAAGCCGGGAGTGACGAATTGGAGGGAGGAACATATGGTTACTCTTCCTGGAACAGTTCAATCGCGGGCGGATGGGAACGGAGGGCAGCTTTCAGGCGGCGCTCTGGGCGAAGCAAAGATGGTGCGGCTGGCATCGAAGCTTGTTCGGCTGGCTCCCAAACCCGGAGCACTTGTTTATTTGGACGCGGCGCCTCTCTCCGTTCAGGTCGCCGACACACAGCCGATACTGTTCTCGGCATTCGATGCATGTACACACCTCCAGATAGCCAGGATCTACCTCACTTCGTCATTTGCCTGTGCGGCAGATTTCCTTGACTTCGTTCAAAGGAGAATCCCGTTCGGCATTTCCCGGATCAGGACGACGACTGTGGCCCCGTTCTGGGTAGACCCCCTTCTCTCTCCGGTCCAACGGTTCACCAATCACCTCGAAGCACAGGGCATCCTTCATATTCTTATCGCAGACCGTTCGGAGGACGATCTTTTTTCGGTCTTCGATCATCTCACGTTTGTCCATCAAGCCGGAAGTTCCCATCGGCTGCCGGCTATTCCCGAACTTGTCGGCGAGGTGATCACTTTTCTGTATTTTCACAACAACAACCGCGCAATGGCCAGCCTCAACGGGAAGACACCGTTGGAAAAGCTGAAGACTTTTCCTGGGCTAGAAACCATTCTATCCTTCGATCCATTTGCTCCGGAGACTGCAAGGCTCGAGTACCCCGCTCAACCTGCCAACCATTCCCGAACCGCTGCCAGGAGAATTTCCGCTTGATTTTTTGAGCCTTCTGACGTACCTTGAACTGTTCATTGATCCCTAGAGTTCATCTGATGATTGACCTTCCAAGGGTCATTTTTTGTTTCTAATGGAATGGACAATCAGCTTTCGGTCGACCCCGGCAAGAAACGGCGGTTCCGCGCTTCTAATCCCGCTGATAGGCGGAATCCAGAAGGCGGATAAAGTGAAACACGCGCAATCGGCAATTGTAAATCGACAATAGTGTTGGCGGGGTAGCTCAGTTGGTTAGAGCGTCGGAATCATAAGCCGTAGGTCGAGGGTTCGAATCCCCCCCCCGCTACAAACGCAACGGGGCTGTCCCATAAGTACTGGGTCAGCCCCGTTTTTTTGTGCCAATTAGAAACACGTGCACAGTCGAAGCCGGATGAGCCCGAAAGGAAGAACTTTTGTTTCCCTTAGACCATGCGACTCGCGTTTTCATCCTACGATTGCTTGTATTCCGTCAAGTCAATTATCGCGATGTGGCATTGCTGGTCTGGTTCGAATATGTTATCCAACTTTACACCTTCTAATTGGACATGGCGAACCACTTTGTCTTTTGTGAAGACTTTCATTTTGCAGGATTGTTTTACGGGAGAGGTGAAGACGGATTTGACAAAAGCATTAAAGACATCCCGCTCATCCAGCGGGACATACGCAATAAAGTGCTTACCGACTAATTTACTTCGATCAACGCCGAACATTGTACTTGCAGATACATTGACCTCCTTCGTTACACCATCCACGCCCAGAACGAAGTAAGGGATTGGTGAAAAATCAAAGAGGTTCACATATTTATTTCTCGATACCTCTAATTCTTGTTCCGCAATTCGAAGCTCCTGGTTCTGATGTTCCAGTTCGATTTGATTCACCTGGAGCAAATGTATCAGCTTCTCAACCTCTTCATTCTTTCCAACAGCCGGTTTTTTCGGCCTTCGTTGCCTTTGTACCTTCGCTGTTCTAGCGATCTTCGCTTTTGATTTATTTTTAGCTTGATTCATTTTTTGCACCTTTTTATGGTATGCTTGGGCACTGGATTGCAAGAAGGATGAGCTTGGTCCTTTTTTTCCCGTGGAACATCTGGCGAGCGTTCACAAGCAGTTTCTTTCTGCCTCCATTGACAAAATTGTAATCGATCTCAACATCCTCAAAAACATTCTGCCTGGGAAGAATCTCCTCAAGAAGTTCCCGCAGTTGAGGTATCTCCCACTTTGCATTGTCAAGTTCAAATATACTTTTCCCGACAGTTGTTTCGCTGGCAGTATTGAACGTTCTATAGAAAGAACGGTTTGCTGAGACAACTCTTAAGTCTTTGTCAAGAACGAGAAGCGACTCCCTCACGGTAGCAACGATATTATCTGCATACTCACGTGCATGCTGAATGCCCTGGTTCAACCTATTTATCTTTTCGTAGGCCGCTTTCGCATTGCTAATATCTGAAAACGTAACCACGACGCCGTCAATAACATTGCTTGTTGTACGGTACGGCAAGATCCTCATCTGATACCAGAGACCGTCATTGGTTTGCAGCTCAATTTCTTTACACTCAAGAGTTCTCAGGACTTCTTTTGCATCCTCAATCAGCTTGCCATACTTGAGATTCGTAGCTATATCGGTTATTGGTCTTCCAATGTCGGACGCAATCAGGTTCACAATCTTCGTTGCGTGGAACGTAAATTTCTTAACACGCAACTTGGCATCCAGGAAGATGGTCGGCATACCGATGCTTTCCATCAGGTTTTTCATATCATTATTGATACCCGAAAGTTCGTCATTCTTGTTCTGAAGCTCGGTGTTGACTGTAATTAATTCTTCGTTGAGCGACTGCAATTCTTCTTTGGAAGTTTCCAATTCTTCATTTGAACTTTGCATCTCCTCGTTGGTTGATTGCATCTCTTCATTGGTCGACTTAAGTTCCTCATTGGACGTTTCCAATTCTTCAATGGTTGACCGCAGGTTTTCTTTCGTAGATCTTAATTCGCGCTCAAGTCCTTCAATATGCTTTCCCGATTTCTTATCGTAATGAATGCGCTTGGAAGCCGACAGTAGTTTTGACGGTAAGGCTTCTTCAAAAATCACCAGGAGTGAACCGAGCATCTCCTTGGGCTCTTTGATCGGCTTCACCGTAAGATTTATTACCTGAGTGCTGCCGTTGGTTTTTACTTTGATCCCTTCGGCGGTGAGCGACTTCTTGCCTGACAACACTTTTCTCATCAACACCGGAAGCTCTTGCTGCAATCCATCGCGGGCCATTTCGATAATATTCATCTTCGCTTCGCCGTGAGTGAGCTCAAGGTACTTGCCGGTTCTTCCGTGGATATATACTATATCTCCATTCGCTGTTGTGATCACGCAATTGGGAGAGTAGTTTTGCAGGATAACTTGTTCCGCTAGCTGAGTAATGTTTTGTATTTCGTTAGTCTTCATAATGGTCCCGTGAGCTTTCCCTTCCGACCTTGAGACCGGGAATTCCATGTACGGTCTCACCGAGTAAATGGAATCTCTTCTTTTGTAGAGCTTCCATTTCTTATCTGCCACTGAAAATAAATCGACAAACTCGCCGATAGTTTCCGATGAACCGAGAAACAGTATTCCATGAGGCAAGAGACTGTAATGGAGCAGCGGGATTATCTGTTTCTGCAGTTCGGCATTCAAATAGATTAGAAGGTTGCGGCAGGAGATCAGATCGAGTTTGGTGAATGGGGGATCTTTTATGATGCTCTGCGGAGCAAAGACCAGCATTTCCCTGATTTCTTTTCGAATATGAAATAGATTTCCCTCGGAAGAAAAGAAACGGTCCAAACGTTCTTTACTCACATCGGACGCAATCCCGGAGAATGTGCCGATGCGTGCTCTCTCAATTGCGTTATTGTCAATATCTGTTGCAAATATTTGCACGTTTAGATTCTTCCTCGCTTCATTCATGCACTCTCGTAACACAATTGCAACGGAGTATGCTTCTTCGCCGGTATAACATCCCGGGACCCACATTCTTATCTGACCACCATCCGGCTTGCTTTGCACTACCTCCAACAATATCTTTTTCAATTTCTCAAAAGATTCGGGATCTCTGAAAAACGCTGTCACCCCAATCAGAAGCTCCTTAAACAAGTTTTCAATTTCTGCGGGATGTTCCTGA
Organism: Ignavibacteriales bacterium; assembly: GCA_026390595.1. Lineage (NCBI taxonomy): Bacteria > Pseudomonadati > Ignavibacteriota > Ignavibacteria > Ignavibacteriales > Ignavibacteriales bacterium. The sequence continues at coordinate 212,886 of JAPLFQ010000020.1, forward strand.
AGCAGCCGGACATAATTGGGAAGAGTGTCTAACAAAGAGACATTCATTCTTCTTTCTATGCGCCGGAAGATCGTGTTTTGTTTGTAGCGTGAGAAGTCGTGACCAGTATGAGTTCTGAGAAGTATAAAGATTTTTTGAAATGCATCGGGAATTTTGCCATCAGCAGTTTCTCTATGTAACAGAGCACCTTTGACTGTTTGGGAGGTATATCTCATCAACTGATCCGGCATTTCTTCAGGCGGAAGGATGTAATCGGCTAGTCCGGTTTTGACGGCGCTGCTTGGCATACCGTCAAATCTTGCCGATTTTGGATCCTGGACCATGACCATTCCTAACTCACCCTTCACTGCCTTTAACCCGGCAGTACCGTCAGAAGCCATTCCGGAGAGGATAATACAAATAGCTTTGTCGCCGCAATCTGCTGAAAGGGATTTGAAGAAGAAATCAATTGGAAGCCGGAATCCATGCGCTTCAAGAGGTTCAATCAATTGAATGGTTCCGTGAAGTATAGCCAGATCTCTATTGGCCGGTGCGACATAGACATGGTTGGGTTCAACCGTCATTCCATCTTCAGCTTGGAATAATTTCATCCTGGTAGATTTCTGAAGCAATTCCGGCATGATACTTACATGATTTGGATCCAAATGGGACACTACGATAAACGCCATGCCAGAATTCTCGGTCATATGCTGGAAAAATCTTTCGAGAGCCTCCAATCCGCCTGCGGATGCGCCGATACCGACAACATAAAATGAATTATTTGAGGAATTGCGTTCACGTGTGCTTTTGTTTTTCTTGACGGCAGATCGATTAGGACTTGTTTTCTTCTTCATAGATCCTCACAGATATGCTTAACGGCGCTTCCGAAAATCTGGTTTCTACGAATGAATCACCATAGAAGAAGCCGGAAATATTTCGCCGGACGGGATCCTACGACCTTGAGATTGAGTTCATCATATGCCAAACTAGTCATTTGATCTGCAACAAGCAATCGGAGGCGTACCCGAGATAGGGTGACCTAAACTACGTACTCGTGGTACACAAAACTGGAATCGGGACTTTCTTCCTAAATGGTAGCACTCTTTGCAGGGAATCATACTCACCAAATGGCTGGCGAGGCCAACTGGAACCGTTACTGACTCCGCCTGCCAAACACCGCTTGCAGATGCGCAACTGTTTTCGTAATTTCAAATCCAGAGTGTACTTGAGTTCTCGGTTTTGCTGAGAGCGGGGATTCCGGGTGTCATCCCGCCACAGACTTGACACCGGCCCCGCGGCAAAGAAGTCACATGAATTCTTGACCCTGGAAGATCGGGGTCAAGAATTCTTCTTATAAGGGGTTCGGGTGAACCAGCAGCACCATGTTCTTGAGATCCAGTTTGCCCATTTCCTGAAGTCGTCGGGACTTGTGCAGCCGGGCGATTCGATTGTGCTCGCAGTGAGCGGCGGCATCGATTCAACTGTCATGACGTATCTCTTCGCAGATCTCCGCCCTCAATGGAATCTCACGTTGACTGTCGCTCATGTCAATCATCAACTGCGCGGAGAAGAATCCGACGGCGACGAGGCGTTCGTCCGAAACCTGGCAGAGTCTCTCAGGATTCCATGTTCTGCAGAGCGGGTGAATATCATCGACTTCGCACACAGCGCGCACCTTTCCAAGCAGGAGGCTGGGCGCCAGCTGAGGTATGAATGCCTCGAGCGTGCACGGCAAGGGGTTGATGCACGATCCGTCGCAACCGCCCACCAAGCGGACGACAACGCTGAAACAGTTCTGCTGAATACTCTTCGAGGTACCGGCATCCGCGGTCTGGCGGGCATTCCGGTCAGACGCGAGGCCGGCGCCGTCATTCGGCCTCTCCTGTTTGCCCGGCGCAAAGACATCGAAGAATATGCCCGGATCCGAAACATCGGGTATCGCACAGATTCCTCGAATGAGTCTGTCGAGTACAGGCGAAACTACCTTCGGCATAACGTGATTCCAATCCTGGAGTCATCAGGTGCATTCGACGTAGTCTCCTCGCTGAATCGGATGTCACGACTTATGAGGCAGTTGGACGATTTGCTGACAGCGGAGGTTCGGCTAGTACTCCCTGGCGTGCTCACGCAGGACCAACAGGGAGCGACGCTGCTCGACATCGCAAAGCTACGATCGAAACCTGAGTATCTACAGGAGGGAATCGTCCTGGAGGTATTGCGAAGGCTTGAATCCGAGGTCGATTCGGAAAAAATCCTGAGACTGCTCGAGCTCTGCGATCTGAGAACCGGGAGCCAGTTGCAGCTTTCCAAGACTCTTCACGTGTATCGTGACAGGGAACAGCTTACATTCGTCCGCCCGCAAAAGGAGACACTGCTCCACGAGCAAGTCTCAATCGGCAAGAGTTATGTTTTTCGCGATTTCCGCTTTTCCTTGAGCCTTCCGATTCCCCCGCCGGAAACTCTCGGGGCTGCTTCCGGCGTTGAGTTCGTTGATGCCGGCAAGCTGGGCGACCAGCTTCTCGTGCGGTCATGGGAAGAAGGCGACTGGTTTATGCCGCTGGGCCTGCACGCCCGCAAGAAACTGAGTGACTACTTCGTCGATCGGAAGATTTCGCTTCTCCAGAAGAAGGAAATCCCGATTCTCGAATCGAACGGCGACATCGTGTGGATTTGCGGGATGCGGCTGGATGACAGGTTCAAAGTCACAGATCGGACCCAGAGCGTTATCAGGCTCGAGTTTGGATCTACAATATTCGCTCACTAAAATCGACTGTATAATAATGGCCAACGAGATCACGATCAACAACGACCGGTTTGCCCTGTATCTTTCAGAAGAACAGATCAAAGCCAGGGTGAAAGAACTCGCCGTGCGGCTCAACAGCGACTACCGCGGCAAGGTGCCCATTTTCATTGGCATTTTGAATGGGTCTTTCATTTTCTTTGCCGATCTCATACGCGAGATCACGATCGATTGCGAGGTCGATTTTCTCAAGCTTTCGAGCTATGGCGACGCGAAGATATCGTCGGGCCAGGTCCGTTTGCTCAAAGACCTCAACTGCCAGGTCAGCGGCCGAGACATCATCGTTGTGGAAGACGTTGTAGATTCGGGAATCTCGATCGACTTCATGAAGAAAATTGTGATGAAAGAGAATCCTGCGTCGTTCAGCGTTGTGACATTGTTGCTCAAGAAGTCGGTGGCGAAGGTTGATTTCCCCATTGATTATGTGGGATTTGAGATTCCACCCGAATTCGTGATCGGCTACGGCTTGGACTATGCGCAAAAAGTTCGTAACTTGAAGAGTATTTATCGGCTCGCCCCGCAGGAATAATTCCGGCAACCGTGGCGATGAGTTTGAAGGAGCGAAGTGTATGAATTATCAATGGTATAGTGAAGAACCATCAGATGACAAGCAGAAGGACGGGGGCATGAAGCGGCGCAATCCTCCTCCGAAACTCCCCAAGAAAGGGCCTAAACCGGTCCGGGAAGACGATTTCAACTGGAACAAAGTGGGGCGGATGATCGCCGGCTGGCTTGGTATTCTGCTGGCTGTCTATCTGATCATGCTCGCGTTCAAGCAGACAGAGGAAACCGAATACGAAATCAACTTCACAATGTACCAGAAGCTTCTGAACGACGGGAAGATCTCAGAGGCCCTGATAAAGAAGTCGGATTTCAACAACTACGATTTCCACGGCAAGCTCAAAGAACCCTCAGAGATCACGACCTCGAACGAAAAGCGCGTTCTGGGGGCCACCCGGGTCTGGCTGACGCTTCCCTACTCCTCCATCAACGAAGAAGTTATCGGCATCTGGACGAAGAAGGAGCTCAAATTCAACGTCGTCAAGGAAGACAGCACGTGGACAAGTTTGCTGATATCCACGCTTCCCTGGATTCTGCTGATTGGCATCTGGCTGATTATTTTTAGGCGTATGCAGGCCGGTGCAGGCGGCACCAAGGGGCTATTCAGCTTCGGAAAGAGCAGAGCGAAACTGCTTACCGAAGGGATGTCGAAAGTGACCTTTATGGACGTTGCCGGGGCAGATGAAGCGAAAATGGAGCTCCAGGAGATCATTGAATTCCTCAAAGAGCCATCGAAATTCCAGCGCCTTGGCGGCAAGATTCCACGGGGCGTCCTGCTCCTCGGCCCTCCGGGCACCGGCAAGACTCTTCTCGCCCGTGCGGTCGCCGGTGAGGCAGGCGTACCGTTCTTCTCCATCAGCGGCGCAGACTTCGTCGAGATGTTCGTCGGTGTTGGAGCGTCGCGCGTGAGAGACTTGTTTGAGCAGGGGAAAAAGAGCGCGCCGTGCATCATCTTCATCGACGAAATCGATGCAGTCGGCCGTCACCGCGGTGCAGGTCTTGGCGGCGGACACGACGAGCGGGAACAGACTTTGAATCAGCTGCTCGTGGAGATGGACGGCTTCGAGCAGAACAGCGGAGTCATTATCATCGCCGCGACAAACCGACCCGATGTGCTGGATCCGGCGCTTCTCCGGCCCGGCCGGTTCGATCGGCAGGTCGTCGTGGACAGACCAGACGTCAAGGGGCGTGAGGGGATTTTCAGAGTCCACACGAAGAATATCCCGCTCGCCGAAGACGTGAAACTCGAGGTGCTCGCGAAAGGAACGCCCGGGCTCTCCGGTGCGGACATCGCAAATCTCGCGAACGAAGCCGCGCTTCTCGCGGCCCGACAGAACTGCAAGGTTGTCTCGATGCTGCATTTTGAAGCGGCAAAAGACAAAGTCATGATGGGGATGGAACGGAAAAGCCTCATCATCTCCGACCGCGAAAAGCGCGTCACCGCATACCACGAGTCGGGGCACGTGCTTGTCGCAAGACATCTGCCCGATGCCGACCCTGTGCACAAGGTGACGATCATCCCGCGCGGCCGCGCACTTGGCGTCACGACGTATCTCCCGATCGACGAAAAGCACACCTACTCGAAAGAATACCTGGATGCGATGATCACCTACGCACTGGGTGGACGAGCGGCCGAGAGGCTTATCTTCAACCAGTTGACGACTGGCGCCGGCAATGACATCGAGCGCGCGACCGAAATCGCCCGGAAGATGGTGTGTGAATGGGGGATGAGCGAGAAACTCGGACCTCTGGCATACGGAGCGAAGGAAGAAGAGCTGTTCCTCGGACGCGAGATCACGAAAACCAGAAACTTCAGCGAGAATACGGCGATCGCAATTGATCTGGAAGTCCGGAAGATCGTTACGGTGGCGATGAAGCGGTCCGAGAAGATTCTGCGCGAAGATCTCGAGACGCTCCACCGGCTTTCCAATGCCCTGCTCGAACGCGAGATACTCGATTCAGACGAAATCGACAGAATTATCCGGGGCGAAGAACTGCCTCCGGTTGACCGGCGTAAGAACGGCGAGCCTGAAGCAGATGCGGCAAAGACCAGCCAGCCTGCCCAGCCCAAGACCGAGCAGGCAATCGACAACGGCAAGCCAAAGAAAACCGCATGAGCGAATCCCCTTTGAAAGTGCAGGACGCTCCGATTCGCAAGTTGCCTGAATCGGAGCTCCTTCACGCGAAGGCGACGATTGAGTACAAATCCGAATTCATCCGGAAGCTTATCCACCTCTGTTCGCTTTCCATCCCCACTGTCTACTACTTCATTTCGAGAGAACGCGCCCTGGAGATCCTGGCGCCGGTTTTTCTCGCGTTCTTTATCGTCGATCTCGCGAGATTCTATCACGAGCCCACGCAGGCCTGGTTCTATCGTTGGTTCGGCTGGCTTCTGCGCAGGCACGAGTCAGACTCCAAATCGAAACGACTGACAGGGGCGACGAATATCCTGCTGTCGGCAATCGTCTGCGTGATGATCTTTCCAAAGATCATCACCATTAACGCCTTTGCAATCCTGATTATCTCGGACATCACTTCGGCCCTGGTGGGAAGGCGGTTTGGCAAGCATCGATTTTTTCAGAAGTCTCTCGAAGGGGCGACAGGATTCTTTGTTTCTGCTCTCGTTGTGGTTCTCCTCGCACCGAAGATCGAACGATTGCCGATGGAATACGTCCTGGGAATCATCGCAGCGGCCGCGGGGGCAGTCACTGAATCCATGTCGACTACCATCGATGACAACATCAGCGTTCCGCTCGTGATTGGTTTCGTTCTTTGGACACTCTATACGCTCTTTCTCCCCGGAATCAACCTCTACGCTTTCCTGTAAGACCCGTTCGCCCCGGAACCTGGATACACAAATCTCACGCCACGCACACGGATTGATTTGAGATCAGCAGACCGAGAACGGAACTAGATTGGGCTGCAGGCTGGATCCGACGCATTGGACAGAGGATGTCATTCGAGTAACAACGCAGGGTTTCATGAGGCAGTGATCAGGAACTGCACCTGCTTATCATCACACACACGCTGCAATTACCGTAAAGACGCGTTTGTTCTTCAGCGCCTTCCGCACTCTCACCTGATTCGCCTTCATTTTCTCATGCACCCAGCGTATCCGCGAAAACCTCATCGGCGAGTACCGTTCCATATTTCTGGAATACGTCTCGCTGAACAGTCGCGGGCATCGGGCTATCGATTCCAGAATCAGGAACCGGCAACTCCGTCGCACCAGTTCTGTCAACGTATCGGCGTTACGGAAAACACGGGGACTGCCCAACGTGAGGACGACGTCCGTAAACGCATGAAGCCGATTCGCCGCCGCGTCAAGGGTCCCCATGGAGGCAGCGAGCGTGAAAAGAGTTTGGTGACCGTTTCTAAGATCCTCTTCCACATCCTGCAAATCGTCGATGAGCTGGAGGAACACACCGTAACCGAATGAGAACGCGGCATTTTCCAGAGAGAGATAACCCTTGGCGAGGTAAGCGTCCGCCAGAACAGACGTCCCTCCCTTCTCGATACTGATGTCCATCAGGTCCGATTCCGTCCACCGTTTCGACGATGAGTGTTGACGAAGGCTCTTCTCCTGGCCTGCATGAATTGCGAGCAGGCTCTCGAAGACATCCGGAAAGGACGATCGGGGGAATTCTGATTCTATCATCTCCACGAGATCCGATATCTTCGCCTCGAGTCTCGAAGGGGCCGGAACGCTGTACCCTGAAAGCCGGAGTCTGAATCTTTTACTGAACTCCCGTTTCTCTTCTCCAGTGACCACCGGATCATCAAGAAAGTTATCCGAATACGGATAGAGGAGGCTGTATGCTACTCCGGACGGAGTAACCCGCACCGGCAGGCCGAACCCGGCCTGCATACTGTTCAAGATCCACAAGTTGCGAAGCGCCTGGAAGAGGTCCTCGACCTGGAGGTCGGGATCAAATGAGTGCGCCCGCCGCGCAAATTCGTCACCCGCATCCGAGAACTCCCCCAGCATCTCGTCTGTCTCCGCGCGGCGCCCGGGGTCCATCGATCGAACGACCATATTTCGCACCGATGACTTCATGCGCTGCAACTGAGCCATCGCTTCTTCGGAGTTCACGTCGATATCCTTTTCAGCGAGGATTGACTCCTCCACCCTTGCTTCGGTCGCCTGCTGTTCTTCCTCGTTGTACTCCCTGCCACACCACGGCAAAGCCATCGATGTGTTTTGCCACAATGAGGAACAATCCGACTTGAGAATCTGGAGATGTGCATCGAAAGAGATCATGCCGACTTGCGTGGTTGGTGCACTTGCAGCGAGTAATTCGGGTTCTTTCACGGTGAAGGGTTGTATCTTCTGTGAAAACAGGCGGCACGTTCGTGGTGCCTTCGGGTGTGTACGAGGGATCGAGTCAAAAGTTGCGGATGGCCGGGGGAAGAACAAATTCTCAATGGCGAAAGGTCAATCATCGGTTCTTCGACAGTTGAACTGCCGAAGAAGGCTCATGTCCGACAGTCTAACTGTCTGACAACGCAACGAGCGCCCAATCATTGGCACTCAGCAGCAGCCGCCACCCGGAAGATGCGTGACCTTTTCTGTGGCAAAGATCATTTCCTGGGCAGTGAAGTTCTCGTGCTTGACAAGGACCTTGTACCAGCGCCGGAAAGCCTCGACCATGACAATCACAGCGCAAGTCATGATGATCACGGTCAATGTACTGTTCACGTATCCTTGCATGGCTGTGGCGGGCTTCTCAGTCAAAGGGAGATAGTTGTCGAAAATGTTGTACCATCCAGCCACGAGCGTCGTGATGGAAACGAAAAACATTGGAATCATCGTCACCCAGACATAGCGCACTTTTCCCGCGTTGATGATCGCAGATGAGGCGACCGCCAACGCCACACCGGCAAGAAGCTGGTTTGCGGTCCCGAACATCGGCCAGATCGTGCTGATACTGCCGGCCCAGATGAAGTACGCCCAGGCGAAGACGACAACAGCCGTGGAGAGATACGCTCCGGGTATCCAGTCTGTGCGCTCAAAAGGTTTCCAGACTCTTCCGACAAACTCCTGCACAAGAAACCTCGCGATGCGGGTCCCGGCATCAATCGTCGTCAGGATGAAGAGCGCTTCAAACATGATCGCGAAGTGATACCAGAAAGACATGAGCCCCTTCATGCCCGGGATTGCTGAGAAGATCTGAGCAAAGCCGACTGCGAGCGAAACGGCTCCTCCGGGTCTGCCGGCCACGATTTCCCCGACTTCGTTCTGGAGTTCCGGGAGATTCACGACAGTCATGCCAAGAGCCTTGAACTTCTCCGGTGAGAGGTTAATCGCATAGTAGTCTGCAGGCCAGAGTGAGCAGGCGGCTATCAAAGCGATGATACCCACCAGCCCTTCCATCAACATGCTCCCGTACCCGATCATCCGGGCGTCCGATTCCTTGTTCAGCATTTTCGGCGTTGTCCCCGAAGAGACGAGCGAATGGAATCCGGATATGGCGCCGCATGCGATTGTGATGAACATGAACGGGTAGATCTTGCCAGGGATGATCGGCCCGCCTCCGTGGATATATTGTGACACAGCCTCCATTTTCAGATGCGGCGCCACGATGAACACTCCGATCACAAGGGCTGCGACCGTACCGATTTTCATGTAGGAACTCAGGTAATCACGGGGCGCCAGCAGCAGCCAGACGGGAAGCACAGACGCGATGAACCCATAAATGGCCATCGCGATGATGATCCCCTCCTTCGAGAGGGTAAAGTACGGTTCGAGGAATGAACCCGGAATCAGACTCCCGAGCAGAACACATGCCACCACGCTCACGACGCCGATGATGCTTGCTTCAGTAATCTTGCCGGGACGAATCTTGTTCATCCAGAGACCGACAAAGAGCGCGATTGGAATCGTCATCGCAATGGTGAACGTTCCCCAGGAACTCTCCCGCAGCGCATTCACCACGGCCAGACCGAGGCCGGAGAGTGCTATAATCACAATAATCAGGATGGCGATGGATCCAACGGTCCCCGCAAGAGGACTGATCTCAAATCTCGCGATGCTTGCCAGCGACCGCCCCTTTCGCCGTATCGAGGCCCCGAGGATGACAAAATCGTGTACTGCCCCCGCGAAGACAACACCAATCACCAGCCAGAGGAAACCCGGTAGATATCCGAACTGTGCAGCCAGGACAGGTCCGATCAGCGGGCCCGCTCCAGCGATGGCCGCGAAGTGGTGTCCGAACAAGACCCATTTGTTCGTCGGATGGAAATTCTGACCGTCGTTCAGTTCGTGCGCGGGTGTTACGCGCGTATCATCGAGCGCTATTACTTTCGCTGCGATGAAGGCGCTGTAGTAACGGTAGGCAATGACCATGACGCAGAGGGCTACAAGCAGGAGGTACAGTGCATTCATGTGCTGGTCCAATCTCTGATGGTACCGGGTATCCGCAGTTCACGACAAGGCTGCAACTAACTGGACGATACAGGAATATTGAGAGACTATCAACTCCCCGGCACTGATGGCAATCAGCGGATCTCTGAAGAATCGAGGAGCGTGATCCCCGCGAGTTTCATTTCATCAAGAGCGTGTGCCCCGTCATCCGGCCGGACGTTGACGGCAGCCACAGCGTCGGTCACCACATACGTGTGAAATCCACTCTTCGCGGAATCCAATGCGGAGGCCTTCACACAGTAATCGGTGGCAAGGCCGACAACGTACAGTTCGGTGATGTCTGCTTGTCTCAGGTAGGTGCCCAGGTCCACATTCGTGGCCTCGAAGGCGGAATACCCGTCATCTTTGTCGTGCGTGCCTTTGAGAAAGACCTGTTGAATCTTGCCTCTCAGCAGTTGCGGGTGAAATTCTGCGCCGGCCGTGTCTCGAACACAGTGCGGCGGCCATTTCTTGAAGTGGACAGACGCGGTCGGATGCCAGTCTTTCGAAGCTACAACAACGTCAAAATGACCCAAAAGGAGATTGATAACGGGGACCACCTTGTCTCCGTCAGTCACCGCCAGGGCGCCGCCCGGGCAGAAGTCATTCTGTACATCGACGATCAACAAGCCCTTCACCATCGCCTCCTTTGTTGCCTCAGAACTGTTGCTGAAATCCCTCGACCAATCGTGCCCGCAAACCCAGAAGTTTCTGCGAGATTCCAACGCGATAGATATGCGGGAACTCGAAGCGTTTGTGCTCCGCCGCGAGATGCAGCAGCCGCTCCTGGACATACTGTGCGCTTTCGTGGACGCTGCTCCTGACCAATGTGCGTCCCCCTTCCATGACCTTGTGCATCAGCGGTTCGGAGGTGCATTGTTTCAGGTTGCTTCGCTGTTCAGAGAAAAAGGGATGATAAATACTCTCTGGTGAAGGCTCTCCGTCGAGCGTCACACCATCTGCTGTAAAGATTCCGTCTTCGTTCAGGAACCGATGAATACTCTTGACGCCTGGCAGCGTCAGCTTGGTGTAATTCTCGGAGAACTTGAGCCGTGGCTCTCCATCGCACATGCTCAATTTATAGACGCCATCCAGAGCGGCAGCAGGCTGTCCGGTTACCAGCCGCGTTCCAACGCCAAACATGTCAATCGGGGCTCCCTGGTCTTCCAGCAGACTTCGGATCACATATTCATCGAGCTGGTTCGACACCGTAATCTTCACATACGAGAGCCCTGCCTGGTCGAGCATGGTCCGCGCATGCTTCGACAAGTAAGCCAGGTCACCACTATCGAGACGAATAGCTGCCATGCGATGGCCTCGTTGCTCCAACTCCTTCGCCACGATGATCGCGTTCGGGACTCCACTGCGCAGTGTATTGTACGTATCGACAAGCAGGATGCAGCTATCGGGATAGACCTCGGCAAACTTGCGGAACGCGGTCAGTTCATCGCTGAAGCTTTGCACCCACGAATGGGCCTGCGTGCCTGACACCTCGAGGTCGTTGTGAAACGCCGCGTAGACATTGGAAGTGGCGTCGATGCCGCCGATGATCGCGGCCTTCGTCGCATGGATGCCGCCCAACCCCTGAGCCCTCCTGAGACCAAAATCCATCACACGACGCCCTCCCGCCGCGGCCTTCACCCGGGAAGCCTTCGTCGCGATGAGCGATTCAAAATTCAGTATGTTCAACAGAAGCGTTTCAATGAGCTGTGCCTCGATGAGCGTACCTTCGACACGCAGCAACGGTTCGAGCGGAAATACGACCTCTCCTTCCCGTACCGAAGTGATCGAGCCCCTGAACTTGAACGACCGTAGATACCGGAGGAACTCCTCTTTCAACCCGAGGCCCCTGAGATACTCAATGATTTCATCGCTGAACGAGAACCCTTCGATCATTTCCAGAACGTCCGTCAATCCGGCAAAGAGTACGTAACCACCATGGAAAGGGTTTTCCAGGAAGAAATAGTCGAAACAACTCACTGCATCAGACCGACCGGTCAGAAAATAGCCCTGCGCCATTGTGAGCTGGTAGTAGTCGGTATAGATTCCGGAACTGTTGTTGAGGAGATTCATCTGATTCTTGTTGGTGTGGGTGTGAAGATCCCGACCTGCTCCGGGGCCTTCTTATGAGATTGCGTTCTGCAGGAGGCGAATCCCTGGAATTCCATTCACAATAGTAATGGCAACGACGTCAAATCTGCATGGCTGATGCTCAATGTTGCGCTCGAACAAGTATCCTTCAGCCACCTTCTTCAATTGCTCTTCCTTGGAGGGCGTGACCGATTCCTCGGGCGGCCCGGACGCTTCGCTCTCGCGAGACTTCACCTCGACGAACACGAGGATTGTCCCATCCTGAGCGATGATATCGATCTCCCCCCGGTCATACCGGTAGTTGCGTTCGATGATCCGGTATCCCTGTTCCTCGAGGAACCGCGCCGCAAGATCTTCCCCCAATCGTCCCTTCTGGTGCTTGTTCATCGCACGGAGCGCCCTTCAGTGGAGAGCTCTTTGAGTTCCGGGATATGGAATGTCCGGCGGTGAATCGGGCAGAGTCCGTAGTGCCGAAGTGCTTCGACATGAATCCTGGTTCCATATCCCTTGTGACGATCGAATCCGTATTCAGGGTACTGGTCGTGGTAGTCTCGCATCAGGTTATCCCGCGTCACCTTCGCAACGATTGAGGATGCGGCGATCGTCACCGAGAGCGCATCGCCGTCGATCACGTTATGATATCGTAGCTCTTCGTGTTTGAAGCTGTTCCCGTCCGCAAGAACGATCGCCGGCGGTAGTGTCAGGTTCTCGATCGCTTTTCGCATTGCCAGAATCGACGCCTGGTAAATGTTGATCCGATCGATTACTTCATGGCTCACGATGCCGACGCCTACGGACAATGCCGCGTCGAAGATCCGATGGTAGAGCACTTCCCGCTGCCTGGCGCTCAGCTTTTTCGAATCGTTGACCCCATCGATGCAGAGCCCTTTCGGAAGGATGACAGCACCTGCGACCACAGGCCCCGCGAGCGGTCCACGCCCTGCCTCATCAACTCCGGCAATGTGTTCGAGCCCTTGAGCCCAATACGTCGCTTCCAACTCGAGCGTCGGGACTTGTTTCTTCTGCTTCGGCTTGGAGATCGTCACTTCCATATTCAGGAACCAAGAAACACGGCAAAGATACCGGCGACCATACACACTTTCAAGATAAGACTTAACCGCTTCAAATTCGAGAGCGTTGAATCATACCACATCGCAATAATCACATACGCGAGAGCGAGGTTCACAAAGAGAACAACGAGCAGATACCGCAGGTCGTACACTCCGGCAACAAATGGCACAAACGTCGTCAGGATGAGCACACCGATGGCAATCGACGCTCCAAGGAGCCCCGCCTCAGGACCATGCTTTACGGGGAGCGTCTCGGCTCCCACTGTTGCATCGCCATCGACATCCTCGACGTCTTTGAGAAGCTCCCGGGCAAGGTTGGCGAGGAATGCGAAGATCGCGGGATAGATGCCGAGATCAGGACGGCCCGCAACGGCCGCACCGAAGGGGAATGCGAGCGCTGTCATGAACGCCACCGCGACATTCCCTGCCACAACAGTTCCTTTCAAACGCTGGCTGTAGAAATATAGCCCGCCAACCCAGACGACTGCAATGACGACTCCCCAGATTCCAAGCAGAAGGCTCAAGACGAGACCGAACGCAGATGTGGTGATCCAGAGTCTTCTCGCGTCGCCAAGTTTGAGCGCTCCCCTCGGCAGCGGGCGATCAGGACGGTTTATTTTGTCCGTCTTGATGTCAAAGTAATCGTTGATCGCATTTCCACCGCCGGCAATCGAGGACGCCGCGATGGAAGCAACAATGATCAGCAGCCAGTCCAAGCCGGACGGTTTGGCAAGGACGCCCGCAACCGCGACAGTCATAAAGACAATCGCAAGGTTGACAGGGCGCAACAGTTCGATGCGCGGGTCGAGATTCTTAAAATTCATTGATCAACCGTATATGGAGTTTTGCGGTACTGAATGTGTCCCCCTCACCGAAAGCGAGGCTGACGCCCATAAGTCCCAACGGAGTATCGAGACGTATTCCTGCGCCGTATCCGATCTTGTTGGTTTCCTGTTGCACGAGACCTGCCTGCGCGCGATCAGGCATGAGAATGTAGCCGATGTCGATGAACCCGAATGCGTAGGAGCGAGGTCCAGTCAGAAGCCGGTATTCCGCATTCGACCATGCGACACGGGAACCCAGAAACTGTCCCTCCCGGTACCCACGAAGCGTATTTGAACCTCCCAATCGGAACAGGTCGCTCTGCTCAACGGCCCCGCTGCTGAAGTTCCTTGCTGACAGACTCACCGAAAGCACCTGGTTCTGTACCGGCGAGATGTCGTACTCCAGATCAAACGCCAGCTTCTGAGTGGACGCATGATCACTCGACGACGACAGCGAGTTCTGCGTCTCTTTGACACCCGTCTGGTACTCGGTGCGATACCTCAATCCACTCGAAGGCGTGACGGGATCGTTCCGTGAATCATACGAGACAGACACTCCGACGCTCGTCGTATGACTTTTACTTGCGACAAGGACGCCAAAACCTTCCGTCGGCAGGACACGCTCACTTGAAAACACAACTCCAAGATTGAGTTCGTCGGTGGCCATGAGTTCACCAGAGAACCTGTATTCGTTGCGGATGAAGGTCGAATCCTGTTTTCTCTGTGCAAATCCGGCTTCACCATTGAGGGGGAGCGATGCAATCCATGGCTCGCGATAGCGCAGTTCGATTTCCTGTGACGACTCCGTTTCCCGATACCATCGTGCCGTGAGCTTTCTCGCCGTTCCAAGAATGTTGCGGAACTGGACGTCAACCAACCCGGTGAGGTATCCGCCCGTGCCTGTACTACCCGAGGGAACATAACCGACGACTCCGTCGAACCGGTTCGGGTTTCCTTCGGTCACTTTCACCAGGAGTCCGACAGTCCCATCCTGGTTCACAAAGAGCTCCGGCATTGAGACACTGGAAAACAGCTGCATATGTTCGAGCCGCTGCTTGACGAGCATCGGGTGGCCTCCGCGCAACACCTCCCCTTCAACCAGGCGGGCCTCCCGCGTGATGACGCTGGTTTTTGTGGTTGTGTTCCCCTCGATTCGAAGATCGCGAATCTTCGCCAATGCCCCTTCGGCGATGGCGAGAGTCAGAAAAGTCGCGACAGAGTCCTTCAGCTCCTCGAAGCGGATATCCCGGATCTCGATCTTCGCGAACGGAAACCCCGATTGTTCATAGCTGTCAAGCAATCTGCTCACATCACGTTCGAGAATGGCCGGTACGAACTTTGTCCCTATCTGTGTTTCGATGAGGCGTTCGGCATCCACCTGTTCGAGCGATTTCAGCCCCTCCATCTTTACCGAAGCAACAAAGGCCCTCTTACCCTCATGCACCGAGATCACGGCAGTTACCGTCGAGCTGTCTGCCATCGGGATCAACCGTACCGAATCGACCGCTGCGAAGAGAAAACCCTCTGAAGAAAACCCGGCTGCGATGCGCGCTGAATCCGACGGTAAGAACGAGCCCCCTTCTTTCGTCTCCATCCAGGAACGGATTGTCGCGCTGGACACTCTTGAATTCCCTGTCACAACGATCGCGCTGACACGGCGTTCAGACTGGGCTGCGACCATGCATGGACACAACACGAACGCGCAACACCATACGGCCAAATGGAAAAAGCCAGGCGAACTGCATGCCGCGC
This sequence comes from Ignavibacteriales bacterium, assembly GCA_026390595.1. Lineage (NCBI taxonomy): Bacteria > Pseudomonadati > Ignavibacteriota > Ignavibacteria > Ignavibacteriales > Ignavibacteriales bacterium. Next base: position 228,366 of record JAPLFQ010000020.1, read on the forward strand.
TGGCTTTTCGTGTCCGAAATCGCTGCATCAGGATCAACGCATCCTTCCCCACAGATCGGTTGTGGGATAACGGAGCCGGTAGTCTCCGAATCCCGTCTCGTCAACAAAAATGAATTGGCGATTCAATTGGTAGTAGTACCATATTTCATACGGCTTGTTATCGACATCGAACGGGTGACGTTCGATGTTGTCAGGGCTTCCAAACCGGATGAACACCATCCCCATGTCCGTCCGCCATCCTTCAAGGTAGTGTGTGAAGGACTGATTCGCGTACTGGACCCGGCCGTAGTATTCCTCCATAAGCTCGTTCCGCTGGGTTTGAGGATCGGGGTCACGTTTGGACCAGAACTCGAGAAACCTTTTACGTTTGTCTTCTTCGGTCGTAGCGGAGCGGACATAATCCAGCTCTGCTTCACGGGCGATATAGATCAGCTGATCGATCGCTTTTTGCAGGTCGATAATTGCGACCGGAAGATCCGCCGAGCGCACAGTAAACGTTCTGGAAGTCGAGGACTTGACTGTGACTTGACCGGTGCCCGAGCCGACCTTGCCTGCCGCAACAACGGAAAGGTAGTACGTCCCCATGCGCAGCCCGGTGCTGTCAAGTTTCAGAAAAATCTGCGTCTTGGTCCCGACGGTGGCCTCTGACTGAGTGTAACTGGCCACTTCGTTTTTCCTCGAATCGTAGATCTTCGATTCAAACACCAGCGAGTCGAACGCATGCCGCGTGTAGGCTTCGAAGAACACGAAGAACCCTTCGGCGAGATTGCTGACGCTTCCCGGGATGTTCGGGACAATCGTCCGCTTCTCTCCATCTGTCGACAACCGGTTCACGAGCATGATATCACTCAGAGAGAGAGAATCCTTGGTGAAATCAGTGATGAGAAGCGACTTCTTCAGCTGAGAAGACTTGCGCGATTCCTGATCCCGGAGCTGGATCGTCATTTGATAATTTCCCGGTTCAACGTCCACGGTCCGGTGTGTCAGACTGTGGAGCTTACTTTGCGTGGTCTGGGAAAACTCAGCGACGGGGACATCGACAGTCCAGGTTTGCTCGTGCGTCAGAGTTTTGGATGGACTAAACAGAGAAAGCGTAATCTCGTAGCGGCCGATGTATTGATCCCCTTCTTTGACGAACCGGATCTCCTCATGCGGAACTTGCACATAGACATCGAGACGCGATTTCTGAGGTTGATCCGACGCATAGGCAATGGCATCGGCGTAGAACGCGGGTCCGGCTTCCACGAGCCCCCGCCGCATCTCCGTTTGAGCGTGCCCGGTCGTGACGAGCGACATCGCCATTCCAAATAACCCCAAGATGATGAACAGACCTCTGGTGATGCGCATGGTCCTATATCCTTCTATCAATGGTGGTTCCGGACACCTCTGCATAGAGATCGTACTCCGTGCAGCGCGTCACATGGGCGTCCACAAAACTCCCGATTGGCAGGGCCGCCGAGCTCTTTACGTATACTTCCTGATCAATTTCAGGTGCGTCCCACTCCGTCCGTCCTACGAAGAACTCATCTTCAACTCTGTCGATCAGGACCCTGACATCCGACCCAACGATCGACTCATTGTGTTCTTCTGAAATCCGCTGCTGCAATTCCATGATTCTGGCCCGTCGCTCTTCTTTAAGCTCTGTCGGAATGGGATCACCCAGGTCAAACGCCGTGGTCCCCTCTTCCTGAGAGTACGTAAAAACTCCGAGCCGATGGAATCTCACTTCATTTACAAATTCGCACAGCTGCTCAAAATCGTCGTCGGTTTCGTTCGGATATCCGACTATCAGCGTTGTCCGCAGGCCTATGCCCGGGACGGCGGTCTTGATCTCAGAGAGGAGATCTCTCAGAGACCGGTTCGTGACGCCTCTTCGCATGGACTTCAGGACCTCGTCCGCAACGTGCTGAATAGGCATGTCAAGATAGCGGCAGATGTTCGGGTTGTCGCGGATGACGCTCAGAATGCTCTTGGGAAATTTCGCGGGATAGGCGTACATCAGCCTGATCCATTCGATTCCCTCAACACCTGCGAGCTCGCTCAGCAGTGCGTCGAGCTGACGATCCTTCTGCAGGTCAAGACCATAGTACGTCGTGTCCTGACCGATCAGTATGAGTTCTTTTACGCCGCGGGAAGCGAGATGATGCGCTTCGGTGACGAGTTGTCCGAGCGGCCGTGAAACATGCAGGCCTCGCATCAACGGAATTGCGCAGAACGAGCAGGGATTGTCGCATCCCTCGGAGATTTTTAGATACGCGTAATGGGAGGGTGTTGTAAGCTGGCGTTCACCGAGAAGCTCCTCCCTGTATTCAACCCCGAGCTCACGAACAATTTGAGCGATGTGGTGGGAGCCAAAATAGGCGTCAACGCTGGGGATTTCAGCCGCAAGATCCTTCGCAAAACGCTCGGAAAGACAGCCCATCACCACGACCTTTTTCAGCTTCCCCTGGTTCTTCCTCTCGACCGCCTCGAGAATCGCGTCGATGGATTCCTGCTTCGCTGCCTCGATGAAGCCGCATGTATTGATCACAGCAATGTCGGCGTCGTCCACGTCATCGACAATGTTTGCCTTCCCTCCGGTAAGCTGCCCAAGCAGCACTTCGCTGTCTACGAGGTTCTTCGAACATCCCAGAGTCACGATGCTGATTTTCGGCTTCAGGTTATTTTTGAAAGTGGTCACGAGAGCACGACAAAATCAATGTAAAGATACACAATGGGGGCTACAAACACCAGGCTGTCGAATCGATCGTACACTCCGCCGTGGCCGGGGATGAGCGCAGACGAGTCCTTCACGTTCGCGTCGCGCTTGAATCTCGACTCAACAAGATCCCCAAGTTGTCCGAAGATCCCGACAATGACGCCGAGGATCAAAGCATCCTGAAGTCGGAGATAGTCGAGAACGAGAGCGCGTGCTGCGAGCATCGCAAGCACAGCGCCGACAAACCCGAAGACAGCGCCTTCCCATGATTTCTTCGGACTCACACGTTCGAACAGCCGGTGACGCCCGAACGTCAACCCGCCAAAATACGCTGCCGTGTCGCAAATCCAGATGCTCGCAAGGAGTGACACGATCGTGTAGCCGCCCCAGCGGGAGATCGTGGCAAGCTCCAGGTCGCCGGCCATTGCGACGCTGAAAAATTTGGAAACAGGAAAGCCGAACGGGAACAATTCACGAATCTCGATGAGCGTGCCGAAAAACAACGAGACCACCATCACTCCGAATACCGTCGCCCCCGCGTTCATCATTGGAGATCCCTTCTGGCGGAACAACTCAATCAAAAGAACAACCAGAAGGAAGACAAGAAGTGTAACCAGAAGGAATTGCAGCTGCGAGAACATGGAAAGAGGGAATCCCCGGGAAGCAAAGAAACTGAATACCTCCACCTGCAGCCGCTCGTAGATGAATGCCGCGTTCACCAGGAATCCGCCCGCTATGCCCACTGCTTTTTGTGGAAAGGCACCTTTCGTCTCGGCGAGGACGTAAAACTCATGCAACGATACGGCGGAGATCACGGCCACGAGGGCAAAAAAGAAATAACTTCCGGCCATCGCAGCCCAGACAATGACGGGGATTGCCACCAGGGCCACGGCAAGGCGCGTCGGGAGTGAACTGAAACGTGATGATTTCACGGGTGACTCCATACCAAGAAGAACAGTTCTAGATCAAAGAGAGTTTCTGATGGCACCACCATTCACCACAGGGACATCGCACGACGGCCTACCTATGGGCGTCATCCGCCGCTCTTACGTCAGCCGTCACACGCAGATAGGAGGTGAATGAAACAACGAAAAGCATGGAAAACAGGAAGAGCTGCGCAAGGATCGCTGCAGGGTTGATCTCCACTCCTTTGGCGGCGCCGAGAACCATCTTGTCATCCATCTGGAAAAACGAGACGACCACGGCGAGTCCGTTGTTCAGGAAATGAAGGCTCATCGCAATTACGATGCTTCTCGAACGCATCCGGAGAATCCCAAAAAAACAACCCAGAATAATCAAGGGCACAAGCGCGAACGGGTTAAAATGGAATAAACCGAAGATAACGCCCGTCCAGATCGCGGCATTCATGGCTTTCATTCTCCGTTCAAAGCTGCTTTGCACCAGTCCGCGAAACAGAAGCTCTTCCACGATTGCGGGTGTAATGCTTACGACAAGAACCACGAGCATGAGTTCCCACGCACTGTTGGCCGAGACGAGTGTGCGGAACATCTCTTCCACGAGTTGCTTCGCTGGTTCGACAATCTCTTTCAGCCCTTGAGGGAGGGGGATCCGGTCCTGGAAATACATATATATTTGCATAACCTCCTGAAGAAAGAGAAGGCTAAGAACCGCAAAGACCGACTCACCCGCTTTCGGCATGCGCCATGGGAACACACCGGCGAATCGATGGTCCAGCAACCGCGCGAACATGAGGGTTGGAACCAGTATGAACAGAATCTGCCCGGACATCGTGAAGATTCTGTGCATCATCACATTGTCGGGAGTCACCTTGCTGCCCACCAACAACAGGGTGAGGAATCCGCCGATGAGCTGATACAACACGAAGACGATCAGGAGGCATACGAAGGCGAACAAGACTGGCGAGATGCCGTACCTCTCAACAAAAGGCGCCGTCGGAGGCGGCACGGGTGCGGGCATCGATGGTTCGGTCAGATGAGTCAAGGACATCTATCCTTTGGTCACGTGCAGCTTGATCATCGATGCGAGCAATGGAATCATGATTTCGTGATGCCCGGTGAAAGAATATCCTCTTCCAGACGTCCGCGTCGGCCGTTCCACGACGTTTACCTGAGGGCGGTATTGTCTGATCATATCAAAATTCGCCGTTGAGAACCCCTGCGCTTTGTATCCAAGATTGCGGGCGACCGTGAGCGCTTTCAGAAATACCTCCGGGAGAATCACTGCAGACCCCACGTTCAGAACAACTCCGCCCCCTTTGAGTTCCTTGACGGAGTTTGCGAAGATCTTGAAATCTCGGAAACTCATTTCGCCTGTGGCCGCTCCGTCCATCGTTGGCTGCTGGTGTATGATGTCGGTTCCGATTGCGGCATGGACCGTGACGGGGACATTCTGCTCGTAGCACGCCGCAAGAATGCTGACAGAAAGGTGCGGAGCTTTCGAAGCGATGAGTTTCTTTGCAAGCGTCTCGGCATACCCTTCGCTGGTCTCGGCAAACCCGCGTACGAGCGCGCGGTTGATGAATTCTCCCGTCTCCTTCGACATCCCGAATTTCCCGTCCATGATGTTGACTGCCACATCTTCAGAAGTCTGTCCCCACATCGCGGTTTCGACGTCATGGATAGCCGAGGCACTGTTCATAGCCACGTGGGTGATCACTCCCCGCCTGACCAGATCGATGATCAGAGGAGACAAGCCCACCTTGATGACGTGGGCGCCCATCATCAGGATCACCGGTTTCTTGCGGCGACGGGAGCGTTCAATGTCGCTCACAAGCTCACGCAGCTCGTCCGCCATAAGGATGCGCGGCAGTGAATCCACAAATTCGGCGACGCGTGCCTTCCGGGGATCGATCACGCGGGCAAAGTCTTTCGGCGAGACCTTGCTTTTCCGCTTGGCGATGGAAATGGTCTTGATACCGGAGAGCTTGATCTGTTTGTATTTTGACATGGCAGTTACCGTACCTTTGCCCCTATGGGGCCGTTGATGCCGGAGTATTCTCTCAACTCCGCATCGATGGATCCAACGACAACCTTTGTGCTTACTTTGACCGGAATCTTCCGTTCATCGTCAGTCAGCCAGATGAGGACCCTCCCCTCGCTCTTAAACAGCCCTCCCTCTTTCATGAGCGGCTCGACAATAATGCAGTTGAACGTTCCCGCGTCCACCTCGATCCTCTGCCGGCCCAGGAATTTCACCTCGAGCGAATACGTTGTGTCTCTGAAAAAATTCTGCAGCATCATCTTCTCGCCAATGCGGGACTTCGAGTAGTCGAGCGTCCGGATAAAATAGAACGCCGACACCGCGTCATGGACGTACGGCGGGATTGGGTACTGCTTGTCACCAGAATACGCGATGTTTTTCACCTGATCGAACCAGGCGCTGAAATCCCGGCTGTAAGATCCCTCCCGCACCCTTTGCGTGAAGTGCCAAGGGAAAATCCCGAGCACATCAAGATACGTCTCGTAGCGGTCATCCACCTTATAGATCCAGGAGAACGTCTTCGTCGAATTCACGGTGAAGAGAACCTGATACACCGACCGACCGAACATCGAATCGGATTTCGGGATGCTCATGACTGCTTCCCCGGCGGTTATGAAACTGTAACCCACATCGAAGACCAGGCGCTCTCCTTCGGCGAACGCTCCATGCGGAACCGTACGGAGCATCGTGTTCGACCCGTAGAGACTCCCCCGGGACAAGAGCGCCCTGCCGAGTGAGTCTTGCGACACAACTTCAGCGGAAATCGCGACCGTCAGAATAATCGCCGTCAATGCAATGCGTCCGCACATCGTGTTCATCATTATGATCGTTCTTTCCGGGAAATGAGGTTCCGGGCTGCATTCAGCACTTCCCCAACCTTGATCTGGTCCATGCAGTCATTTCCCTGGCATGGCCCCCCTTTACAGCGCGGGCACACGACATTATCAGCCATGAAGACAGCCTTCCTGTCACTCAGCGGCCCCCAGCGGCGGGGGCTGCATGCGAGAATAGGGGGATAGAAGGCGATCACCGGCGTTCCGGTCGCCGCGGCAATGTGCAGCGGCCCCGTGGAATTTGAAACGAAAAGCTCCGCATTACCAAGAAACGCCGCCAGGACCTTGAGCGGCATTCGGCCCACGCTCCCCACAGCAGCTCCCCCAGCACGCGTCAATACCTGCCTCACCAGTTCCTCCTCTGCTGCAATCCCTGTGACAACGACTCTGGCACCATCGGCAGCCAGACCCTTTGCGAGGTCGCCGAAGTTCTGCGCACTCCAATCCCGTGCTGATCCTCCGCTACCCGGGTGGATCACCACGAACCTCTCCGTCTGCCCAATGCCGAGTCTCTTGAGTTCTTCGGCGGCGGCTTCATGCGCCCCTTTCGCGAGGGGGAGTATGATTCGGGGAACGCCTGGAGTGCGAATCCCAATTTCCTGAAGCAACGAAAGGTTGTATTCCGCCTCATGCCTCTCAGCGGTTTTGCGGTGCTCAAAAACTCTCTTGTTGAATAGGAACGAATACCATCGATATCCCGACCCCACGCGTACCGGCACACCGGCAAGCGCTGTCAGAAGTGCAATACGGAGAGTCGGGTGGGAAACAATGGCAAGATCAAATCGCTGAGCCCGAAGCTCTGCAAGCAACGCAAGAAACCCCTTCTGCTCCCCCGATGTGTCGCAGGAAATGATGTGATCGAGCCCGGCAAATCCTTCAACCAACGCGCTGGTGTAAGACCGAAGCAGCATCGAGATTCTGATCCGCGGCATGCTCTCACGCAACACCGGGACCATCGGGAGTGTCAGAACGACATCACCGATCCGATCGGTCCGAACGATGAGAACATTCTCAAATGTGCGTTCTTTCACTGCTCCGCATCAATGGTTATTGATCAATATACTGCACGGTGCTCAGAGTATCAAGGCAGGGAGAGAGTGGAAGACTCCGAGTAAGGGTTAGATCGATGTTTCCTTCATAACAGCCGTCAGGAAATGAACACTTTCGCGACATCCAGGAGAATCGAAGGCTGGTTCCAGAGCGCTGTCCGGAAAATGCCCCCGACTGTTCGTTTCTCTTCCGGCAGCTTCAGTCCATCGATGCAGATCTTGTTCAAGGTCTCGTCGGAGAATGAGGAGATCGCTTCCTTGATTCTGTAGAACACTTCGTGACGCCAGCCAAGCCGTTTGCTCCAACGCTTCTGATACTCATCAAGATGCGCCATATCGTTCTTCGCCACGGCTTCAGCGATGATCTGACCGGCGATCATGCCCCCGATCATCCCGCTGATGATCCCCCCACCGCTCGTCGGATTGACCTGGTGGGCCGCATCTCCCACGAGGAGCACAGATCCCTTCACGATGTCGTCACACGTTTTTGCACACGGGACACCTCCCGCGATCCGGGTGAGAATCGCTGCGTTCGGATACTTCTTCCCGACAAATTCTTCCAGGTATCGCACTGCCGACTTTTCTTTCGCCAACTCGACGCTGATGCCGATGCCGACGTTTGCACTGTCTTTCCCTTTTGGAAAGACCCAGAGATATCCGCCGGGGGCAACGTTATCACCAAAGTAGAATTCGAGGATTCCCTGTTCCACCTGGATGCCTGAAAGCGTGAACTGAGCACAGCTCTCCATGTCGTGGATGTGACATGTTGTATCGATCCCGCCCCATTTGCCGACCCGACTCTCCACACCGTCGGCCCCAACAACCACCTTCGATCGGATCTCGACTTTCTTGTCCTTGATGATCGCGCGCACACCGACCACCCGGCCGTCTTCTTTCAGAAGATCGTACGCATACGCCTTCGTGACGACCTCCGCTCCTTCACGGACTGCAAGCTTCGCAAGCTCGTAGTCGAAGATCCGCCGTTCAAGAACGTATGCAACGCCGTCGAGCCGCGGCACGATCGAGTTGCCGTCCGGGGAGATGATTCTGAATTTCGTGACCGTCGCGGCAATCCAACGCTGGTCAGGTTCGATAAACTGAACGACCCCTTCATGGCTGACCGCTTCTCCGCACCGGACAGGATACCCGACGTCCCGGTCTTTCTCCAGGACAAGGACAGAGGCTCCTCCGGCGGCAGCGAACCGGGCGGCCGTTGATCCGGCGGGTCCCGCTCCTACGATAATGACGTCATACGCATCGTTCATCGGTCTCTTGATCTCTAGAATGAGGGGGGATGTTCCTGCGGCAGCGACATCTCTTTCGGCAGATGGTCGATGCCTTCACGATGGAATTCAATCACTTCCCACGGACACGCCCAAACGCACTTGCGGCAGTTCGTGCAGCGCTCGTCGATGATCCGTATCTCGGATTCAAGGAGTTCGATGGCGTCCTCGGGACACACACCGACGCAGCAACCGCAGAAATCGCATTTCCCGGGGACCAGGTAGATCATCAGTGGCGTCGTGCGCGGCAATCGAACCTCTTCAATCACTGTGAGAGAATCAAAACATGTGGCTGTGAAATCGCAATCTACTCAACACCAACAAAGCATAACTGTCAGCTGGGCTTGAAAAGCATGCCTGCATCGACATTACCCAACTGAGCCGTCAATTCCTGGTTTCGCTGCATCAACGCTTGCACATCGGCACCCCGGGCGGAAGCGTCCTTCAGTGCGCGCCGGTTGATTTCAATCTGTGCGTGGAGTTTCCTCTTGACCATCGCGACAATCGCATCCCGGGCAACCCTCCAGGGATCGACTTCCTCAAAGACCATCTCACTACTCTCCCACCTCTTGCTGATGTCGTACTTGCTCATCACGATGTCGGTCACGAGACCCTTGGACACCGGGTCTTCGATTTCATTCACAAACTCCGTTACCGTTCCAGGCCCCTTCTCATCGAACCGGGCGAGAAGAAACTCGATAATCTTCTTGAACTGCGGATCGGAGATGTCGTCAACGGTGATGTAGGAAAAAATGAAACCGACCATGTCGGCCTGATGCTCGAGCAGAAGCTTCAGGATGTCGCGCTCTGCCACGGGAGCTTCTTTCTTGCCGGCAGGTACGCTTCCGGTCTTTGAAGTCTCGGAAGCCGTCTGCAACCGTTGAGCGAAGTCGGGCCGGCTGCTGACCGGACGATTTTTGTCGACAGTCCATCGATCCAATTCACGGTAGAGAACAGACTCGTAGATATCGTACTTTGTGGCGACCTCTTTGATATAGAAATTCCGCTTCAGCTCGTCCTTCATCTTCGCAATCGATTGGACGATGGACCTCACCGCCTGTGCCTTTCCTTCAGGGGTTGAGAAGGCGCCGGCCTTCAGGAATTGTTTTGCCTTGAAATCGATGAAGGATACTCCCTGATCGAGAAGTTTCCGGAATTCTTTCCCCCCCGATTTCTTCACAAACGAATCAGGGTCTTCCCCTTCCGGCAGCTGGACGATCGTAACATCCAGGTCCTGCGCAAGGGCGATGTCCATCCCCCGGATTGTCGCGTTGGATCCGGCCGAATCGGCGTCGTACACGAGCGTCAGCTTCTTGCTATAACGTGAAATGAGTTGAACCTGTTCCTCCGTGAGCGCCGTGCCGCTGGAGGCAACGACATGCTGAATCCCCGCCTGGTAGAGCGAAATCAAGTCGGCATATCCTTCCACCATCAAGGAATTGTCTTCCGTGCGGATTGCGTCCTTTGAATGGAAGAGGCCGTAGAGGATGCGGCTTTTGTTGTAAATCGGGGTTTCAGGCGAATTGATGTACTTGCCGAGCGGATCGTCTTCGCGGAGCTTTCTTGCACCGAAGCCCACGACTCTCCCCGTGGTCGTGAAAATCGGGAACATTGCCCGGCCTCGGAAATAGTCGTAATCGGTGCCATCCTCCCTCGTCCTGATCAGGCCGGCTTTTTGAAGGTCTTCCCGTTTGAGCCCTTCTTCCTTTGCCCGGTTGAGGAACCCATCCCACGAATGGAGTGAGTATCCGAGGCCGAACGTCCTGATTGTCTCATCGGTAAACCCGCGTTGATGATAGTACTCGACGGCGCCGCGCCCTTCATCAGTCTTCGTAAGACTTGTATAGAAATGCAGTCCCGCAAACCGGCAGGCATTATAGAGGCCTTCGATTTCGTTCTGCTGTTCCTGATCTGCCTCCGTGAAGGAGATCGTAATTCCCGCCTTCTCTGCGAGCGATCTGACAGCTTCCGTAAAAGAGACTTTTTCAAACTCCATCACAAACGTGAAGACGTTTCCCCCCTTCGCGCAGCCGAAGCAGTGAAAGACCTGTTTTTCCGTGCTTACGGTGAACGATGGGGTCTTTTCCTGGTGAAAGGGGCAAAGGCCGACGAAGTTCTTCCCCCGCTTTTTCAGCCGCACATGCTGCGAAATCACATCAACGATGTCATTTGCGGAGCGTATTTCTTCAATTTTCTCGACGGGAATGCGCATAAGCAAGGTCAATGTAGCCAAATATGGAAGTACAAGCAAGACGGCCGGATATCGCAGACGCGTGGTACTATCGACGGTGAGCGTGGAAGTGCCACGCACTTCACGTGAATCGGAAAGGTAGCCCGCACTCCGGCTTATTCCGGATAAGGGACCATCACCCTTGTTAAAACAAAAACCCTCCTGCTCGTATTGAACAGGAGGGTGTTGGAGCACTTCTGGTAATGGGGGGCTAGTACATATCCCCGCCCATACCACCCGGATGAGGCATCGCGGGCGACTTGTCCTTCTCTGGCTTCTCAACGATTGTTGCTTCCGTCGTCAACAGAAGTCCAGCAACGCTGGCAGCATTCTCCAAAGCGATACGAGCGACCTTCGTCGGGTCGATGACACCGGCTTTGATCAGGTTCTCGTACTGCTCAGTCTGAGCGTTGAAACCGTAGTCGTCCTTGCCTTCTTTGATCTTGTTGACAACAACGGAACCTTCGAGGCCGGCATTCTCGACGATCAATCGAATGGGCTCTTCGACTGAACGACGGATAATCTCGACGCCGATCTTCTGGTCTTCGTTGGCCGCTTTGACTTCTTCGAGCTTCTTCTGGCAGCGCAGATATGCGACGCCACCACCGGGAACGATGCCTTCTTCCACCGCAGCGCGTGTAGCGTGCAGCGCGTCCTCGACACGTGCCTTCTTCTCCTTCATCTCGACTTCAGTCGATGCACCGATCTTCAGCACGGCAACACCACCCGACAACTTCGCCAAACGCTCCTGCAGCTTCTCCTTGTCGTAGTCCGATGTGGTCTTGTCGATTTGCTGCTTGATCTCGTTGATGCGTTTCTTGATGTCTTCCTTCTTGCCCGCACCCTCGACAACCGTTGTGTTGTCTTTGTCGATTGTGACGCGCTTTGCCGTTCCCATGTAGGAGAGCTGAGCGTTTTCGAGCTTGAAGCCCTTCTCTTCCGAAATCACGGTGCCGCCTGTCAGAACTGCGATATCCTCCAACATCGCTTTGCGCCGATCTCCGAATCCCGGAGCCTTCACAGAGCAGACGCGGAGTGTGCCGCGCAGTTTGTTGACCACGAGGGTCGCCAGTGCTTCGCCTTCGACTTCTTCTGCGATAACGAGAATCGAACGACCAGACTGCGCAACCTTCTCGAGCATCGGGAGAAGATCCTTCATCGCGCTGATCTTCTTGTCGTGGATCAGGATGTACGGATCTTCAAGAATGGTTTCCATTGTCTCCGCGTCTGTCACAAAGTACGGAGAGAGGTAGCCGCGGTCGAACTGCATACCTTCGACCACATCGAGCGTCGTCTCAGTTCCCTTTGCTTCCTCAACTGTGATCACGCCGTCTTTTCCGACTTTTTCCATGGCGTTGGCAATCAGCTCACCGATTGCGCGATCGTTGTTGGCGGAGATTGATCCAACCTGGGCAATCTTCTCCTTATCGTCGCCCACGGTCTTGCTCATTTCCTTCAGGCCTTCGACGATCTTCTGAACGGCGAGATCGATGCCGCGCTTCAGATCCATCGGATTGGCACCGGCCGTGACGTTCTTGAGTCCTTCACGAACGATTGCCTGTGCGAGCACTGTGGCGGTCGTTGTTCCGTCGCCGGCCACATCAGAGGTCTTCGACGCAACTTCGCGTACCATCTGAGCGCCCATGTTCTCGATCGGATCCGTGAGTTCCACTTCCTTCGCAACAGTAACGCCATCCTTCGTGATGGTCGGCGCACCGAACTTCTTGTCAATGACGACGTTGCGACCCTTGGGTCCCAGCGTGACCTTTACCGCATTTGCAAGTTGATCGACACCACGCTTCAATGCAGATCGGGCATCAGTGTCAAAGTTGATTAACTTTGCTCCCATAATTTTAAATCTCCTTTCGTCAGAAATTACTTTTTCGGCATAATGGCAAAGATATCGCTCTCACGCATGATGAGGAGCTCTTCGCTGTCGATGGTTACTTCCGTGCCGGAATACTTTCCATACAGCACGCTGTCTCCAACCTTCACCTCAGGTGTAATCAATTTGCCCTCATCTGAGAACTTTCCCGGGCCAACTGCGACAACTGAACCCCAAACTGGCTTCTCTTTGGCGGTGTCCGGAACGATGATTCCGCCCTTGGTCTTCTCTTCTGCGGCCGACGGCTTTACAACTACACGATCTGCCAATGGCTTCAGATTCATATGATATACCTCCTATATAAGATTATGTATTTTAAAGACTTATGGAAGGCACTAAGAATTAGCACTCTATGCTCTTGAGTGCTAACAATATACAACAATCCGAGGTTCCTGTCAAGAGGGAAAATAATGGCCAATTGTCAATGACTAGCGGCCGATGACTGTTAGCCAATGACTGATAGTCAAAGGCGTTGACGGTAGGTTCGGTGAGGATCAGGAATTCGGGATGGCAAAAAAGGTGCAAAGAATGGAGCTTTGGGGGGCTATTCGGCCTTGAACCCTTCTACGACCAAGACATACTCCCCACGTGTGGGTTTGGACGTCAGGCTCGCCAGAACGGAGGAGATGGGTCCACGGACGATTTCTTCAAACTTCTTGGTTAGTTCTCTGGCGACGACGACGTTGCGTTCCCCAAACGTCACGCGGATCTCTTCGAGCGTTTTCAGTATCCGATGAGGCGATTCATAGAAGATTATGGTTCTGGGCTCAGTGCATAGGATTCCGAGTCTGGTCTTTCTCCCCTTCTTGACGGGCAGGAAACCCTCGAAAACGAAATGGTCAGTCGGCAGTCCGCTGACGATCAATGCAGATATGAACGCTGATGGACCGGGTATGGGGATGATCGGTATACCCGACTCCAGAGCAGACCGAACAATGTAGTACGCCGGGTCTGAAACGCCGGGTGTGCCTGCATCGGACACAAGAGCGATCGAAATGCCCTGTTGAAGTTTCTCAATCAACTGAGGAGTCCGCTGACGTTCGTTGTAGCTGAAGTAGCTCAGCATCGGCTTGCTGATGGCGTAGTGATCCAGCAGGATCTTCGTCTTCCGGGTGTCCTCTGCCGCAATGAGGTCGACGGAGCCAAGCACTTTGACCGCGCGATACGTAATGTCGTCGAGGTTGCCGATGGGAGTTGCGACGAGGTAGAGGGTGCCGGGAGAGACCTGACCATCCGAAGGATCTTTGCGTTCCATCTCAGTCTTCGGAGAATCCACTGCGCCTCCTCAAACAATTGTGTTCGTAATTCATCACGCGGACGGGTTTGCTACCGTGGAGCCCTTCGAAAGAGCGGGACAGACAGAAGGGACCTTCGGAAGGCCTAGATTCCCCAATCGCGAGCGTACCTGAAATCAACATTCACCGTCCGATACGAAACTTTTGCAATCACGGGCGGCCTGCGCTTGAATTGATTCTTCCGGATCATTCCCTTCACACGACCGACAAAATCGGGGGCGAATCCCAGTTTCTGAAGCTCCTCATCATTCCGCCGTTCATCAACGAGACGGAACAACAGCGAATCGAGTTGCGCATAGCTGCACCCGAGTTCGTCTTCATCCGATTGCCCCTCCCACAAATCCGCCGTGGGGGTCTTCTCCACGATGTTCTGCGGAACACCAAGTTCGCCGGCGAGCTGCCACACCTGCGTCTTGTACAAATCGCCGAGAGGATTGATGGCTGAAGCGGTATCACCGAAGAGAGTCCCGTATCCAACCATGATTTCCGTCTTATTGCTCGTGCCGATGACGAGTGCACCTTCCCTGGCCGAAATATCGTAGAGAGCGATCATGCGCATGCGCGCCATCACGTTTCCCCGGCGGACCCTGTCTGTCACCTTCCAGGCCTCACAATACGCATCGACCATCGCCGAAATATCAATAGTCTCGGACCGGATTCCCAGCTTGTCAATCACGGTCCGTGCGTCTTCGACGCTCTTCGAGCTGCTTGAACGGTATGGCATCAACACAGCCATGGTGTTCTCGTTTCCCAATGCTTCAGCCGTGAGAAAGGTGCTGACGGCGGAGTCGACTCCGCCGGAGAGTCCGATGACTCCCCGGTGGAATCCGGCGTTCTTTGTTTCATCACGCAAGAACTTCGTAAGGAGATCTCTCACTATCGCGGCATTCAGAGAGAGCCCGTTTGTTGATTCTGGTAGGTTGGTTTCCACGACACCGCCTTCGAAAGTTCCTGAGTGCCTCAATTACCCTGATTGATCTCAATCAGCGCCTGATGGATGATGTGAAGTCCATCGTCGATTTCCTTCTTTGAAACGTTCAATGGCGGCCGGAATCGAATTGACCGATCGCCGCATCCGATGAGGATGAGCCCCTCCTCGTAGGCCTTGGCACGGAGCTGATCTCTGTTTTGAGCTTCATCGAGATCGATCGCGCAGAGGAGACCGCGGCCACGGGCATTCGACACCAATCCGGGGAATTCCTGCTGCAGAGCTTCCAGTTTCCCGATAAGGTGGGTTCCCACGTCGAAGGAGTTCTGCACCAGCTTCTCCTCGTGAATGATCTCCAGGATTCGCTGAAAACGGACCATATCGACCAGGTTTCCGCCGAATGTGGAATTGATCCTGCTTGGCTTGTGAAAAACATTTTCGAGAACGTCATCAATCCGCTTGCTGCACATGAAGCCGCAAATCTGCGTCTTCTTGCCGAACGACATCAGGTCGGGCTTCACGAAATACTCGTGCGCCCACATTTTTCCTGTGATGCCCATCCCCGTCTGCACTTCATCGAAAACGAGGAGGATGTCACTCTCGTCACAAATTGTCCGGAGCTGAACGAAGAACTCCTTCCTGAAGTGATTGTCTCCCCCTTCGCACTGAATCGGCTCGATGATCATCGCCGCGATATCGTCGGGATTGTTGATGATCGCCTGCTTGATCTGCTGGATCGCAACAGCCTCCGCCTTGTGGACATGAGCGAGGTGTTCCTTGTTCAGCGGGAATTCGATCACCGGGTTGTGGATGCGGGGCCAGCGGAATTTTGGGAAGTAGTTGGTCTTCGTCGGATCTGTGTTGGTGAGCGAGAGCGTATAGCCGCTGCGGCCATGGAAGGCTCTGCGGAAATGAATTACCTGGCGGCCGCGTTCCTCTGTGTATCCTTTGATGAAGTTTTTGCGAACCTTCCAGTCGAACGCGGTCTTGAGCGCATTCTCGACGGCGAGAGCCCCTCCGTCGACAAAAAAGAGATACGGAAGATAGTCGGGCTTCGCGATCCGTCCGAACGTCTCCACGAACTCGGCCATCTCGACCGTATAGGCATCCGAATTCGACACCTTGTTCACTGCGATGTAGCCGAGTTTCTCCAGGAATTCCGGTGACGTGAGTTTCGGATGGTTCAATCCCACCGAACCGGAAGCGAAGAACGTGAAGAAATCGAGGTATCGCTTGTTGTATCTCGAATCGAAGAGATAGGATCCCTGGCTTCGCTTGAGATCGACGATGAGATCGAAGCCATCGACCAGCATGTGTTTCGCCAGAGTGGTGTGAACTTCGTTCGGAGATACTTTAATCGGGTTCCTGGTCGTAGGCTTTTCCTCGTTCAGCATGGAGTCGGCTTGTT
Organism: Ignavibacteriales bacterium; assembly: GCA_026390595.1. NCBI lineage: Bacteria > Pseudomonadati > Ignavibacteriota > Ignavibacteria > Ignavibacteriales > Ignavibacteriales bacterium. Next base: position 244,936 of record JAPLFQ010000020.1, read on the forward strand.
CCGGTGCGGCAGCCTGATTCCCGGTCACTGCCCGTTCAGGATTCGCAGTCAATGTGTCCATCATATATCACCATGGGGTTCTGTTCGGTTGTGGTTGTCGTGAGTTGACGCATCGATCCCCACAAGAATTCAGAAGAACTCCTGGTGCTCGTACATCGAAAGGATGTATGGACGACCGCTCATGTGCTACTTCTCTACGTTGTCGATCTGTGCCCGCTGGAGCGTTCCGCTGTAGTCAACGTACACAGTCTTCCATTCGCTGAAGAACTCGTACACAGTCCAGCCCCCCTCGCGGTGACCGTTGCCGGTCTCCTTGACGCCTCCGAACGGCATGTGCGCTTCTGCGCCGATCGTCGGGCTGTTCACATAAGTGATACCGGCCTTGATGTCCCGGATTGCCATGTATGCGTTGTTGATGTTTTGCGTATAGATCGAGGAGGAAAGACCGTACGAAGTGTTGTTCGACACTTCGATTGCCTCGGAGAGAGATTTCACCTTGATCACCGAGAGCACGGGCCCAAAGATCTCCTCTTTGGCAACGCGCATAGCAGGCTTCACGTCGCCGAGCACAGTCGGTTCGTAGAACCATCCCCCGGCAAGGCCATCGCCCTGGGCCGCCTTGCCGCCGCAAAGGAGTTTGGCGCCTTCGCCTGTGCCGATCTTCACGTATTGATCGACTGTTTCGCGCTGCTTCTTGTTGACACATGGGCCAACATCGACATTGTCCTTCAACCCATCGCCGACACGCAGTTTCTTCGCGTGGTCCACCACCATGGATACGAATTTGTCGTACACTGTTTCGTGAATGATCAGGCGGCTCGTCGCTGTGCAGCGCTGACCGGTAGTGCCGAATGCTCCCCACAGCACCCCTTCGAGCGCGAGGTCCAGGTTTGCGTCGTCCATCACGATCTGGGCATTCTTGCCTCCGAGCTCGAGAGATACCCGTTTCAGCGTCTTGCTGGCGATTTCAGAGATCTTCTTTCCAACGCTCGTTGACCCCGTAAAGCTTACCAGGTCCACGTCTGGATGCTCAACGAGCGCAAGGCCAACTTCCGACCCGCCGCCATGGACGATGTTGATGACACCAGGCGGGACGCCGGCTTCGAGGAGGATTTCCACGAGCGTTGTCGCCGTGGCAGGCGTATCGGAGGCAGCTTTGAAGACAACCGTATTGCCGCAGACGAGGGCCGGAAAGATCTTCCACGTCGGGATCGCCATCGGAAAATTCCAGGGAGTGATGATTGCAGCCACGCCGACGGGCACACGCATCGCCATATTGAACTTGTTGGGCAATTCAGAGGGCACGGTATGGCCGAAGAGTCGTCGTCCTTCCGACGCAGCGTAATACGCCGTGTCGATACCTTCCTGTACGTCGCCGCGTGTCTCGAGAAGGACTTTCCCCATTTCCCGCGTCATCTGTTTTGCGATCTCATCCTTCCGGGCCGTCATGATATCACCCACCTTTTTGAGGATATCACCGCGCTTGGGGGCAGGCACCAGCCGCCACGATTCAAATGCCCGACGCGCCGCTTTCACAGCTGCGTCGACTTCTTCCTTGCCCGACAACGGAAACGTTCCAACCAACTCGTCCCAGTTCGCTGGATTGCGATTTTCAAATGTCTTGCCGGATTTTGCGTCGACCCACTTCCCGTCGATATAGTTCTGAAAAGTCTTAGACATTGGATAGCTCCGCTTTCATTCTAGTCCTACCTGGTGAAATATGTAATCAACATTCTTGAGACACCGCGTTGGATCGAAGAGCCGGTCCAATTCCTCGCTCGAAACGAATTTCCGCACATCTTCCCGTTCTTCGAGAAGGCTCCGAAAGCTCTGTTTGTTCTTCCAGACCTTCATCGCTTCTTCCTGCACGATGCGGTACGCATCCTCCCGCTTCATGCCCGCCTTCGTCATGGCCAGCAGCGCTTCCTGCGAAAATATGAGGCCATGCGTTCTTTCGAGATTGGCCTTCATGTTCTCGGGATAGACGAGCAACTGGTCTACGATCTTGGTGAACTGGACAAGCATGTAGTCCAGCAGAATGCAGCTGTCGGGGACAATGACCCGTTCCACCGACGAATGGGTGATGTCCCGCTCGTGCCAGAGCGCAACGTTTTCGAGCGCCGCCACGGCGTTGCCGCGAAGGACGCGTGACAGACCGGCGACGCGCTCACACGTAATCGGGTTCCTCTTGTGCGGCATCGCCGAGGAGCCCTTCTGCCCTTTCGAGAAAAACTCCTCTGCTTCCAGCACTTCGGTTTTCTGGAGGTGGCGGATTTCGGTGGCGAATTTTTCGAGCGAGCTTCCGCACAACGCCAGCGTATTCATGAACTCAGCGTGCCGGTCACGCTGGAGAACCTGCGTCGAAATAGGAGCCGGCTTCAGGCCAAGTTTCGCGCACACGTGCCGCTCAACGGACGGATCCAGATGCGCATAAGTGCCCACAGCTCCCGAAATCTGCCCGACGGCAACGGCTTCGCGCGCGCGCTTCATCCGCTCGATGTTCCGGACTGTCTCCGCATACCAAAGAGCCAGTTTGAGCCCGAATGTTGTCGGTTCAGCGTGGATTCCATGCGTTCGTCCGATCATCAGCGTGGTCTTGAACTCTTTCGCCCGCCGCGCCAGAACTGTTTTGAGCGATTCCAGGTCCTGGAGGATCAGGTCAGCCGATTGCGTCATCTGAACGGCCAACGCAGTATCCAGCACGTCCGACGACGTCATACCCAGATGGATATACCTCGATTCGGGTCCGACATACTCACCGACATTTGTGAGGAACGCGATGACGTCGTGCTTGACTTCTTCCTCGATCTGAAGAACCTTCTGGACATTGAAATTCGCCTTCGACCGTATCACACCAACAGCTTCTCTCGGAACCACCCCAAGTTCAGCCTGAGCCTCGCATGCCAGGACCTCGATCTCGAGCCAGATACGGAACCTGTTCTCATCTTCCCACAACGTGCCCATTTCCGGGCGGGTGTAGCGTGCTATCACGTTCGGCCTTTGGTCTATGGTTTCTTTGTCAATTTCAGATCGAGAGTAATCATCTTCTTTTCGCGGAAAACCTTGAGCTTCAACATGTCCCCCGCGCTGGCGTCAGAAAGGATTGAAGAGAAATCGTCCGCGTTGTTGACCTTCATCCCGTTTGTCTCCAGGATAATATCTCCTACGCGGAGATCGGTCTTTTCCGCCGGCCCTCCTTTTGCCACGTCGCTCACGATAATTCCTTTGACTTCGGTCATCCCGAAATACCGTGCGACGCGGGCATCCACTTCCTGCGCTTCGAACCCGGTGTAGATATCGCGCGTGACCTGCCCCTTTTTCCGAAGATCGGCCACGATTTTCTTGACCTTGTTTACGGGGATGGCGAATCCATAACCAACAAATGCCTGGCTCACGCCGCCCGTGAAGATGAGCGTGTTGATGCCCACGACATCGCCATTGCTGTTTACGAGCGGTCCGCCGCTGTTACCTCCGTTGATAGCGGCATCGGTTTCGATCATATCCCGGTACACGGCATTGCCCTGCCTGCCAAGATTCATGCCAACGGAACTGATGACTCCCACAGTGACAGTCGGCTTGTCATTGATCTCGAACAATCCGAAAGGGTTGCCAAGCGCAATCGCCCACTCGCCGATGACGATGTCATCAGAGGTGCCGAGGTTGGCGAACGCAAGATCGGTGCCTTCAACCTTCAGGAGCGCGATGTCGCTCACCGGATCGGCACCGACGAGTTTGGCCTTCAATTTCTTCCCGCCGACAAACGTCACGGTGATTTCCTTGGCGTTTCCGGCAACATGGTAGTTTGTAACAATATAGCCGTCCGGTGAGATAATGACTCCTGAGCCGAGGTTCTGAACTTTGTATGGCTGGGGATTGACGAACTGCCGGAAAAACGGATCATTGCCGAAGAACTGTCTCAGGAATGGATCGACTTGCTGCTCGTGGACTTCCGTCACGTTGATACCGACGGTCGCCGGACTCACCTTCGCGATGGCGCGCGTGATGGCGTTCCTGCGTGAGCCTCCGAGCTGATCCTGCTCGCTGCCTGACTTGTCCTGAACGCGGACTGTCGTCGGAAAGGCAGCGTCAAATGCCGCGTCCGTCTCCCGGGAAGCAGCGGAAGAGGGCTTTATCGTGTAGCCGATTCCGATTCCAATCGCCAGGGGAATCACCAACACGAACGAGAGTACGAGGAAGTTCTTCTTCATGGAAATCCAAGAACGTTATGATTGAGGTGTGGAGTCATTCGTGTGCTCCGTCTCTGAGCCTTTCCAGATTTCGGTCATGGCATCGATGTGGCTCAGGAGCAGTACCATACTCAGTGTGCAGGAAAAAAAGAGAAACGTCCATTGATCGAATTGCCCGACAAGAAGCCCGCGAATCATATCCCATGGAAGCAGCCAGAGAACCGGGGGCGTCAGCATGATCGCGGTGATGTTCGAGACAAGTATGTCGCGTTTGAGACCAACTTTCGTCAGAAACCAAATCATGCACCAGACAATCGTATAGCTGAAACCGAGGATGAACATGCCGCCAGCGGCGGTCGAGAGCCCTCTCCCCCCCCTGAACTTCGTCCAGACCGGATAGTTGTGACCGGTGATAACTCCAAATAAAGAAACGCAGTCGTGCAGGAGCGATTGCGGAAACACGACACCAGCCGCAAGAACGACAAGGAACCCCTTGAGAGCATCCAAAGCGCCAACGAGGATACCGATATACTTTGATTTGGTGACAACGAAGGCGTTGAACCCGCCAGATCGTCCGCTGCCCGATTCGAGAATATCTACGTCTGCCTTCCTACGGACGATCAATTGGCCGACCGGGATGGAACCAACGAGATAGCTTACGACGAAGGTCGCAACAACTTCGAGCACAGGTTCACCAATTTTGTCGGCTTCAGGGATCGATTTCCTGGTGAATTTACAGAAATGGACCGCGAGAAGCAAGGAAGGCGGATTCAGGGGTCAAAGAGCGGATTCGGTCGTTCGGAGGGAATGAAAACGTGGAGGGGTGAGAGCAGTTTGTTTCAGGAATGACAAATCTCTGGACCTTTATTCCCCTTTCGCATGGCGGGTCATCAAGTCAATTGTAGCTTTCTGTGGATCTTTGTCCTCAAAGAGAACCTTGTGAACCTCGGTCATGATGGGGAGGTCGATATCGTACTTCTTCTCAAGATCGCGAACAGACCTAGCTGTGGCAACGCCTTCGGCAACCATAACCATTTCAGCGAGAACTTCTTTCAGCTTGCGACCTTTTCCCAGCTGTTCCCCGAGATACCGATTACGGCTATGGTGGCTCATGCACGTAACGATGAGGTCCCCCATCCCCGAGAGACCGGCAAACGTCCTCGCCTGCGCTCCGAGCTTCACGCCCAAGCGTGTGATCTCATAGATTCCGCGCGTCATGATTGCGGCCTTGGTGTTGTCGCCAAATCCAGCTCCGTCGCTGATGCCGGCAGCGACCGCGATCACATTTTTGAGTGATCCTCCCAACTCGACACCCCTGATGTCATCATTGACATACACGCGGAAATAGTTCGTGGTGAAGGCATCCTGAACGATTTTCGAGGTCTTCTCCTTGAACGACGAAGCCACGACTGCCGTAGGGATCTGCCTGGAAACTTCTTCTGCGTGACTTGGGCCGGAGAGGATTGCGAGGTTCTCCTTCCTCTCGTGTTTGAGAACGTCGATGAGCACTTCGGACATCGTCATCAGCGTTGAGTTTTCAATTCCTTTGGCCACGTTACAGATCGCCGTCTGTTCAAGGTCGAGATGAGCGATCCTCTGGATCACCGAACGGAGGTATTGAGAAGGGACTGCCATCACAATCATGTCCCGTCGCACAGAGGCCGATTCGATGTCGCTCGAGTACTTCAGATTGGGGGGAAGGGGAACACCGGGGAGGAACTCGGGGTTTTCATGCTTCTCACGCATGAGCTCGGCCTGTTCATGCGTATAGCACCAGAGCGTGACCTCGTGGCCGTTGCCGTGCAATACCAAGGCAAGGGTAGTGCCCCAACTACCTGCTCCGAGGACAGTGATTTTCATCAAGATGGATGCTCTTCCGGTGTGCTACGTTCCTGGGACGGCTCAAGGCCGATGAGACCGATTACTGTAAAGGGTCTACAGCTGGGAACTGGTTTCCCGAACCTTCTTCCGAGTGAAGCTTGTGATCTTCTTCTCGGTCCCGTCTATCAAACGCTTAATATTGTGGCGGTGCGAATACAGCAACAGGCTGGCAACGGACAGGCTGAAAACAATCAACGTCCTGTAACTCTGGATCTCGTCACCAAAGATGTTGTGCCGCACAAACAACGAGAGCGGAAATGCGACAGCAGCGGCAATGGAGCCCAAAGAAACGTACTTATAGACCAGGAATACGAGAAAGAAAACCCCGATAGAGATTGCGGCTTCGGTAGGCGCGACGCCGATCAGCATTCCTGCACCGGTCGCGATTCCTTTTCCACCCTTGAAGCCTGCGAATATCGTCCATATGTGACCGACGATCGCAGCGCCACCACAGATCATTTGAATGATGGTGAAATCATCGAAGGGCGTCCTGTTGTAGAACGGAAGCGTCGGGTCCCAGAAAAGTCTTGAAATCAATGCGGTTGCGATAACACCTTTGCCCATGTCGACTGCCATCACCAGCACGCCCGATTTCCATCCGAGCACGCGGAAGACATTGGTGCCACCGGCATTCCCGCTCCCCTTCGTCCGGATGTCAAAACCGTGCTTCCACTTCGAGAGCATAATGCTCGTCGGAATGGAGCCTATGACATAGCTCAGGAGAATGACGATAGCGAGATTGATCATCCTTCAAGACCTTTCGTTCTTCTCAAAAATGAACTCTATAAAATGTAGGAAGTCACTCAATGAGATGCAACAAAATTCAGAACGATTCCTGCTTAGGTCTCACATGAGCCCTTTTGCTTTCCACCGTTCGAGAATCAAACCACCAAGATCGATATCTTCCTGTGTGGTTATCTTGATGTTATCGTATGATCCCTCAACGATTTTCACCTTGACACCAATTCGTTCAACAAGACCCGATTCGTCTGTTCCGTAAAAACGATCTTGCTTCGCCTGCTTGAACGCTTTCATGAGTACTTCAGCTCTGAACGCCTGAGGAGTCTGGACAAGCCACAGGGCATTCCGGTCGAGTGTTTGGTCAAAGAACTCGCCCCCCCGTGACCGCCGTATTGTGTCCTTCGGCTGGACGGCAAGCACAGCCGCCTCATGTTCCCTGCAGGTCCTGACAAGCTGCCCGATGCGTTTCGATTCAATGAACGGCCTCACCCCGTCGTGTACCAGGACGATATCCGTAGGTTTGAAAGTGAACCGCCGCAGGGCATTGAACACAGAATCCTGCCTCTTCTCGCCGCCGACAGTGACCATGCTGACTTTGTGCAGGCGGTAGCGAGATATCAGCGACTCCATTTCGGCTATTGACTGTTCCGGCACTGCGACCGCGATCTCGTCAATGTCCGTGCAATGCTCAAAACGCTGCAACGTATGCACAATGATCGGCTTGTCCCGGAGAACGAGGAACTGCTTCTTGACGGATCCGCCGAGACGCTTTCCCGATCCCGCAGCAGGAACGATTGCGAAAGTTTTTGGCCTTGTTTTCGGCATAGTGTTGAAAGAGGCGGACTTCGCCCGCTCCGGAACACCGGAGATTTGTGAGGTCCGGACTGTTACAGAATCAGCATGGCATCGCCATAACTGTAGAAGCGATACCCATCCTTGATCCCGCGTTTGTAGGCGCGCATCACAAAGTCGTGCCCTGCAAATGCACTGGTGAGCATCAGCAATGTCGACTCTGGGAGGTGGAAGTTCGTGATGAGTTTGTCGGCGATCTTGAAATCATATGGAGGGAAGAGAAATTTGTCCGTCCATCCTTTCGAGGGCTTCAGGTGACCGTCGGAAGTAACACTGGATTCGAGCGCCCGACACGTGCTCGTGCCAACGACAAACACGTTGTGTTTTGAATCGATCACTTTGTTGATTGTGTGCGCCGCCTCTGGCGTAATTTCGTAGTACTCCGAGTCCATCTTGTGCTTGGTCAGGTCTTCCACCTCGACTGCCCTGAATGAACCGAGTCCCACGTGGAGGAGCACCGGCACGATCTTGACTCCTTTGCTCTCGATCTTCTTCAGGAGCTGTTTCGTGAAATGGAGCCCCGCTGTCGGGGCGGCCACTGCCCCCAGGACCCTGGCATACACTGTCTGGTATGAATCCTTGTCTTTCTCCGACGCGTCGCGCTTGATGTAGTACGGAAGCGGTGTGATGCCTATTCTCTCGATAATCTTGAAGAAGTCGCCTTTGTGATTGAACCGGACAGTCCGGCCGCGGGACGTGGTATTGTCGATAACTTCACACCAGAGTTTCCCGTTGTCAAAAAAGATCTTGTTTCCGATGCGCACCTTTCGCGCGGGATCAACAATCACATCCCAGATATTCTCTTCGGCGTTCAGCTCACGCAGAAGGAACACTTCGATCTTTGCGTTGGTCTTCTCCTTCTTCCCAAACAACCTCGCCTGGAACACTTTGGTCTCATTGACAACCAGGCAGTCCCCTTTGTTCAGATGGTCCACGATCTCATAGAACTTCCGATCATCGATCGACTCGTCGGCACGGTTGAGCACCATGACGCGGGAGTGATCGCGCGGCTTCGCAGGAAACTTTGCTATCAGATTACGCGGCAAAGGATATTTGAAATCAGAGAGTTTCATCGCTCTGCGCCTCTCTCAATAAATGAAGATGAGTGTGGACAAATACAATCGTTAACTCTGTGCGCCCGCCCCTTCAGTGACTGCCGGGAAGACAATCCTCTGAGGCGGGCACACCAGTATTCCATCGAAGCATGAAGCTTACTTCCTGCCTGCCTTCTTGCCGCCAGCGGCCTTCTTCGACTCGAGCGCTGCATGCGCAGCGGCGAGACGTGCGATCGGCACGCGGAACGGTGAGCAACTGACGTAGTCCATGCCGACACGATGGCAGAATTTGACGCTCTCAGGGTCGCCACCATGTTCGCCGCAGATACCGACTTTCAGGTGCGGACGCGTCGAGCGGCCTCGTTCGATGCCGATCTTGATCAGCTCGCCGATGCCTTCCTGGTCGATTGACTGGAACGGATCGACGGGGAGAATTTTCGCGCTCAGATAATCGGGCAGGAAGCTGCCGATGTCATCGCGCGAGAATCCGAAACCCATCTGCGTCAGGTCATTCGTGCCATAGCTGAAGAACTCCGCCGTCTCCGCCATACGGTTCGCGGTCAGCGCTGCACGGGGGATTTCGATCATCGTCCCGTACAGGAACGGGATTTTCTTCACACCGAGCTTCGCACAGACTTCAGGGTAGACCCTGTCGACAATGACTTTCTGGTTGTTCAACTCGTTCACGTGGCACGTCACCGGCACCATGATCTCGGGATTGGCCTTCTTGCCTTCTTTTACGAGCTCGCCTGCCGCCTCGAGGATAGCCCGAATCTGCATTTCGGTGATTTCCGGATAGGTGACTCCGAGACGAACGCCGCGATGACCGAGCATCGGGTTGTTTTCACGAAGTGATTCCGCACGCTTGTGGAGCTCGGCCATATTCACGCCGAGTTCTTTCGCCAGCGCCTGCAGTTTGTCCTCGCTGTGCGGAACAAACTCGTGCAACGGAGGATCGAGCAGACGGATGGTCACCGGACGTCCGTCCATGACCTCCAACGTCGCCTTGATATCGCTCTTGACGAACGGGAAGAGTTCATCGAGCGCCCGGCGGCGTTCTTCGATCGTGCGGCTCATGATCATCTTGCGGAGGAGAAAGAGCGACTTGTCGCTCCCTTCACCGTAGAACATGTGCTCCGTCCGGAAGAGGCCGATGCCTTCGGCACCGAACTGGATTGCCTTTGCGCTGTCCTTCGGTGTGTCAGCGTTGGTCCGAATGCGCAACACGCGAACCTTGTCGACCATTTTCATCAGATCGGCATACGACTTGTTGTGCTCGATGTCCACATCGACCAGCGGAAGCCCACCTTCATAAACAACGCCCGTGGTGCCATTCAGGCTTATCCATTCGCCCTCCTTTATCACCGTTCCCTTCTTCGTCTTGAAGGACTTCTTGTCATCACCGACTTCGATGTCGCTGCAACCGACGATGCAGCACTTGCCCCAGCCACGAGCCACGAGCGCTGCGTGAGAGGTCATGCCTCCTTTGCTCGTCAGAATTGCCTGCGCTTTATGCATGCCGTCGACATCTTCCGGAGAGGTTTCCTCACGAACGAGGATCACCTTCTCACCCCGTGCCGCCCATGCCACTGCATCCTCAGAGGTAAACACTGCACGGCCCTTCGCTCCGCCAGGACCTGCGGGCAGCCCTTTTGCAATTGGCGCTGTGGTCAATTCCACTTTCGGGTCCAGCATCGGCAGCAAGAGCTCTACCAACTGGCCCGGTGCGACGCGCAGCAGAGCGGTGTGCTCATCGATCAGCTTCTCCTTCACCATGTCCGTCGCCATGCGAACAGCGGCGACTCCATTGCGTTTGCCGACGCGGCATTGCAGCATGAACAGCCTGCCTTTTTCAATCGTGAATTCGATATCCTGCATGTCTTTGTAGTGCTTTTCGAGGCGGCGTTTGTTCGCATCGAGTTCATTGTACAACTTCGGCATGATCTCGTGCAGCGTGGGCAGAGTGCGGCTCTGATCATTCTTCGAATACTCATTGATCGGACCGGGCGTCCGGATTCCGGCAACGACGTCTTCGCCCTGTGCGTTGATCAGGTACTCACCGTAGAACTGGTTCTCACCGTTACCCGGGTTGCGGCTGAATGCACCGCCGGTGGCGCAATCATCGCCCATGTTTCCAAACACCATCGTCTGCACCGTGACGGCAGTTCCCCACTCGTCGGGGATCCGCTCGATACGGCGGTATTCAAACGCGCGCTTTCCGTTCCAGCTCGAAAACACTGCGCCGACGCCCCCCCAAAGCTGCTCGTACGGATCGTCGGGGAACGGCTTACCGAGTGTCGCTTTGATTATCTCTTTGAACTCCACGACCAGCGATTTGAGATCTTCGATCGTAAGTTCCGTGTCGATCTTATATCCCTTGCTGTGCTTGACTTGTTCGAGTCTTTCATCGAGCACTTTGCGAATCCCTTTGCCGTCTTTCGGCTCGATGCCAGCCGCCTTTTCCATCACTACGTCGGAATACATCATAATGAGGCGGCGATAGGCATCATACACAAAGCGTTCGTTCTTCGTCAGCGCCACAAGACCGCTGATAGTCTTTTCGCTCAAACCAACGTTCAGCACCGTTTCCATCATTCCGGGCATTGACTTCCGTGCACCGGAGCGGACAGATACGAGCAGCGGGTTCTTCGGGTCGCCAAACTTCTTCCCCATGAGTTTCTCGACCTTGCCGAGCGCGATCTGAAGCTGGGCCTTGAGCTCGTTGGGGTACTTTCGCTTGTTCGCGAGGTAATGCACGCACACTTCCGTTGAGATCGTGAAGCCCGGGGGTACCGGAAGACGCAGATTCGGATGGCCTGCCATCTCAGCGAGATTGGCCCCCTTGCCTCCGAGCAGCTCCTTCATGGATTCATTCCCGTCAGCTTTTCCGCCGCCGAAGAAATACACGTATTTTTTGGATTTTGCCATGGTTGTTCTTCTCTCTTTCTTTCCTTCTTACTTATTTCTCGATTAGGTGTGAAGCAGTATTCGAGTGTTTTGTTGTGATCATGTGTTGCACTTCCTGTAAGAACCTCTCAGCCAGGGCCCTCGATGCGGGGCTGTTGGCTGTGTGCTCCATTCGTTCCGGATGCCATTGCACGAGCATGAGAAACGGCATACGATCTTTGATAATCCACTCTGCCCCCTCGATGGTTCCGTCCGGCGACACCGCGTTCGCCATCAGTCCTTTCCCGAGGCGATGAACCGCCTGATGGTGGGACGAATTGACGTCGAGGACCTCACAGCGTGCCACGTCCCGCAGGACTGACTGACCATCGACGTGGACCTGATGGTCTGGAGAATAGCTCTTATCCCGGGCGTGATTCTCAAATCCGGCCGACGGAAGATCCAGAATGAGAGTCCCACCGAGATACACATTCATGACCTGCATTCCCCGGCAGATTCCCAAGATGGGAAGATTCTGATCGAGGGCCAGTTCGATGGCATTGAATTCAAACTCATCGCGCGCGCTGCTCACGTCTTTCGACTTGCCGAGCGCATCATCGATGCCATAGTACTTGGGGTCTACGTCGCCGCCCCCCGTGAGCAGAAGCCCGTCGACAGAATTCACTTCTTCGACATTCTTCCGCACGTGGGACATCACTCTACATTCAATTCCCGGGTTCACGCTCTTGAGCCAATCTGAATAGAAAGCAAGGTTTGGCTTCAACGTGTCCGTTATTCCGATTTTCATATACTGGTACTCTTAGAATCTCTCAAGCAGTCCGTTCAGATCAGGCTCCCCTTGCAGAATAATCTGCTCGATCTCCACGAAGTACAGGGCGGCCTGCTCAAGAAAAGCAGTATGCGCCGCGTTGTTCATATCGAACCGGGCGACATCTTTCTCAGTCGTGATCAGAAAATCCACACCAAGGGCCCGCCCCTCCTCTTCCAGTTTCTTGAGCTCACTTCCATCGTACGGGTGATGATCAGGGAACTCAACATGTGTTTTCACGAGAACCCCGAGGGCGTCAAGTGTTTTCCGGAACGACTTCGGGTTTCCGATACCGGAAAACGCCAGCACTGTCTTTCCCTTGAGTCCTGCGAGATCGATACTGAATCTCGTGCTTGCTTTTCTGCACGCCGAAACTTTCGTCGCAAGTCCGATCGACGGCTTGTTGGTCCATTGTCTCAGAGAACGGAGCGCTTCCTCGTAGTGCAGGACGCTCTCGCATCGCGAGATAGCAACCAGCGATGCGCGCCGCAGGGACGCGAGAGGTTCTCTCCGGTTGCCGGCCGGCAAAAGCCATCCGGGGTTATGGACCTCCTCCGCAGACATGATGACGATGTCCGCATCACGCCTGATGTAGCGGTGCTGGAATCCATCGTCGAGCACGATCGCGGTCACACCGAACTTGTCCACTGCGTACTGCGCTCCCCGGACCCGCTGTTCGTCCACAATGACGACGGTCCCGCCAAGTTTCAACGCCATCTGCGCCGGCTCGTCTCCCGAATCAGAAGCTTCCGCACACCGAACACTTCCGTTGCTAACCACCACCGTGCCTGTCGTCGCACGCTTGTATCCCCTGCTCACCACCGCGACGTTCCTGCCTTTGTGTGTCAGTTTTCTCACCAGGAGTTCGACGAACGGCGTTTTCCCGACGCCGCCTGCGGACAGATTCCCGACGGAGATGACAGGAACACCGACCGATTGACTCCGCAAGACCCCGATGTCAAATAACCAGTTACGAATGACCACGCCAACGCCGAAGAGGTACGAACATGGCAGCAAGAGTGGCCGCATAGGATTCACTCAAACCATTTGCAGGATTCGTTGCGCAACCCGTGAGGATGCGCCGATCTCACCCAGCTTTCCCCGCACAGTCGAGAGATCCTTTCGCATCGCCGAGAGCTGATCCGAATTGCGCAACAATGCCAGAACTTCGCGTTCAATCGTTGAAGCACGTGCCCGGCCCTGAATAAACTCCGGAACGATTTGTTTCCCGGCCACGATGTTCACAAGTCCGATGTTCCGAACCTGTATCAGAAGCCGGCCGATGAGATACGTCGGCCATGAGGTCTTGTACACGACGACCATCGGAGTTCCGAACAATGCCGTCTCGAGTGTGGCGGTTCCCGAGGTCACAAGCGCAAAATCAGAATTCTGCATCACGTCGTACGACGCATTCTTCACAAGACGAACACCCTCAAGATTGAACAAGGTCCGGAAGTAATTCTCCTGAAGCGTCGGCGCGACTGCCACAACAATCTCCATGTTTTCATCCCGGGCGATCGAGCGGGCGGCCTTGAGCATCTCCGGGAAGATCATTTCGATTTCCTGTTTCCGGCTTCCGGGAAGCAGCGCAAGTACCTTCTTCCCGTCCGCGAGTTCGTACTTGTTGCCAAACTCCGCGCGGTCGAGATCAGACTTGAGAACTTCAAGCAGCGGGTGGCCGACAAACTCCGCATCGATTCCATCCTTGTGGTAGAAATCGACCTCGAACGGAAAGATCACGAGCATCTTGTCGACAATCCCGACCATCTTCTTTACCCGGGAGCGATGCCATGCCCATACCTGCGGGCTGACATAATAGACGACTCTGGACCCGCTTCGTTTCGCAGATTTCGCGAATCGCAAGTTGAATCCGGGATAATCGATCAATAACACTACATCAGGCTTCTTGAGGCGAAGAACCGTTTCCAGAGCCTTCTTCATGGAACGGATCACGGGAAGATGCTTGATCACCTCTGCAAAACCCATGAAACCGAGTTCATTCACATGATAGATGAGCCGCATTCCCTCCTGCTTCATCCGGTCGCCGCCCACACCGAAAATCTCAATGCCGGGATTCGCCTTCCTGAGCTCCCTGACAACACCAGATCCGTGAAGGTCTCCGGACGCCTCTCCCGCTATGATCATCACGCTCCGAACCACACGCTACCTCCAGGTCCAGATCAAGAGAAGAAGGATCATGACCAACACAATCGCTTGGAATGTTCGCCGCTCCGAACGCACGGCTTCCTGCCAGCTTGGTTTCTGCTCTTCCTGACGAGGATGCACATAGGGCCGGATGCGCGGCAGGAACCGCGGGACATTCTTCTTGAACTCGAGGTATCCTTCAGCAAATTCCTTTTCCAGGAACTCTTCTTCAAGCGAGACTATCAGGGAATACTGAACCGAGAAATATACAAGCGCCGTAAGGACAAGCCACGGTGCGATGGCATCCGACATAACGCCCACACCGACATACATAAGGATATTACCAATGTAAAGCGGATTGCGGACGTACGAGTACGGTCCGGCGATCACCACCTCAGGAGCTCCAACACTGCCGGTCACGCGGGTCAGACTGCCCGCATACGCGACTCCCCAAAACCGTATCGACTCGCCGAGAAGCGTCAGGACGCAACCGACTGCAAGCGTGGTTACGGTCGGGCGGGCGAACAACACCATCGCAAACAGAAATGGGAAGGGGGTGTAGCTTCGGTACTGGAACAATGTTTGACGTATGTCTGACAACGTGATCGTCCTCTCAGATTCTTTGGGGACACATTCAATCTTCTCGACCTACCTGCCCGCCGAAGTCGAGGCTACCATTTCTCTCATTTATGTATTCATCGCCGATCTGCCGGCCCGCCGAAGCCCGAAGGACGCAGCCGGGAAGATCGGGGCACCATCGAACATCGGTCAACCCTGGGCGAAAACGTCTCTTCTCGCCATCTCAGCTTCCCGTCGTTTTCGGATCCGCTTCTGCTGGAGAATCGTTTCAAGCCGACGGCGGACGTCGTCAAAGGTGTTGAATTCGTGATACGAGATATTCTGTTCCTGGCAGTAGCGAATCAATCTGCCCTTGGCAAAAACAATATCAGCAAACCGAACGGGGCACCGATCGGAGATACCGTCGCCGATATACACGATGATGTCGTCGTCCCCCGAAAGCGTAAGCAGATGATTGCGCTTGCAGTTCCCGCACGTGAGGCACTCGGCATCCGTATGGGGAAACGAGGGGACCAGTTTCGTCACCCCGCCGTGATCCACGAGGTCGAGGTGGTTGGAAAAGTACGGCAGATCCCCCAGGCCGTGCTTCCGCAACAGGCGATCAACGTAAAAATCGAGACCATCACTCAGGACTACGACAGGTATATTCCGGTGCCTGCAGAACTCAACAAATACTTCAAACGCGGGGTCGAGCGAAAACTGGTTCACGAACTGTTCCAGTTCGCCAAGCGGTGCGTCCTCGACGGCGCCACACTCCTGCGTCAGGCATTCCCGCGCTGAAATCGTCCCATCCAGCAGATGCAGAACAATCTCATCCGCTTTCGATCCGGCAAATCTCCGAAACAGCTGGCTCCCTACATCTTCCAGCGCGATTGTTCCGTCGAAATCGCTAAACACTCTGAGCATCGTTTCTCCGTCTCCTAGCTGCTCGGAACCGTCTCGTTGAATCGGACGGACACAAGCTTGGAGACTCCCTCCTCCTCCATCGTCACACCGTACATTGCATTGGTCGCTTCCATCGTCCGCTTGTTGTGCGTGACCACGATAAACTGCGTGTTGTCAGAAAACTTGCGGAGGATGCGCGTGAAGCGGTCAATGTTCGAGTCATCGAGCGGTGCATCAACTTCGTCGAGGATGCAGAACGGACTCGGCTTGACGAGGTAGATGGCGAACAACAGAGCGATCGCCGTTAGAGTTTTCTCGCCGCCAGATAACAGGTCGATCGATGTCGGACGCTTGCCACGCGGCTTGGCAATGATTTCGATCTTCGCCTCGAGAGGATCGACGTCTTCTTCCAGCCGGAGGTCGCACTCATCGCCCTCGTCAAACAATCCCTTGAACGTGGTGATGAAGTTATCCCGGATCTTGGTGAATGTGTCGACGAACTGACGCTGCGCGGTGGCGTTGATCTCCTCGATCGTCGTCATGAGCGTTTGCTCGGATTCGGTCAGGTCCTTCCGCTGGGCATTCACAAAATCCAGACGCTCTTTTTCGCTCTTGTATTCATCAAACGCAGCGAAGTTCACCGGGCCGAGGGCCCGGATTTTCTCTTTGAGGGTTCGTACTTCTTCCCTGGCGACATGGAAGTCGAACGTCTCGTTGTCTTCAAAAGCCTGCAACTCGAGCTCGAGATCGAATTCTTCTTTCGCCCGAACCTTGAGATTCTCGGCCTTCATGGTCAGTTCCTGGATCTTGATCTCCAGATCGTGCGCCGCCTTGAGAGAACCCTCGTGGCGCAGGCGCTCGTCCTTCAGCTTCAGATCGATTTCGTGCACCTGACCGCGCTTGGTGGCAACCTCTTTCTCCATCCCCTTCTTCTTCTCGCTCAGGGATGTCAATTCCACCCGGAATGCGGCCAGCGCGTCTTCGGTCTCCGCCATCTCATTCGTCAGTTGCTCTATTTCTTCACGAGCGGCAAGAATTTCGGCTGTGCGCTGGTCGAATGTCGCCGCTATCGATTGGAGTGTCGACGCGGCGTGGTCGATATCCTGCTGAACACTTCGTTCCTCGGCCTTCAGGGAGAGAACGGCAACGTTGGCTTCATTTGCGATCCGGCTGTATTCGTTCCAGAGAGATTCCATCGTTTCGAGCTCGCTTGCCGCGGCTCCCGTGAGACGCTCTGCCTCGGTCTTGTCCTGCTCGAGGCGTTCGATGGACGGCGCCAGAGAGTTCAGCTCGTTCCCGAGAAGCTCAATTTCCTGCTGCAGCTTCTGTGTTTCGACCTTGTTCCGCTCGATGATCTCCACCGCGCGTTTCTTCTCAAATTCGAGCTGGGCAATCCGGATTTCGACGGTGGTCATTTCCTGTTCGAGGGATTTTGCCTCTTCCGTCAACCGCTTCACGTCGATTCTGCCGAGCTCGTCGTTCGTATTCTCGACTTCCTTCAGCAATCGTTCCCGCTGCTGTTCAAGACCACGGATTTCTTCACCCATTTCCTCAAGCTGGGAGCGCCCGCCAATGTGTCCCCCCTCATCCTGGCGAACACTGCCGCCGCGCAACACACCCTTGTTGGTCACGATCTCGCCTTCGAGCGTCACGCACCGAATCCCCTTCTCCCTCCCGACAAGCTGTCGCGCAACTTCGACGTCAGAGACGATGAGCGTGTCATCCAGCAAGACGCGATACACATCCCTGAACCGGTCCTCCGTGTGAATCAGCCCTCCCGCCCAACCGATCACACCCTCATCGGTGTGCAACGGCCGGTGGTCCATCAGCCTTGGGAGCCGATCCAGACAGATAAATGTCGCTTTTCCTTTCTGGTTCTTCTTGAGGTACTCAATTGCGCCGTAGGCATGCTCGATGTTCGAGACGATGACATAGCCCGAGGCGTCACCCAGCGCGGACTCGATCGCGATACGATAACGCGGATCAACCGATGCTGCTTCACCGACAGTTGTCTGGACAATCGACTTCCAATCGCCGCTCGTGATCAGGTAACGGGCTCCCTCAGAGTAGCCGTCGAAGTTCTCGACCAGTCCTTTGAGGAAGTCCATCTTCGCCTGCTTCCGGTCGATGATGCTCCGCATCTCGAAGTCGCGGTTTCGGAGAGATTCGAGTTCTTTTTGGAGCTCGATCTTGCGCTCTTCCTTCTGATGGACGCGCACCTCGGCCTCAGCATGCTTCCGGCGCAGTTCACGGTCTTCTGTAGTGAGATGAACAACCAGCTCCGAGTTCTTGGCAATTTCCTCTCGCGAAAGCTGATTTTCCTCAGCCGTATAGTCGATGCGGCCGCGCAGGTTCTCCATCCTCGCTCGCACCTGCCCCTCGCGGTTCCTCAGCTCGGACATCTCGTGGAGAAGAGCCATGACGCGTTCGCGATAAGCCTTCATCTCCGCCTTCTTCTCGTTCAGCTGCCGCTCGAACCCGTCGAGTTCTTCTTTTTTCAACCTGTATGTTTCTTCCGCCGCAGCCGATTTTCCGCGCACTTCGCCGAGCTTCAGGGCTAGCTCATCCTGTCTGCGCGCAAGTTCTTCCTCCTGCTGGCGCAACTGGACTTTCTCCTTCTCATACCGTTCGATGTTCACGGCAAGCGAACGGCGGCGTTCGCTGGAAGTCGCGATGGATTGTTCGGACTGGTGGACCTTCACCTGTTGTTCGGAGAATGCCGTCTGCAGCTCCGACATCCGGTCTTCCAGCTCATCCATTTCGCTTCGGAGGACGTCGAGAAGGGTCTCTTCCTGTGAGAGCTCGATGTGAATCTTCGACTTCTCGGTGACTGCCCTATTCAGTTGTTCCTGGAGCGGAGAGATCTTGGTGACGACGCTTGCGTAGTCTCTCGCGAGGAGGTTTGTTTCGAGGGTGTGAACGGTCTTCGCGTACTCGTTGTAGCGTTCCGCCTTGTGCGCCTGCCGTTCGAGGGAGTTGACCGCTTTCTGAACTTCCCGCACGATATCGCTCACGCGCGTGAGATCGTGCTGCACCGCTTCCAGCCTGCGGTATGCTTCTTTTCTCCGGTGTTTGTATTTCGTGACGCCTGCCGCCTCTTCAAACAGCCTGCGACGCTCGTCTGCATTGTCGCTCAGAATTGTCTCAACCATCTTGAGCTCGATGACGGAGTACGCATCCGAGCCCATGCCGGTGTCCATAAAGAGGTCGCGGATATCCTTCAGCCGGCAAAGGGTCTTGTTGAGATAGTATTCGCTTTCTCCCGAGCGGTACACGCGCCGGGTAACCACCACTTCAGTGTATTCCGACGGAAGGATCCCTTTGGTGTTCTCGATCGTGAGGGATACTTCGGCAATGCTGAGAGGCTTCCGGTTCTTCGTGCCGTTGAAAATGACGTCTTCCATCTTGTCGCTTCGCAGCATCGTCGGTCTCTGTTCCCCCAGAGCCCATCGTATGGCGTCCACGACATTGGTTTTCCCGCAGCCGTTCGGCCCGACAATCGCCGTCAGACCCGAGTCAAAAGACAGATTGATCTTCTGGGCGAAGGACTTGAATCCAAAGACTTCAAGTTTGGATAGGTACATTAACTGACGCTCCGGCCAATGTGAAAGAAGAATTCGATATACGCCGAGAGAGCAAATGTCGTCTCATAGTACACAAAGACTCCTCCGAGGACCACCAGAACCAAGAGGATTCCGCCGGTATACGCTTTGAGCCGGGTTATGTCGTAGATGACTGAAACCCCCTTCAGAACTCTGAGGAACGACCAGATGAGGAATATAGCAACGAGAGAGAATGCAGGAATGACGTTGAAGTCGGTCTGGAGCAGCTTGAAATACGCCATCGCAACAGGGCTGAGCAGGACGAGCGGGAGTGATCCCCACACTGCAACGGCGAAGGCGTGATACCAATAGACCTTTCGCTTGACCAGGAACGCGAATACGCGGATGCAGGCCGCCGCAATCGGATACCACGCGAGCAGCACGAGAGAGAAGATGAGGATTCCCGTGAACGGATGCCACGTCGCCCCGATCAGCTTCTCCTTCAAACCATCCCACACCACAACCATGGTCAGCAGTTGATCTGCAAGCGTCTCCGTTCGGTACCTGTAGAGGATGCCGGATAGGATGACCCCCAGGGTCACTGCGACACCAGCGGCGAGTGCGATCGTTTGAGGAATAGAGACCGTATGCACATCGCGCAGGTCGGCATAGAAGTTGTACGAGCGGATAAGGGACCGCTTGAATGTCTCGTTGAACCTTCGATTGTAGTGATACAGGTATGCAATCACAAAGATGACAATGAAGCCCCACGCAATGTGAGCGACCGGGAATGACGCACGGTAGCGGCCAATGGGAAGCGCAACAACCTTCTCGCCATTGTAGAGGAGCTTCACCATATCAAACGACGCCCGCTTCTCCCGGGAGGAGCTCAGAAGTCCGACGGGATGGACGTAACGATCACCGGAGCCAATCGCCATCAGCGGCCGATCCCCCCGCCAATCGGCGAACGCATCGATGAACGAGCCGGCGATTCCCGATTCCTTGATCGTCGCGATGGCCTTCTTGAAGTACTCGGCCTGCGCCTCTTGAGACATCGGATCACTCCAGCCGTTGCGGTTCTCAGGTTCGACGGTTTTTCCATAGGAGAGCAGAACCACCGGACGTCCGGAGTGTATCCCCTTCCAAGTCAGTAGAGAGCTCTTCAGGGACCCCGGGGCATCTGCATTGAATCGCACCGCAGCGATGTCCACCTTACCCGAGCACTGATCGCTGGCGAACACGGACGACCCGAAGTACACCGGACGGCTATCCAGCCTCCGCGCAGCGGCGGCGACTCTCTCGACAAATGCGCAGGTGCGAGGGTCCGCAGAATCGAACCCGTCACCGATTCCCCAGGCAACCACCGATGGGCGATGCTGGTCGCGATCGATGACCTCGGCGATCGCTGATTCCGCGAGCACCTTGAATTGTTCCTGGCCAAGGATCTCTCCAGGGACACACAAGGCCGGAATCTCGACGAACGCCATCAGACCGTACCGGTCACACAGGCTCAGGACGTACGGGTGCGGTGGATGGAATGCGAACCGGACAGCATTCGCGCCCAGCGTCTTGATGAGAGCGACGTCCTTTTCCATTTGTTCATACGACAACGATGCTCCAACACGCGGTGCGGATTCGTGCCACACTATCCCGCGCAACATAACCGGCTTTCCATTCAGGTTGAATCCACGATCGTCAAGGACAAAACTCCGGAACCCCGTGGAGCGTTCGAATTCATCAATCAGTTTTGCCTGTTTCCCCTGCTGCAAGAACAATTTCGCGCGGACGATGTACAGATCCGGCGTCTCCGGGCTCCATGGCCTGGGTGACTTGAGGGATACGACAGCACTCACTTCGAAATCGCGGTTCGGAGGAACGTTGACCGACTGCGGAACCGATTGGCCAACCACGGCTCCCGTCGCTTTGTCGACGACTTCCACCGCGAAACTCGGCTGTGCTGATCTGATAAGCGCGCTCAAGGTATCATCGGACGCGCCGGACAGCTTGCTGTTCAAGACGCCCGTGACTTTCAACGTCCCCTGCGTGAGTTCCGTGTTGAGTTCAGCGCGGATGTTCAGGCGATCGATCCACAATTTCGGTGTCACGAGCAGATAAATATCGCGCAGGATTCCGCCGTAGGTACGCCATCCCCAAATCTGTTGCCTAAGCGGAAGCGTGGACCTCGCGCTGAGATTGTTGTTGACGACGATCTTGATGGCATTCTCGCTTCCCAGCTGCAAAGCGCTCTCAGGCAGGTCGATGTCGACGGTGGTGTAACCTCCCACGTGCCTTCCCACGAAGGCATCATTAAGATAGATCTCCGCATCGTGATTGATCCCGAACGCAACGAGGTGTATGGCCGAGGATGCAAGGGTAGTTTGGTCGAGCGTGAACTTCTTGACGAGGGTGATTCGCCCCTTGTAGTCGAAGGAAGCAGGTATCCTCACCTCATTCCAGTTCTCGTTGTCAATGGAATAGGTCCAGGCGCCTGCGAGGTCGATTTTACGCCTCGATTGATTGTCTACATGCAAACTCGCGTCCGAGCCAACGAGGGTCGGCTGACCGTTTTCGTAAATGGTGACCTGGCTAAACGCGGATGTGCCTGTAGAAAGGCAGAGAAAAGCGATGACTAAGGGGAGAATCGCTTTAAAACTTTGAGTTTTTCTGGTCAATTCTCTTATGAGAGCAATTGGGGAAAAGACGGGACGGATGGTGGAGCGCACCCGTGAAACATTGCCCAGAATATAATACAAAAATGGCCGGAAATCAACGAAAATCATCGCATTTGCACATTTGGGAATATGCCTAAATGCTAGAATTTCAACGTTTTCCAGCCATCAATTGAAGAGCAGGCCACAGAATACGTGGAACAGATACGTCGGCAACAGGACTTCCGGTTTTCCCACGAGTTCAAGGTGAAATTCTGCCCGATTCAGCTCAGAGTAGCTGGATTCGGGGCACCAGGTTTCGGGGACTCATTCGGAACAGCACGCTTCTGCGCTTGAAGAGTTTTCTGATTCAAACGGAACAGTATGGTGAAGCACTGACGTTCACCTCGCAGCAGCTTTGATAATGCCGGCGAACGAATCAGCTTTCAAGCATGCACCTCCAACGAGCGCGCCATCCACGTTTGGCTGCCAGAGAAGCTCTGGTGCATTCTCCGGCTTCACACTTCCACCATACTGGATGATGACTTTTTCCGAAGTCAACTTCGAGTACAATTCTGACAGCAAGTTCCGTATGAGTGCGTGAACTTCCTCGGCCTGTTGCGGTGTGGCATTTCTGCCTGTGCCAATTGCCCAGACAGGTTCGTATGCGAGGATGAGATTTTCAACCTGAGCAGCCGGAATACCCTCGAGCACACCGCGGACCTGCGCAGTGACAACCTGAGCCGTGATGTTTTTTTCTCTCTGCTCGAGTGTCTCACCGAAGCAGATAATCGGAATCAGGCCGGAGTCGATCGCCTTTTTTGCCTTTTTGTTGATGAAGGCATCGCTCTCCTGAAAATACTGTCTTCGCTCAGAGTGTCCGAGGATGACGTACGTGCATCCGACGGTTTTCAACATACCCGGCGCAATTTCTCCAGTGAAGGCACCTTCGTTCTCGTGATACATGTTCTGTGCACCGAGTTCCATCGGTGATCCCTGGATCAGGCGATGAGCGAGTTCGAGGGACGTGAAGGGCGGGCAGATGATCACCTTCACTCCTTTCAAATCAAAGCTCAATGACTGCTTGAGCCCAAGAATGAGTTCTTCAGTCTGAGGAACATCTTTATTCATTTTCCAGTTGCCGGCGATAGTCTTCGTACGCATAAGAGGCTCAGTTTAGTGGAGTAATGGAGTATTGTTCACTTGGTCATCAAATAAAAAGAGAAGCACACACACCCCTGAATCCCCTCTCGCCTCCCTGCGATCCAGCCCACAGAGGGGACGTCAATTCATGAGTTTGGGACGTGGAGCTTCGGATGGTTCAGTCTCCTGTCGTACAGGGAGTTTGAGTTGCGAGAGGGGAGCAGAGAAGGGGGGTGAACTCGACTTTGCTCGTACACATCTCCCGGTCACTTCTTGGCCCGTTCCACTCTCCTACTTCTTCATCCCTTCCAGTTTCTTCCTCAGGAGTTCGTTCACAATTTTCGGATTCCCTTTTCCTTTTGTCGCCTTCATCGATTCACCGACGAGGAAGCCGAACAATTGCGTCTTCCCGCCCAAGAACTCAGCGACCTGACCGGCGTTTGTCACAAGGACCTGGTCAACGATACCTTCGAGAGCGGCAGTGTCGCTCACCTGCAGCAGCCCTTTCCTTTCGACGATCACCCGCGGCGACTCCTTCGTCTTCAAGATCTCTTCAAAGACATCCTTCGCGATCTTGCCGCTGATCGTACCGTCAACAATCATGTTGATCATCTCGGCGAGGTGCGCGGGCGTAACGGGAAATTCTGCCAGGAGGACATTCCCGGAGTTCACAACCCGCAAGACATCCCCCATCGTCCAGTTGCTGGCGAGTTTGTAGTTTTCCTCGTTCTTTGTTTTCAGGTTCGTTATTACCCCTTCGAAGTAATCTGCCAGCGGTTTTTCCGCCGTCAGGAGATCAGCATCGTACTTCGGGATCTTGTAGTCTGCGACGAAGCGATCCCGCCGCGCCGTCGGATCTTCCGGAAGTGTAGCGGACATGTTCTCAATCCATTCTTTGGTGACAATAACCGGGATAAGGTCCGGGTCAGGAAAATACCTGTAATCGTGGGCTTCTTCTTTCGAGCGCATTGGGACAGCAATCCCCTTCCCTGAATCCCAGAGAAGTGTCTCCTGCACAACTCTCTCGCCGCTTTCAATCAATTCAATTTGTCTGCCGATCTCAAATTCCACTGCCTTCTCCACGAAGCGGAACGAGTTCATGTTCTTCACTTCGGTTTTGGTGCCGAGCTTTGTCTCTCCCTTCAATCGTACCGAGACGTTTGCGTCGCAGCGAAGGCTCCCCTCCTCCATATTGCCGTCACAGATGCCAAGGTACGTCACGAGCTGGCGGATCTTGATCAGATAGAGATAGGCTTCATGCGGGGATCGGATGTCCGGCTCGCTCACGATTTCGATAAGCGGGACCCCGCATCGGTTCACGTCGACCAGCGTGTCCACGTCAACATCATGGATGGATTTGCCTGCGTCTTCCTCCATATGGATGCGCGTGAGTCCGATGCTCTTACGCGCTCCGTCCTCAAGCTCGATTTCGACAACACCACCCGAGCAAATAGGCTCTTCGTACTGAGAAATCTGGTATCCCTTGGGGAGATCGGGATAGAAGTAGTTCTTGCGGGCAAAAATGGAGCGAGGAGCTATGGAACAGCGCGTTGCGAGCCCCATACGAATGATGAAATCGACATGGCTCCGGTTTAAAACCGGCAGAACACCAGGCATGCCGAGGCACACGGGACAGACGTTCGAATTCGGCTCGGCGCCGAAATTGGTCGAACAGCTGCAAAACGCTTTGGAGTGCGTCAGCATCTGAGCGTGCACTTCGAGTCCGATGACGGGCTCGTATGTGGGATTCCAGGGGCTCAATTCGTCAATCGAAATTCGCTAATCGGATGTTGATTTTCATCTTGCCTCCGGAGTGTCAATCATTTTCCCTTCCGGTCACAGTTGTCCTGCATTACATTTGAGGAGAGACACTCTATCCGTCAACTTTTAGCCTGAGGTCAGCAAATGAATCAAAGAGCCATCGATCTCGAAGCACGGCTCATCCAATTCGCAGTCCGCGTAATTGCGATAGCCGAGTCATTACCGGTCACGAAAGCGGGGAATCACCTCGCCAACCAGTTGGTGCGTTCCGGAACATCTCCCGCTCTGAACTATGGCGAGGCACAAGACGCGGAGTCGAAAGCTGACTTCATCCACAAACTCAAAATCGTTACCAAAGAGTTGCGCGAAACGCGAGTATCACTTCAGATCGTCGAACTCATGGCTTCTGCCGATTCGACGGACAACCTGCGCAAATCGTCAGACGAGTGTAACCAACTAATCTCTATTTTTGTGAAGAGTATCCGGACCTCGCGCGGCGACGGCCGATACCCCGCAACTTCTTCTTTGACGATTAGCGATTGACGAGTTCCGAATCACGAAGTTTGTTACTGCTCACGCCGCTATCGCCTTTGTCACTTTTTCGGCAGCGTCCTTCAGAGTGTCGGCGACGAGGAAACTCAGCCCCGAGGACTTCAGGATGTCCGCGGCGAGTTCCGCATTTGTGCCGGCCAGACGGATAACAATGGGAACGCTCACGTGAACGTTCTTCGCAGCCTGCACAACGCCATTCGCGACGCGATCGCAACGGACGATACCGCCGAAGATGTTGATCAGCACTGCCTTCACATTTGGATCCTTGAGAATGATGCGGAAGCCGGCTTCCACAGTCTCCGCACTTGCGCCACCACCGACATCAAGGAAATTCGCAGGCATGCCGCCTGCAAGTTTGATGATGTCCATGGTCCCCATCGCAAGACCGGCGCCGTTGACCATACAGCCGACATTGCCATCGAGCTTGATATAGTTGAGATTCGACTTTGACGCTTCAATCTCAAGAGGGTCTTCTTCTTCGAGATCGCGCATCGCAACGATTTCCGGATGACGGTACAAAGCATTGTCATCGAAACTCATTTTCGCGTCGAGGGCGATGACGCTCCCCTCCGTTGTGATGACAAGGGGATTGATCTCTGCCAACGATGCGTCGGAAGATTCGTACGCCTTGTAGAGAGCCAGAAGAAACTTCACTCCGTTCTTGAAGGCATCGCCCGTCAAACCCAGTCCAAAGCACAATCGGCGCGCCTGGTGTGCCTGCAGTCCGAGCGACGGATACACATACTCCTTGAGTATTTTCTCCGGAGTTTCGGCCGCGACCTTTTCAATCTCAACTCCCCCTTCCGTCGAAACCATAACCACGTTTTGCGACCTGCCGCGATCGAGCGTAATGCCGACATACATTTCCCTGGCAATGTTCATACCCTGTTCGATCAACAGCCGCCTGACGATTCGCCCTTCCGGACCCGTTTGATGGGTCACAAGCCGCATTCCGAGAATCTCCGACGCGCGGTCCCGCACTTCATCAATACTCCTGGCCAGTTTGACACCGCCCCCTTTGCCGCGACCGCCGGCATGAATTTGAGCCTTTACGACCCATACCGGTCCTCCAATCGTCTCCGCAGCGCGGGCAGCCTCCTCAACGGTGAAAGCCACCTTTCCGATAGGAACCGGGACGCCGAATTTCTTGAGGATCTCTTTCCCCTGGTACTCATGAATTTTCATGACTTCTCCTTGGTCTCTATTGACTGGTATCCGATACTTGTTCCCGGGCATCGGCTTCGCCCGATTTCCATTCCTTCATTGCTTCCTCCGCGCGGAGGTATTCGGGGATTGGGACAAACACTTTTGCCGGCTTGTTGAGGTTACTGCGTGAGACCGAGGAATCTCCCCCGCCATCCCAAACGCCTCCGATCGTCATAAAGTTCTGAACGAGCACTTTGAACCCGTTCGACTCCAGCAGAGACTTCACAAGCTCGCTCTCGTTGATGTCGGTTGACTGGAACGCCCGTGCCCAATCCTGCTGGACCTCGACGGTCTGATGGTCAAGACAAACATTGCGCCCGTAGACTACCTTTCCACACTCACCGCAGACGAGCTTTCGGCAGATGATGCAAATGCCCTTGGCGAGGGTTGCCGGATGTGTGTCACATTTCTCCGCTGCCGCCCCGTCAAAGAGAACGCCACAATGCGGGCAGAACTCGCTGTCGGCAGTAACCTCTTCGCTGCACGAACTGCAGTTGACATATTCAGAAGAGCCCATTGGTCCCTCCGCTCCGTTAGGAATCATTGGTCACCGGAACTCAAGTTTAAACGGGAAACCCTGCCTGCGGCCGGCGATCAACACTGCCTGGATACCCGCTCAAGACTGACGGAGATGACATCGTCATTTTCTTGGCGAGGGTCGTGCGACGGCCTCTGCGTTTCCTATTTCACTTTTTCTGCAATCGATTTGGCCTGCATCATCAGGAGCAAATAATCCCTGCCGCCAGCTTTCGAGTCCGTCCCCGACATGTTGAATCCACCGAACGGATGCACGCCGACCATGGCTCCCGTGATCTTGCGATTGATGTAGAAGTTTCCGACGTGGAAGACCTTCTTCGCCTTTTCTATCTTCTTCCGGTTCTTCGTCCACACGCCGCCGGTCAGACCGAATTCAGTATTGTTCGCAATCTCAAGGGCGTGATCGAAATCCTTCGCCTTGATGATTGCCAGAACGGGACCGAAAATTTCTTCCTGTGAAATCGTGGCTTTCGGGCCGACGTCAGCGATCACCGTTGCCGGCACAAAGTACCCATCTCCCGGAGCCTGCGCACCGCCCGCAATCAGCCGCCCGCCTTCCTGAATCCCCTTCTCAATATATGCGAGGATCTTCCTCTTGGAACTCTCGTTGATCACCGGCCCCATGTAGTTGCCCTGGTCATCCGAGGGTCCGACCTTCAACTTTGAAGCTTTCTCTTTCACGAGCCCGACGAACTTGTCGTACACCTTCTCGACGACAATTGCGCGCGACGCCGCAGAACATTTTTGCCCCTGGAAACCGAATGCAGACGCGATGGACGCCTGCGCTGCCGCTTCAAGGTCCGTCTGGTCATCCACAACGATAGAGTCTTTGCCCCCCATTTCGGCAACGACCCTCTTCAGCCATTTCTGACCGGGCTGCACTTTCGCCGCGAGTTCGTTGATGTGGATCCCGACTTCCTTGGAACCTGTAAACGACACGAACCGGGTCTTCGGATGCGCAACGATCGCATCACCGAAGGAACCCCCGGGCCCGGTGACAAAATTAATGACCCCCGCCGGGACACCAACCTCGCGCATCAGTGCGAAGTACATCCAGCCGGTCATCGGTGAGTCGCTTGACGGTTTCAGGACGATCGTATTTCCCGTGACGATTGCCGCAGAGGACATACCGGCGAGAATCGCCAGCGCGAAGTTCCACGGAGGGATGATCACGCCTGCACCGAGCGGTATGTACACGAGTTCGTTCTTCTCGCCCGGCATCTTCGTCAGCGGCTGTTTTCCCGCAAAACGCATCATCTCTCGTGCGTAGAAATCCATGAAGTCAATCGCCTCGGCCGTGTCAGCGTCCGCTTCCGGCCAGGTCTTTCCGACTTCGTACACCATCACGGCGCTGAATTCGTGCTTTCGTTTCCGCATGAGCTTCGCTGCTTTGAAGAGATAGTCGGCCCTCTTCTTCGGCTCGACCCATTTCCACTCTTCAAATTTCGCGGCGGCGGTCTCGACGGCCTTGTCCGCCAGGCGAGCATCCGCTTTCTGGAACGTACCGATCACTTCCGCCGGGCGGGACGGATTCGTGGAGTTAAACTTGTTTTCCGTCTGGATCTCTTCGCCCCCGATGACGATCGGGTATTCCCTGCCGAGCATCTTCTTCACTTTGGCGAGCGCTCGTTCCATAGCCTTCCGGTTTGCAGGCTTGGTGAAATCGGTCAGAGGTTCGTTCTTGAACGTTGAAATTGCCATACTATGATTCCTTCTCGTTGAATAGTCTCATTGTTATTCTTGTCTCAAAGCCCTTACGACAGCATCATGGACCTGGGGCCTGACAGCACTGATTTTTTGACTGTCTCTCGTTGGGTAGACGCGATTCGTCAGGAACACAACAACGAGATTTCTTTCTGGATCAGCCGCCACAGAAGTCCCCGTGAAGCCCGTGTGCAAAAACGTTTTTGTGGATAAAAGGGTGCCCGCCCACGATCGACTCGCGGGCTTCATATCCCAGCCGATGCCGCGTGTGCTCTTTTCAGACTGCCGGGTGGTGAACTGTCGTATGATGTCCTCTCTCAAATACCTCTTGCCGCCATAGGTCCCGCCGTTCAATTCCATTTGAAGGAGAATAGCGAGATTTGGGGCGGTGGAGAATAGTCCCGCGTGTCCCGAAACGCCCCCAAGCACCCAGGCGTTTTCATCGTGCACCGTTCCGCGCACTGCCACGCCCGTTTTGCGCCAGAAATTGTCGACTTCGGTCGGCATGACATGATTCCACAGTCTTTCGGGCGGATTGAACATTGTGCTCGACATACCGAGCGGCTTGAAGAAGACGGAGTCGACGAACCTGTCGAGCGTTGTCCCCGCAACTTTTTCGATAATCTTTCCGGTTGTGATGAGGCCGAGGTCGCTGTAGATCGTCGTATCGCCTGTCTTGTACATCAGCTTCGCTGCGAAGACCGTGTCGAGCAGCTTCTGAGGCGTCTTCCACACCTCGAAGAATCTCCCCCATCCGACGAGGCCGGAATTGTGCACGAGCAGATTGTAGACCGTGATGTGTTCTTTTCCGTTCTGGCCGAATTTCGGGACGTACTTGACGACCGGATCGTCGAGTTTGATTTTCCCTTCGCCGACGAGCCGCATCATGGCACTCGTCGTCGAGATCACTTTTGTTACCGAGGCCAGATCAAAGATGGTGCTTACGTCAACCCGCCTCGAATATGGGTCGTAGTCATACGCACCGTATGCTTTTTCATGAACAATGATCCCGTCCTTTGCAATGACCAGAACCGCTCCCGGGAACGCTGTATCCCGAATGGCCTGTTCAACAATGGCATCCACTTTCTCAAGCCCTTCTCTCGAGAACCCTGCCTCCTCGGGCAGGCCTCTCCGCAACCTCATCTTAGGGTATGCGACACCATCTCCGAACTTGTACAAGCCCGGAATTGCAACGGGTAACTTTCCCTCGGCGGGCGATTCCGCGAACACGACTTCGGCGACGGCATCCTGCATGACGTCGGAGTTCGAATAGGCGCACACATACGCATCGATTTTTGGAAAGTCCATGATAACGTATGGATTCCCGAATGCGATCGCAATGACCGGTTTGCCCAGCGACGCGAGACGGCTGAGCAGGGCCTTCTGCTTGCTGCTGACGAATCCGGTCATCTCGCCAGAACGCGTGGTCAGGTGCAACTGGCAGAGAATCACGTCGACACTTTTCGCGCTCTCAAGCACAGCATCATATTCGATCTCATTGCTACGCGGGTCCACTTTGGCGAATTCGATGTTGTTGCGGCGGGAGCGGAGTTCAGAGTGGAAATTGCGACCGTCACGTGGGTCTTCTGTATCGGAAACAACCAGGTCAAGGAACTTCCTCGTGTCCGTCGGCGACAACGGGAGGATGTCCTTCCTGTTTCCCAGCACGGTGACAGCCTTGCGGGCGACTTCACGTGCGAGTATTTCATGTTCACGTGAGGCGACGATGCCGGAGACCTGCTGGATATCCACGAAACGATTCCGGTCCAACCCGGCCCACTGTTTTGTCTTCAGGAGCTTCCGCACCGATGCATCGATACGGCGTTCGGAGATTTCTCCACGCCTCACCGCGGCGACGACAGCGTCGATCGCGACATCGATGTCCGCCGGCATAAGGACGACGTCCGTTCCCGCTTTGAGTGCGAGGACAGACGCTTCTCCCGCACCGTACTTGCCCGAGACAGCACGCATACGCATCGCGTCGGTCACGATGAGACCGTCGAAGTGCAGTTCATTGCGAAGCAAATCAGTTGTGATTCTTGGAGAAACAGTCGCAGGGATGCCCGTTCCGGTGTCGAGCGCCGGTGCAGCGAGATGCCCAACCATGACGGACATTGCACCGCTTCTAATCGCTGCCTTGAACGGCGGGAGCTCGACAGTCTCGAAGTGTTTCTTGTCGAGGTTGAGCGTCACGAGCCCCAGGTGTGTGTCGATATCTGTATCGCCGTGACCCGGGAAATGCTTGATGGTCGAGACCATTCCACCGGCTTGCGTCCCCTTGACATACGCAGCCCCCATGTCGCTGACCAGGGTTACATCGTCACCAAACGACCGCGTATTGATGACCGGATTCCGGGGATTGTTGTTGACGTCGATTGTCGGTGCGTAGTTTTGCTGAACGCCCAGAGCCCGGCCTTCCAGGGCAGTCGCTTTTGCGATATCAAATGCATAGCGAACGTTTCTGGTCGCTCCAATTGCCATGGCCCTGGGGAACGCGGTGGCTCGTGGAACGCGCATGGCCACCCCGTACTCGAAATCACCGGCAACAAGAAGCGGCACGTCGGCTAGTTCCTGAATCCGGTTCATTTGTACCGCATACTCGTACACATCGCCGATGGACAGGACCAAACCGCCGACCTTCCGGGTGACGACAAGGCGTTCGAGCTCACGCCACGCACCCGCATCTTCGGCGTAATAGGATCCCTGAATCGACGGGAATATCAGCTGAGAGACCTTTTCCTGGAGAGTCAGGTGCTGAAGAGTGGATTCTACCCACTCACTGCCCCCCTTCGCCGTCGAAGCAGCCGAAGAGGCTCCGGACACCTGTTGGGCGGTGCAAATGCCTGAGAACACGCCCGTGAGGAGGAGTAGAAGAATCCATTTGGACGGATTGTGAAAAGCGCACATTCGCGATTGTGTCAGAAGCATAGAGTTTTTCAGGGAAAGTCCAGCACACGATGATGGAAAAAATACTAAGCAATGTGCAGAGAATCAATGTAGTTGAATCGGCCAGCCCAAGGAACAGCACACAACTGCCGCTAACGGTGCTCACTTCCGCAGAAGGGTTTTTCACAGCGGATTTCGCACCACGAAGTGTCATCTGCACGACGATGCTGCAAGGCCCAGAACTACTTATTGAGGCTGTGCCGCTTTTCTGCCGAAGCTGGGATCGATTTTCACCATCGAAGCGACGAAGAATCCCGGAATCGTCGAGAGCATTATCCAGATGAAGAAATGCTTGTATCCGACAAGTTCTTGCAGCCAGCCGCTGAACATGCCCGGGATCATCATCCCAAGCGCCATGAATCCTGTGCAGATCGCGTAATGGGCGGTTTTGTGCTTTCCTTCCGAAACGAGGATCATATAGAGCATATACGCTGTAAAACCGAAACCGTAGCCAAACTGCTCCGTTGCCACCGCGGCATTGATGAAAATCCGGCTCTCTGGTTGAACCTGCGAGAGATAGACAAACGCAAGATCCGGTAAATGGATGATGAACACCATGGGCCAGAGCCAGAATTTCAGCCCCTGTCGCGATACAAGATAGCCTCCCAAAAGTCCGCCCAAGGTCAACGCCACAATCCCCACAGTCCCGTATGTCAGGCCGACTTCGCTGGTGGTCAATCCAAGCCCTCCCTTGTCACGAGGATCGAGCAGGAACGGGGTAACCAGTTTCACCAGTTGAGACTCCGCGAACCGGTACAAGAGAAGGAAGGCGAGTATCACGAGAATGTTTTTGCGTTTGAAATACAACTGAAAGATCTTGACGAATTCCCCAAAGAAGTTCTTGAAGCTCACGGCCCCCACATTTCCGTCCGCCACAGGATACGGCAGGAAGAATTTGTGATACAGGAAGAAGAGGCTGAACAGAAGAGCGAGGGCGCCAAACGTAACCGACCACGCAAGGGAAATATCCCCGGACGTAGCAGTGAACACTGCGGAAGATTCCTCTTTGAGCGTTGCGTCCGCCTGGACGACAACGAGGGCCGGCGTCGTCCAGTTCGCATCGGTCAACTGGAGGCGCTCGCCTTCGATCACTTTGATACTGTTGTCACCCGAAATCCTTCCAAAGGTCACCGCCCGTCCTTTTGCTGCGTCGGGGGCCTTTGACATTCTCACGAAGATCACACCGATGTTTCCTTTGAGCAATGATGAGACAGGTTGCCCTGATTGCTCGCCGAAATTGGTCCGTACAAACGATGCCAATGGCGCACTCACTGACCGTTCCCACCAGGTCGAGTCGGAGGACGATCGTTTTTGCTCAGCGGGACGGAATCCGTGATTGATATTCCACGCCTTAGCGAGCGCAACGATGGAATCGATCTCTTTCCTCGGTCGAGGCTCCAGTCGCATGATTACTTGTTCAGGAAAGCTCACAATCCTGGGCTGAGATTCCGGGACAAACGCGGAATCGAGGGGAAAGGCGTTTGCGAGCAACGATGCATCTCTCCGGACTGTCACAGAAACGTTTCCGGTTGGGAGACTGGAGGATGTCTCGATGGATCCCGCCAGGACAACCAACAGCCCCTGGCCAGTGATCATGGCAATGCGATAGAAGGTACTTCTCACCCCGGAGAATGCTGCCTGCTGATGCTGCTCAAGTCCCAGCATGTAGAATCCGTCTGCAGCGATGTCGTGCGTAGCGGAAGAAAAGGCCATCAGCCAGAGAATCGCGAGCGTTATCTGAAAAAATCCCGGGAGAGGAATCGTGAGCGCAACCGAAGCCAGGGCCGCGCCGATAATCAACTGGAGTGTAACGATCCAGAAACGCTTCGTTCTGAAAATTTCAACGAGGGGACTCCAGAGAGGTTTGATGACCCAGGGCAGGTAGAGCCAGCTTGTATAGAGGGCGATGTCTGTATTCGAGATCCCCATTCGTTTGTACATGATGACGGAGACAGTCATGACGACAACGTAGGGTATCCCCTGTGCGAAATACAAGCTCGGTACCCAGGCCCAGGGCTGCCGGTAACTTGGCTTTCTCGGTTCCATTTTCGGTCTCTCTTTATTGAAACTGATTGGAAGCCATCTCAATAATCCAACGAAGACGTTTCCTTTTCCATGCCCGTCGGGTGCTTCGCTCCCGACATACCCGTCATTCGTGGGAAGTGGTCGGTATTAGAAGCCATCTCAAAAACACCTCGGTAAGATGAGAATTTCACGCAAAGCCGCAAAGGAGAGAATTTTCAACTCAAGATCTTACCTTTGCTGTCTTGGCGCCTTTGCGTGAGCATTTTTGAGATAGGTTCTAGTAAAGCTTCTGAAGCCGGGCCCCGGGAAAATAATGAAGAACAATTTCCTCTGCCTTCTTTCCGCGGGCGGCCATGACAGAAGCTCCGATCTGGCACAAACCAACGCCATGCCCCCAGCCGGCGCCCCGCAACACAATCCGGGATGGGACGCCGCTGCCATCGCGCTCAAGCTCTGCGACAAACGCAGAACTGTACAAATGGCTGTTCGACAACCATCGCCGGATTTCAAGTTCCTTCCCCACGATAATACTTCTTTTTGACCCTACAATCTTCAGCCGAATGATTCTGCCTGAAGGGCCCCGCCGAAGGGGAACAAGGTCCATGATTGTCCCGAAGTCGATGCCCGACTTCTTTTCCACGATGCGTTCCAGCTCTTCGCGGGAGTACTCCACCTTCCACCGGAAAAAATCTGTCGTTTCCTGGTCAAAGGAGGGCAAAATCTGCCTGAGGATTTCCCCGTCCGTCGTGTTGCAGTACGCGTCGGGTGAAGACAGGATCCACTCCCTCGCCTGGTCCTCGGTAACAACGGCGGGATATAGACGCTCCCCGTCCGACACAGACTGGAGATACGGCACGCTCGTATCTTCCCACGCGTTTTCGAAGAGTTCCGTCAAACCGCCGCACGCCTTGTAGTAGCGCGCATCGCAGATCTCGTCTTCGTGCAGGAGGAACGAACCGCGCGTAGAATCGATGGCTTCCCTGGCTTGCGCCGAGATAATCTTGGTGATGCCCTGGTATCGCTGACAGTGGTCGTCAGCACAGACATCGAACGCGGTGTGATCTTCACGGTCATACCAGCGCACAAGCTCCGAATCCGATTCCCTGGAACGCAACGCGGGAGTATGGACGTTCTTGCCGCGTTTCTGCCGATCAAGCATTGCGACAAGCCAGCTCCGCGAAGTGATTGCGTGTGCCTTCAGCAATTCCAGCGGGGCTTCAGCACTCATCTCGGACGAGATGACACTTCGCAGGTATGCTTCGACGCTGAGTTCGTTTATCGCTGTGATCGTTCCGTCCGGCGCGGCGAGGAGCCGGAGCGAGCCTTCAAATGTCTGATCCTCTTTTCGCTCCCAATGGAAACTGATCCCGATCGTCACTCCGTTCAGGGTGAACGTGCCATTGCGAAGAGGACGAAACGCAATGTCGTTCCCTTTCATCACCTCCACCCCTTCGTGATCGAACAGGACGATGCGACGATCCACGCAACGTGCTGTGAAGGAGCCTTCGAGATGGATCGTTGTCGGAAGTTCAAACGACCCGTTGAGCACTCCGCGGATTTCCGCCGCGTGTTCGACAACTCCAACGTGTATGTTAGGTTCTTCTTTGATCATATCGTTCGGACAATGGGTTGTTCAGGAGAGCTTCTCAATCGCCGCATCCACCAGCTCTTTCGCGAGACTCACCTCGCTGAAGACTCCCTCGATGATGGAAGCTTCGAGTACGTTGAAGTCTTTTTCGATGGGCGTAATAATCAGCCCTCCGATATCAACTGCCGCGGGACTTATCAGGATCCGATCATCCCCCTCTTTGAAGTAGGCGTCAGGGCGATGCTTACTCCGGGGAAACAGGATCACGCGCCAGGCAGAGTCTGCATACGAGCACAGGAGGTTCATCAGCGGCTCTTCAGTCGTACCCGTGACGGCGGCAAGCGACCCGATGAGTTGTCGAAGGACGTTCTCGAGGTTCACAATATCCTGTGACTCGAGCACAACCACCTCTCGGCCGAATCCTTCAAGTGTCAGGATCTGAACATTGTTGATACTCTTGCGGGCGTTTCTGCGATTGTTCTCGCACGCAGCACGTTCCACCGGAATCGCTCCGGAAGGGCATGCCTGGAAGTGCATATGGTCCGGAGCGGATGCGCCGCACTTCGGTCCATTGTAGAAGACCGTCAGACGCGGACTGAGATCGCGGGCAAGTTCGAGGCAGCACAGCGCCGAATTCGCAAAAAGCTGTGGGATATGCTCGACGTGGGAAATCGTAAAGTGTTCGCGGAAGATCGGAGCCGGATTGCAGAGCACCAAGAATTCCTTTTTGTAGAGAATTCCCTTCTGCGTTTCAGGCAGGTTCTGAACGCAGAGAAAACAGCGGCGCTCTTGTATAGACCTGGCATCGACCTTCGCCCCCGTGCTGACGATGCGGCCCGGGTTATACTGGAGCCAGACTGAGTATCCTTGGCACGCAATCTCGCGGAGCCGTATCGAGTCCAGCGACGCATACCCGGCTGTAAGCTGGGGCCAGGTCTTCTTCTGACTCTCGAGCAAGCTGACCGAAAGCTCAGCAAGAGCGCTCGTGTGCGACGATAGTTCGAATACGGCGAAGAGCTTTTCTTCAATCAAAGGAATCGAGAGAGGATTTCCGGCACTGTCTGCTGTGAAACTGCGCGGCCCGCTGAAAGTCCCGAGCCGCGTGGATTGTGCGCTCAGCGAATCGAATCGACCTTGAGGAATCCAACATGATGATCGACGGTCGATTTTCCCATCGTGAAGGGCTCTGTACGGACAACTTCGTACCCCATCGACTTGTACCAATCGAGCGCTTGCGTGTTTTGCACCATGACTCCGATCCAGACCCGGTCGAGTCGGAATGCTCTCGCTTCTTCCGCGGCGCGCACCATCAACCCCCTGCCGAGACCCTTTGTTTGGGACTGCGGCAGCACGTAGATGGAGGAAATGTAGTACCGGTTCTCCTCCGGATCGCGGGCGGTTCGCATGAACCCAACCACCTTGTTGTCGTCGAGGGCGACGAAGCCATCCGCCATCGGGTTATGGAAGAGCGTTCTCAGCGAATCGAGGTCATAGTGCTCCGAGAAGTAGCTCTTCAGATCTGCTTCAGGAATAAAATGTGAGTAAGAATCGAGCCATGTCTTCCAGAGTACATCCTGAATAACGGCCAGATCATCGAGAGTCCAGCGGCGAATGGGTTGTGCCATATCAAGCTCCTTGGCGATTAAGGCGTTGGCGTGCTGACATTTCGATAGTGCGGATCTTATCTTTGTAAACGTCGTTGCGGTTTGCCCGCTCGATAGAAAGCGCCGAATCAGTGTTCCCCTCCCAGCGGCGGCAGAGGTAGAGCGGTTCGAAGATTCGTCCGATTTGATATTCCCGGGAGAGGGCGAGCGCCACTGCGTAGTCTTCGCCGTAGCTCGTGTTCGGAAGCCTGACCGTCCTGAGAAGACCGGTATCGAATGCGCGCGGCGCACCGAGCCCGTTGATCCTGAGGGCATTGTTCCGCCCGTTCTCTGGAGTCCATTCCCGGTGATCGATAAGCCCCGGGGGGATCTCTTCGAGATTCATGTTCACCAGCTTGTACGACCCGATAACCATCGCGTAGTGGCCGGTGCGGAAGAGGTTCACGACTTTCTGAAGAGTTTCCGTCCCGCTGTAGATGTCATCGGAATCGAGCTGCACTGCGAAGCGTCCGCAGTGAGGAGAGAAGACCGCCTCGTTCCAACACCCGCCGATGCCGAGATCCTGCCGCTGAGGAATGAGATGTTTGACCGACGGATTCTTCGCGGCGAGGTCCGCCAGGACCTTTGTCGTGCCGTCCGTCGAGTGGTTGTCAACGACGATGATGTTGAATGTACCGTCAAACTTCTGCTCAAGTACGCTCTTCACCGCGTCTGCGACAGTGTGCTCGCGATTGCGCACGGGGATCACCACGCTCGCTTCAACCGGGAATGAACCTGCAGACTGGGGAACAAGTTTGAAACTCGGCGCGAGATAGGCCCCGACATGTTTCAGATGCTGGGTCGCCACAGATTCCATTTCTTTCTGGACGGCCTGGTTCCTTGGATCGACGTAGTCGAACAGTTTTTCCCCGGTCAGACGCAAATCGGATTCGACTTTTGTGTAGAGATATTCCTGGATATGGAAGAGCTCGTGGTCGACAGAGACCTTCAGGCGGAGGTCATAGAGGCCAGCCGCGTTAACATCTGCTACGTCGCCATATTTCTTCAACGCTGCCCGGACTGCATCCATCGAAAACCACAAGAGCGCTCCGAACTCGAAATTGTCGCGCACGCTGCCCAACTGGTATTCAATCACCGGCCGCTCCGAGCGGACTCCTTTTTTAACCTCGAAATAGTCAGAGTAGCACATGCCCGCGGAAGTCTGACTGGCGATATCTGCGAAGCGTTCCAGCGAGGCCTGGCCGAGCTGGATTTCCTGTGTCTGCGTGATGAACAGGAAATGCTCCGTTGCCACTTTGCCAAGGAGGGCGTTCAGGAGTTTGCCGGACGTGAGCGTTTGAGAAACATATCCTTCGCATTTCTCATATCTCCCGGCATACTGACCGGAATGAATGACGAAGATCTTCTCAACGAGCGGAGAGTCGATGAATTGACGAAGCGTTGATTCAAAATGCGGTTGCGTGGTGAAGGGAAGCGCAACGGACATCAGACTCATAGGTATTCCTGTGCAAATCGGATTGATAAAAGAACTGCTCCATATGCCGGAGGGGCCTCGGGAACAATGACGGTGACTTGCGGTAAGGAGAATGTGATCTTCTGCTCGATCTTGTTCACGAGCGTGCGCACGTGCTCGGCGAGTTCAAACGTCGCCTTGTTGAGTATGCGGGCACATTCGACATCCTTTGCCTCGGCTGCTTCGATGACAAGCGGGGCAACTGTGGCGACGTCAAAGTTCTCCCGGTAGACGGCGTTGATGATTTTTTCCTGATTCGAAAGTCCGAGTTTTTCGTCTACGAGTCTGGTCAGCATCGTGGCCTTCCCCCTGCCATCGATGTGCTTCGCCACCGCGTTCAATCCGTCGCGTCCAATGACGAGACCGCTTCCTTCATCTCCCACCACCCTTCCCCATCCGCCTGCACGGTGAATGCCCCCCTTGTGGTCCTTGGCGAGGGAAAACGACCCTGTGCCGGCGATCAGAATGATTCCGGGTCTTCCTTTCAGCGCTCCTTCGAGGGCGATCCTTCCATCGCTTTCAATGACGACCTTTCCAACGTTGGTTTTTCGTTTCTTCGCCTCAGCCAGCGTCGCCGTCTTCACGCGCTCCTTGTCGCCATCTCGACCGGCACCTGCAAGTCCGGCAACCACAACCAGAACCTGGCTGGTCGAGCACTGAGCCTTGCTGCACAGTCTTTCGACGAGGCCGACAATGACGTCAGCTGTTTTCTCCGGACCTACGACCTGCGGGTTGCTCGGGCCGCCGGTTTCTTCGGCGAGCACGACCCCCTCGAGATCGCTGAGCAAGGCGGCGGTCTTCGTCGCGCCGCCGTCCATTCCAATAACGAATTGTTTTTTTGTCATTTCACACCCCGAAGAAAGTAGACATAATTGGAGGGAAAATCAAGAAATGCATCGCTCGTTCCGTGCGGGGAAGCTCGTCTGTCTGTAAGAATGCTTCCAAGACTACGCGCGTTGCCCTTTCGAAAAATGTTCGCTATAATGGTCGCCCGGCTTCGTCATTCGGATTCTCCAGGATGACCGTGATGCGAGAGGCTTGCGCCTGGAGCCTTATTGCAGATTGCTGCATCCAATCATGAGCTGATTTCCTCGATGAAGAGCACGAGACCGGTTGTCCGCAGGGCAGAAGGTCAGTGAAACGGCGGGATTTGAGGTTATCAGAAAAGGGAACCAGAATCCAACCATAGAAGAAGGAAGAATTGCCATGAAGCGTATCGCAGCCGCAATTATCATCGCTCTCAGCATCGGTCTTCTCACCACAGCGATGGCGCAGAAGAAAGCTCCGAATTTCTCGCTGAAGACCGGCGACGGGAAGACGTACGAACTTTACCAGAACAAAGGAAAAGTAATCGTCGTGAATTTCTGGGCCACTTGGTGCGGACCGTGCCGGCAAGAAATCCCCGACTTCATCGAAATCTACAAAAAGTACAAGGATCAGGGAGTGGAAATAGTCGGCGTTTCGCTCGACAAGGGGGGATGGGAGAAGGTCAATCCGTTCGTGAAGCAGAACAAGATCAACTATCCTGTGGTCCTCGACGACGGAGCGGTCGCATCGACCTTCGGGAAGATCCAGTTCATTCCCACTACGTTTATTGTCGATCCCAGCGGTACCATCGTCGATGAGCACACCGGCGTTATGACGAAAGCGATGCTGGAAAGCAAGATCAAGCAGTACTTGAAGAAGGGCGTTTGAGAAATATCTACCGCGAAATACCGAACACTCGTTGACAGGAAAACTACAAGGATACCAGAGCATGCGTCGTTCACACATTAGTATCGCCAGCGTTGCATTCATTGTTCTCCTGCTTGGTGTGCTGCGTTCGTCCGCCGGCTTCGCATTCCAAATCGGCGGAGGTCCGAGTTCCAGCGCAGGAAAAGTGCGTGCTGAGTCGAAGCTCTCGGTCGACAAAGCCGCCGCGGGCTCCACGTTGAAAGCCGCGGTGATCCTGAAGATTGCCGACGGATGGCACATCAATTCGAACACACCCACGTACGACTACCTCATCGCCACAAGCATCGAGCCGCCCCAGCGCGAGGGATTCATTGTGACGGACCTACGTTACCCCAAGGGGGAGAAACTGAAATTCGGCTTCGCGGAAGATTCCCTCAGCGTCTACGAAGGCACGCCGGTCATCTTTCTCACAATCAAGCTTTCCTCGAAAGTCAGCGCCGGCTATGACACGCTGCGAGCCAAGCTTCAGGTCCAGGCGTGCAACGATCAGGTGTGTCTTGCCCCTGCCACAATCGACGTCAACATGCCGATTGAGATCGTCGGGGAACACGAAAAGACTAATCCAATCAACGATGACGTCTTCTCCGCCTATTCTTCACAGGGCGCCTTGCCGGCAGCGACTTCACGGAGCGACATTGGCCAGTTGTTTGAAGAAAGAGGGACCTTCGTCGCGTTCCTCGCGATTTTTCTGATCGGACTCGCCCTGAACCTGACACCGTGCGTCTATCCTATGCTGTCCGTCACCGTGTCATTGTTCGGCGGTCAATCCGAAACAAACGCCATCAAGGTGTTTCTGAAAGCCGTGATGTACGTTCTGGGGATAGCCACAATGTACACCGTGCTTGGAGTCAGCGCGGCGCTGAGCGGGACGCTCTTCGGCAGCTGGCTTCAAAGTCCATGGGTTCTCGGCGGCATCGGGGCGCTCCTCATCGGACTCGCCCTCAGCAGTTTCGGTCTCTACCAGATCCAAATGCCGTACTGGCTCACGAGCAAACTCGGCGGCACGACAGGAACTGGTATCATCAGCTTGTACTTGTCGGGTCTTGTGGTCGGTGTGTTTGCGGCGCCATGCATCGGCCCTCCTGTCATCGCCCTGCTTACGCTTGTCAGTTCAAAAGCCGACCCGGTCTTCGGGTTCTGGGTCTTCTTCACACTTTCGATCGGGCTCGGGTTTCCATATCTCATCCTCGGCACGTTCTCGGGAATGCTGAAGAAGATTCCCCGGTCTGGCGCGTGGCTGGTCTGGGTCGAGAGAATGTTCGGAGTGATCCTGAGCGCGGCAGGACTGTTTTATCTGGCGCTGGCATTCGTACCGAAACTCTCGGTGTTCGTGATACCAACCGCACTGATTCTCGGCGGCATCTATCTCGGATTTCTCGAGCCGTCCGGAAAAGAGAAGAAAGGCCTGCAGCGGTTTAAATGGGCGTTTGGCGTCCTCGCACTCGTATTCGGACTCGTGTCGGCAAACGCTCTGCGCGAAACCGGCATGACGTGGGAGAGCTTCTCTGAGGCGAGAGTCACTGAGGCGAAGAACCAGAACAGACCTGTTGTGATGGATTTCTATGCCGACTGGTGTATCCCGTGCCTGGAACTCGAGCACAAGACCTTTACTGACGCGGAGGTCATCAGCGGGACGAAAGACTTCGTACGGCTCAAAGTCGATCTCACGCATTTCGATTCGCCGGAATCCGAAGCACTGCGGAAGAAATTCAACATCTCCGGCGTGCCGACAATTGTGTTCATCGACAGGACAGGTCAAGAAGTAGCGAGTTCTCGCGTCGTCGGGTATCTCCCTCCGAAGGAATTCCTCGAAAAAGTGAAACCTGTACTGGCGACGGGGTCATAGCAAATTGGAATGGAACCGTCTCTGTGCCGGCAATGCACAGATAACCGTTGGATCATCGAATAGAACACGGATACCACAGATCGTACTGATGACCACAGATTTGTGCACGAGTGGTTGGTTCGAAGAGTCAGTGTAGTATTTACGCATACATCTTCCCTGCACACCAGTCACCCCCACCTTTTCGCGAACCTTGGCAGACTGCAACTTTGCGCCGCCACCATGTGTTGCACGTAGGAAGACCCTATTCCCAATGCACGAGCCAAACATCACTCAAACCAGAAGACCCAACCGACTCCTCCAGGAAAAGAGCCCCTATCTTCTCCAGCACGCCTACA
Organism: Ignavibacteriales bacterium; assembly: GCA_026390595.1. NCBI lineage: Bacteria > Pseudomonadati > Ignavibacteriota > Ignavibacteria > Ignavibacteriales > Ignavibacteriales bacterium. Next base: position 287,660 of record JAPLFQ010000020.1, read on the forward strand.
ACCCTGTGGATTGGTTTCCGTGGGGCGACGAGGCATTTGAGAAAGCGCGACAGGAAGACAAGCCGATCTTCCTCTCTATCGGATACTCAACGTGCTATTGGTGCCATGTTATGGAACGAGAGGTTTTTGAGAACGAGACGATCGCCGCGCTCATGAACCGGTTGGTCGTGCCGATCAAAGTCGACCGCGAGGAACGCCCCGACATCGACCGGATTTATATGTCGGCTCTGCAGGCGATGAGCGGCAGCGGCGGCTGGCCCATGTCGATGTTTCTGACACCCGATCTCAAGCCGTTCTTCGGCGCGACATACATCCCTCCCACCGAACGGCACGGCCGTGCAGGATTTCCTCAGATCCTCGAAAAAATATGCGAGGTCTGGTCATCCGATCGCCAGAAGGTTCTCGATGCTGCCGAAACGGCGAACGACTATCTGGTACGACTCACCAAAGCGGAGGGCGGCGGCGTTGATCCCGATGAAGGTGCGCTTCAGTCGGCATTCGAGTCATTCCAGAAGAATTTTGATCATCACAATGCAGGATTCGGAGGAGCGCCAAAGTTTCCGCGCCCCGTGGCGCTGAATTTTCTTCTCAGATATCATGCGCGCAGCAAGAACCCGCGTGCACTCGATATGCCCCTTGAGACCCTTTGCCGCATGGCACACGGCGGTATGTACGATCATATAGGGGGCGGATTTCACCGGTACTCGACCGACGATCGATGGCACGTGCCGCACTTCGAAAAAATGCTCTACGACCAGGCACAACTGGCGGTATCGTACGTTGAAGCATTTCAGATCACTCGCGAAACGTTCTTCAGAACGATCGCCATCGATATTCTCGATTATGTCCTGCGTGATCTTACGCATCCTGACGGCGGCTTCTTCTCGGCAGAGGACGCCGAAAGCGCTCTTGATCAATCTGATCCCGCGGAGAAAGCGGAAGGGGCATTCTACGTCTGGACACAATCGGAGATCGAGACAATCCTCACACAAGAAGAAGCTCGGATCTGGTGCCGTAGCTACGGCGTCGAGGCAAACGGGAACGTGAGCGACGATCCTCACTCCGTATTCCCTGGGAAGAACGTGCTTCACGTCATCCATACGCCTGCCGAGACCGCAATACAATTCTCTCTCACTGAGGAACGAACGAAAGAGCTTCTGTGGTCAAGCAGGCAAAAACTGCGCGCCGCGAGAAACGGGCGGCCTCATTGTCACCTGGATGATAAGATACTGACCTCCTGGAACGGGATGATGATCACCGCACTCGCAAAGGCCTACCAGGTGCTCGGAGATATCCGGTATCTTCACGCCGCCGAGAAATCAGCCGCATTCGTCCTGAGCCATGTCAGCAGCACGTCAACTGGCGGATTGTATCACCGGTATCGCGACGGCGAGGCGCGGATCGAGGGACAGCTTGACGACTATGCTTTCTTCGTTCAGGCTCTTATCGATCTGTACGAAGCAAGTTTCAGCATCGGGTGGCTGAAGGAGGCATTGAGACTTGCGGAGGATCAAAACCGGATATTCTATGATAGGGACAACGGGGGATTCTTCGATACTTCGGGCAACGACCCGTCAATACTTGTCCGCACGAAAGAATGGTACGACGGCGCAGAGCCTTCCGGCAATGCGATAGCAATTCTCAATCTGCTTCGCCTGACTCAGTTCACGAACAACCAGGAATGGGAAGCGATGGCGAGGAAGTCTCTCTCATTCTTCGGAGAGAGGCTTTCCAACGCGGGGCAGGCAATGCCTCAGATGCTGGTCGCTCTCGACTTCGGACTTTCGAAGCCGAAGCAGATTATCATCGCGGGCAACGCTGGCGATCCCGACACAGAGACGATGCTCCACGCCATTCAGTCGCACTTTGTACCCAACAAGGTCTTGATGCTCGCCGATGCTGGTGACGGCCAGGCCGAGCTCTCGAGACTCCTTCCCATCATCGGCTCTCTCAAGAAGTTGGAAGGACGTACGACGGCGTACATCTGCGAGAACTACACTTGTCAGCTCCCGACTTCTGATCCTGCGGAGATAGTGAAGATTCTCGCGCCGTAGTGGACATAGCTTTCAGGAGCTGGCCGCCGCGAATTGGAGCCCTACTCCTCTTTTCGTCTGTTCGCTTACCCTCCTCAATCTATCGCAGTTCCAACGTCTTGATCCCGTCATCCTCACCAATTCCAGCATTCTTGAAACTGATTCTCAGAAGCCGGACATCATCTTGCACCCGCTCAAAGGATTTGTTACTTTGTATTGTGAGTTCGTGAGTCGATCGTGCGTTACGACATTGTCACATGCTCATCGAAAGAAGGTGTGGTGTCATGAGAAAGACGAATATTACTCTTAGCGCGATTCTGCTTGTCGTAACACTTGGCTGCAGAGACCTCGGCACGCCATCCGATGCACAACAAGGTCAGTCTCGCCCACTTACATCACTGGAGCAATCCCTTGTCGCTTCCGATAACGCATTCGGATTTACCCTTTTCGCCGCAGTCAATAGAAGTGAGCCAGCGAAGAACCTCTTCATCTCGCCTGTAAGCGTCTCAATGGCTCTCGGGATGACGATGAACGGAGCACGCGGCACTACGAAGGACGCCATGGCGCGGACACTTGAGTTCGGCGGGCTATCCCAATACGACATCAACACGTCCTATAAAAGCCTCATCGCGCTTCTCACCGGTCTTGATCCGAAGGTCAAGTTCCAGATTGCGAACTCGATCTGGCACCGGCCAGAATTGAACGTCGAGCAGAATTTCAAGGATCTGAACAAGGACAACTTCAATGCGGAGGTCAACAGCCTGGATTTCAGCGATCCGATGGCAGCGAAGACGATTAACGGATGGGTGGACCGGAACACGAATGGGAAAATCAAAGAGATCGTCCCTGATCCGATTCCGGCTGATCTCGTGATGTACTTGATCAATGCCATCTATTTCAAAGGGACATGGACGTACCGCTTCGACTCGACCCAGACACGAAACGAATCATTCACAGTTTCAGACGGTTCCAGGAAAACCTGCAGAATGATGTCCCAGGGGGGCACTTTCTCCTACTACGGCGACGATGAGATCCAGGCCGTCGATCTGCCGTACGGTGATGCGGGTTTCAGTGCGACGGTTCTCCTGCCGAAGTCCGGGACCAACATCGAGAGTTTTGCCGGCGCATTGACCCAGCAACAGTGGAACACCTGGATCGGGCGGATGAACAAAGCGAAGGGCGACATCTACCTCCCGAAATTCAAGCTCGAGTACAAGAAGAAACTCAACGATATGCTCATAGCGATGGGCATGACCGTCGCATTTTCCCCCGGCATTGCGGACTTCAGAGATATCGACCAGCGCGGCGGACCCTTCATCAGCGAGGTGATGCACAAGACGTTCGTGCAGGTTGATGAAGAAGGGACTGAAGCGGCCGCCGTGACTTCCGTCGGCGTGTCTCGAACCAGCATAGGCCCGGCCGACAATTTCACCATGCGGGTCGATCGCCCGTTTCTGATCGTGATCCGCGAGCATCACTCAGGAACGATCCTTTTCATCGGAAAGGTTGTAGATCCGACCCTGTAACGCAGTCAGCAACGAATAGTATTGAATCTGGAATGAAAGGAGTCTCCCCTGCCTGACAATCTCTTGCTCATGGTTTTCGGTACACTCACCGCCATCGGCCTGATCGTGGCCGTCATTTGCCTTGTCTTCGCTCTGAAGAACGCCCGGAAGCCCGAAGGTGAGCTCAAAATGGCCTTCTGGTCCTTTGGGGCACTGGCGGGACTCGTGTTTTCGGGAATGTCCTTCGCTTACTTCATTGTCCCCATCCTTCTCAACCAGTGGTTCCACAAGTAGTTCTCATCACAGGACTCAAGAGTGCTCAATGAAAACCACATCGCTGATTCTTGCTCTGTTCTTCATCACGCTCCTGCTTTCCTCATGCTCGTCGGATCAGGCAATTCGGTCCGAGAAGACGCAGCTGTCAAATGAGGTCCGCCAGGAGTTCCTTCATTCCTGGAACGCGTACAAGAAATATGCCTGGGGAAGCGATATGCTCCGTCCCGTGTCCAAGACTTCTCTGAATTGGTATAAGAACACCCTGCTCATGACTCCGCTGGACGCACTCGACACGATGATCCTCATGGGATTCAAGGAAGAAGCCGATGCGACGCGCGAGTACATCGCCACGCATCTCTCACTCGACCAGGACATCTACGTCAAGAACTTCGAGATTTCCATCCGCTTGCTCGGCGGTCTGCTCGCGAACTACCAGCTCACCGGGGATGACCGGCTGCTCAAACTTGCCGATGATCTTGGGGCGCGATTGATGCCAGTTTTCAAATCGCCGACCGGCATTCCGTACGTGGATGTCAATCTGAAAACGGGGGCAGTGCGCGGGACGCGGACGAATCCGGCCGAGGTGGGAACGCTGCTCATCGAATTCGGGACGTTGAGTAAACTGACAGGCAAGCAGAAGTACTACGATGCGGCGAAGAACGCTGCGCTGCAGATCTACATGCGTCGTTCTTCCATCGGATTGGTCGGGACCTGGATCGATTGCGAGACAGGGCTATGGCTCGATGCCGACAGCCATGTCAGCGCGTGCATCGATTCCTACTATGAGTACCTCTTGAAATCCGCCATCCTGTTCGACGACAAAGAGATGAAAGAAGCGTGGGAAACGAGCAAAATTGCCGTCGCCAGATATCTGGCCGACGAAGCCCCGAGCGGCTATTGGATCGGCCATGCCGACATGAACACCGGCAAGCGGACGCATACCTGGTTCGGATTGCTTGATGCCTTCTATCCGGCGGTACTTGCGCTGTCCGGCGACGTCACCACGGCGGCCAGGCTCGAGGAGTCGTGCTTCAAAATGTGGAACAAGTACGGCATCGAACCCGATGTGTTCGATTATGTCAAAATGGACACAGTCAGCGCGCGTTATCAACTCAACCCCGAGATCATGGAATCGGCCTACTACCTGTACCATTACACGAATGACCCGCGGTACATCGAAATGGGGAAAACATTTCTGAAGAACCTGAAACAGCACTGTAGAATGGATGAGGGATATTCGGGACTCCGGAACGTCGCAACAAAGGATCGGACCGACCTGATGGAGAGCTACTTCCTCGCAGAGACCTGGAAATACCTCTACCTTCTGTTTGCTCCTCCCGAAACGCTCGAATTCGGCAAGGTGGTCTTCAATACGGAAGCACATCCGATAAGGAAAACCTGGTAGTTCGTTCATTTGGTGAATGGTTAATTGGTGGGTTTGATGCGAAGGACTTTTCTTTCGGTCACAGTATTGATGCTCCTGGCCGGATCTGCGTTTTCACAGATCACGGCCGACAAGGCAATCGGGCTCATCGACGAACTGCCGGTGTCGAGACTTGATTCGGCATTGCCGAAGACTCCTTTCATCCTTTGGCTGAAAGAACTCCTCGGCGGTACTCCGCATGTGCAATGGGAACTGAACGACTGCGGCACACTGACAGGCGTCCCGACAGTCGATGACACGCGGGACGTACCCTCCTGCATGGAAGCCACCGTGATGCTGACGGGAGAGAGAATTCTCGGCATCGCGATTTTCGTGGGGACCGAGAGCAAGGGAATATCCCAGAATCCACGGGTCGCCAATATCTATATCGAGAAAGATGGTGAGATCATGTATTTCAAACGGCTCAGTGAGTTGGAGAAAGCGCTGAGCCTCAGCGGCAAGAAGCCGGGCAGCGACGACAGATAGTCTGGCCTCACCTTGATCGAAGATCAAGCCGACCTGTCAGCCTGATCTCAACTAACCGTTCGAAGATGTTCAGAGGATCCCATGGCGAAAACGCAAGATGACAAACCCATCACCATCCGCTGCCCCAATTGCAGGCGTGAAGGTGAACCGGACTACAACGAGACCACGAAACGATATGTGTGTTCGGTTTGCGCTGCACACGTTGACGCTCAGGTTCTCATAGCGAAAAGGAAGCGCGGACTAAAATAACCTCTGCCATGTTCTGCATCATGGGAGGCTCTCGACGAAGGAGTCCCTTATGGACGATGAGATCACACACCGGGAGACGTCTTCAACGTACCTGATAGTCCCCCTCTCGATAGCATTGGCCCAGCTCGTGATCCAGATGCTGTTTCACGGGAACTACGGGTACTTCCGCGACGAGCTCTACTACATCGCGGGCAGCAAACATCTTGCCTTCGGATACGTTGATCAGCCGCCGCTTTCACTCCTGATACTCACCGCAGTGCGGTGGGTACTCGGAGATTCGCTTCACGCTATCCGCTTCCTCCCCGCGCTCGCCATCTCTGCCACGGCGATTCTTGCCGCCCTCATGGCCCTCCGGCTCGGAGGCGGCCGATTCGCCTCGGTGCTTGCGGCTCTCTGCGTCGTTGCCGCCCCCGTTCTGCTCGGCCAAGGCAGATACTTTTCGATGAACTCATTTGATGTGCTCTTCTGGGGCGCGGCCTGCTACGTGGTCATCAGAATTCTGACGGACGACACTCCGAAGCTCTGGCTCCTGTTCGGGTTGGTGGTTGGCTTGGGACTGCAGAACAAGTACTCGATTGGATTTCTGTGTATCGGACTCTTCGCAGGGCTCATCCTGACCCCGGACCGGAAGCATCTCGCCACGAAATGGTTCTGGCTCGGAGTGTTGACTGCTTCGCTGCTGTTTCTTCCTCACGTTGTTTGGGAACTGAAAAACGGGTGGCCTTCTCTCGAGTTTATGCGCAACGCGAGTCAGTTGAAAAATACGCCCACCACGCTTCTGGATTTTTCCGCATTGCAGCTTCGGGAACTCAACTACTTCTGCGCTCCCATCTGGATCCTCGGCCTTACCTACTTCTTTTTTGATTCTGCCGGACGCCGGCATCGCGCACTTGCCTGGACCTACGTGGTTGTTTTCATCATTATGGTCGCCGGAAACGGAAAGGCGTACTACCTCTCTCCCATTTACCCCATGCTGTTTGCCGGAGGGTCCGTGTTCTTTGAACGTCTTACAGCCAAAGCTTCAGGGCGTTGGATCAAATCCGTAACGGTTGCAGGGATACTGTTGTTGATGGCGATCAGCACACCATTCGCGGTTCCCGTACTCCCCGTCGAGACGCTCATCGCATACCAGGACTTCCTCGGCCTTAAACCGCGTGCGGATGAACGGACTTCGCTCGGTGTGCTGCCGCAGCACTACGCTGATGAATTCGGATGGGAGGAAATGGTGGCAGTCATCGCCTCTGCGTATCACAAACTGACACCGGAGGAGCAAGCGAAGTGCGTCATTTACGTCAGGAACTACGGCGAAGCCGGTGCAGTGGATTTCTTCGGACCGAAATACGGGTTGCCCAACGCCCTGTGTGCGCACAACAGCTATTGGTATTGGGGACCGGGAGAGAAGACCGGAGATGTTGCGATCATCATGGGCGGGAGGAGAAATCTCCAGGAAAATCTTGCGGATTTGACGAGAGTGTACCGGAACGTCGAACTTGCAGGGACCACGAAGCTCGAATACTCGATGCCGTATGAGAACGGAAGGCAGATTTTCATCTGCAAGGGAATGAACACGACATTCCAGAAGTTGTGGCCCGAAGAACGGTTCTTTATCTAATGCGGACGGAATCATCAGCTATGAAAACAACAATAACAATTCTCGGACTTGTTGTTCTGCTCGGCGGACCGGCCTATGCCCAGATTACGCAGGAAGATGCCATCGATCTTCTCGAGCAGTATCCGGCAGCGAAGCTCGATTCCCTTCTTCCAAAGACCGCGTTCCTGAGCTGGTTCAGGAGTGTCGTCGGTTCTGAAGCAAAGATCACATGGGAAATCAATGATTGCGGTGAACAAACTGGCGTCGCCGCTGTCGATCAGCAGCGCGATCTCCCGGTCTGCTTCGAGATCTCCGCTCTCTTGCCGGATCGCAGGATAGTCGGAGTGGCAATTGCTGTCGGGACTGAGAGAAAAGGCTTGACCGGTTCTCCCGCGGTATATAACATCTATCTCGATACCGGCAAAGGAACATTGCATATCAAACGGCTCAGGGATCTTCCACAAGCCCTGCGGCCTCCCCAGAACAGGTAGGAAGCCCCGCATCGTCAGCGGGACGAATCAAGGTTGCACGTCACTGTTTTCGCGGCTACATTACATCGCAAGAGCCTTTTTCCGCTTCACCGACACAAAGGAGCCGTAACGATGGGAATCATGATGGACCGGAAGGTCGAATTCAGCACGCTGGTTCGGGCGCAGCCTGAACGGGTCTATGATGCAATGGCCACCGTGGAGGGGCTCGACGGATGGTTCACACAGGGAGCAACCGTTGACGCGAAGGCCGGAGGCAGTATTCACTTCCGGTGGAATAACTACGGGATAAACAAATACTCGGGTGAGAACGGCGGACCGATCCTCGATGCGCGGCGGCCGCAGCGCTTCGCTTTTCAGTGGAAAGCCGACAGCGGATTGTACATAACCACGGTCGAGATTGACTTCGCTCCCGTGAACCAGGGCACGGCTGTTCACCTCGTAGAGTACGGATACGAAGACAGTCCGGCCGGAACACAGGATTTTCTCAACCGCGTTTCAGCCTGGGCGCAGGCCTTGACGCTGATGAAGTTCTATGTCGAGCATGGTGTAACGTATTGAGTGACGATTCTTCCAGTGCTTTCAGGAGAACCCGATGAATTCGAAAATGCTGCTACCGATCCTTCTCGTGCTCGCTCTGATGTTCCTTTCTGGCTGCGTTCCAGGAGGCGGGACATATGATCATCAATCACCAGCCGGATTCTTCTCGGGAATCTGGCACGGATGGATCGCGCCTCTGTCCCTGATACTTGGGATTTTCAACAGCGATGTGCGAATCTACGAGCCACACAATACCGGCTGGCTCTATGATTTCGGATTCTATATTGCGCTTATCGGCGGGTTCGGCGGACTCAACCTGACGCGCCGCAAGCTCAAGGGGAAAGCGAAACAGGAAGGATAGGAGCGGCGACCAGTCGGGGAACGCTGTTTCCAATTTCGTGGTTTAGTCAGCGGTCACAAAGGAAGGGACTCTCATGGCGTTGATGTGGAGTGGTTTTGTTGCTTTGATACTCGTTCTGCTGGCTCTCGACCTGGGCGTCTTTCATCGTAAGGCCCATGTGGTATCCGTGAAAGAGGCACTGGGACTCTCAGCGGTCTGGATCGCGTTCGGGCTTTCATTTGCCGTGTTTGTATACTACGGCTATGAGAACCACTGGCTTGGGCTCGGTGCGAGCGTTGATTCTGTCGATGGTGTGATCAACGACGGACAATCGGCAACGCTCAAGTATCTCACAGGGTACATCGTCGAAAAATCCCTGAGCATCGACAACATTTTTGTCATCGCTCTTCTATTCGGTTTCTTCGCTGTTCCGGAACTGTACCAGCATCGTGTCCTCTTCTGGGGTGTCCTCGGGGCCCTGGTCATGCGGGCGGTGATGATCGTGATCGGTGCGACCCTGATTGCCCGGTTCCACTGGATCCTCTACGTTTTTGGCGTGTTTCTGATTCTGACTGCGGTCAAAATGTTCTTCCTGAAGTCCGACAACAAAGATCCGAACCAGAACATCGTCGTCCGCTTGACGCGCCGCCTCTTCCCTGTCACCTCGCGGTATCACGGCGAGCATTTCCTGGTCCGGGCCGGCTCCACCGCGTCCGCGGAAAGCGAACTCCCTGGCGCCCCCAAACAGCACGACGAAGCTGTAGCTGCCGCAAAACACGGCACGTTGATGATTACTCCCCTCGCCCTCGCGCTCGTGATGGTCGAATCAACCGATCTTATCTTCGCCGTCGATTCGATTCCGGCGATCTTTGCGATCACAGGGGATCCATTTCTGGTATTCACCAGTAACGTGTTTGCCATTCTCGGCCTTCGATCGCTGTATTTCGCCCTCGCCGGGATGCTGGCAAAGTTCAGGTTCCTGAAGCCGGCGCTTGCCATCGTTCTTCTCGTAGTCGGCGTGAAGATGCTCATCGCCGGGACCTTGCGCGAGCTGCTCGGCGAGTACTTCAATTTCTATCTTCTTGGCGTCGTGCTGTTCATCCTGGCCTGCGGTATTCTTGCCTCGGTCGTGGACAACGCCCGCCGCCAGAACGCTGCGTGACAACAGATTCCGCGAGAGATTGGGATTGAAGATGCGTGCGCGTTGTATCGGTGAGCGCAGCCTCAACACGGTACGTTTCATTCTCACGACAAGGTCACCATGTCTGCCTTCGATCTGACATTCGTTCTCTGCGCGGTGATCTTCAATCTCCTGATCATCGGCATCTACATTACTTCGAGGCTTGAGCGTATCAAGCTCAGGACAATGCTCGGCAAGATCACGATCGGGCTCGGTATACCGCTCTCAGTCGTGTTCGTCTCTTTCGTCGGAAGCGGGAAGCCAATCCGGACGATGCTGTACTTTGCCTCCATCCTCCTCTATCTGTTTGTCGAGCTTCTGCTCGACGTCATCCTGAAGATCGAATTCCGTGAGAAACCAATCCTGCATATCCCCTACATCATCCTGTTCTACATAGCGAGTTTCGGATTCATCGGAATATCTTTTTCGATCGATACGAACTGGGGATATGCGGTCTCCGTCACGTTCTGGGGAGTGCTCGCAAGCCTGATCTATTTGCTGCGGGGTAAGAAGAAAGCGGGTGCTCTGTAGATTTCCAATACAACCTTCGTTCAAGATGTTTCCGGAGGAATAACAATGCCGCAATCGAATGACCCTGAAGCACAGCAACGGGAAGACCACGAACCACCGGCGGCGATAGCCGAACATGGTTGGCGCTACCATCATCTTGGGATTCCGACTGACATTCCGCGCCCAGGAGAAGTGTACCTCGAGCAATTCAAGATCTACGTCTCCGGGTTCAGCTCCAGTCCGTACGGAATCGAATGGATGAGGTTTGAACCCGACAGCCCGGTGGACGACTTGATCAAGACCGTGCCTCACCTCGCCTTCGAAGTCGACGACCTTGACGCGGCGATTGCAGGCAGACAGCTGTTGACTCCTCCAAACTCCCCGTCCGATGGAGCGAGGGTGGCAATGATCATTCACAACGGCGCTCCGATCGAGCTCATCGAGTTCCGGAAAACGTAACGTCTCTGCATTGGGAGTCTTATGAAATTCTCTCTGACCTCTTCATCCATGCTCGCCCTCTTCCTTGCCGCGCTCTGCGCTTGTTCCTCGAACCAGGAAGCCCGAACCCCTCAGGAGTTTGTTGAGAAGTATTCCAAGGCCTGGAGGAACGGCGATGTCGAGGCCATCGTGTCTATGCAATCGCGAAAAAAACTGGTGGATGTCGAGCTCAAGCCAAACATGAAGAAAGCGCTCGAGGAAGCGTCGATCGCCGATACAAAGGATGAGATCGAACAATCGATTAAGAGTCGCGATTTCGGGTATCTCGCATGGACGAATACCGAGTTCGTGTCCGCCCGGGAGCACGACGACCATTTCCACGTTGATGTGAGCGTATCTGGAGCCACGTCTTCCATCGTCCTTGTTCGCGAAGGCGAAGTACTGAAGATCCATCCCAATCCGAGCTTTTTCCGATAGCGGGGGTATGCGCTGTTGAGGTAGCTGTCCAAAACGTACTATTGATCTTTACGGCTATCCCTGAAATCCTGAAAAATCGATAATCCTTGAAACTCAACGTGGTCGAAATGACATTCCCGGCTGACCACATCGAACAGATTGGGCGGGCAGGTCGACCTACATTTTGGACAGCCTCAGTTCTGATGCGGTACCCGCCTCCCCCTTCATGCGGTACTACGCGGTCATTGAGAGGCGGCCGCGGCTCCCGGTTGTGACTCGAGGAATTCGTCCAATATGGGGTCGGCGCGATGCTCGACAATTGTCAGGGAGATTAGTTATGTTCATCGGTCATTTCGCGGTAGCACTGGGCGCCAAGAAGTCGGCTCCGAAGGTGTCGCTGGGCTCACTGTTCATGGCAGCTCAGTTCGTTGACTTGCTCTGGCCGCTGCTTTTGCTCCTCGGCTGGGAACACGTGCGCGTCAATCCGGGAAATACCGTCGTAACACCTTTTGATTTCTACGATTATCCCATCAGTCACAGCCTCATCGGAGCGGTGGTTTGGTCGTGCGCCTTTGGAGCGGTGTATTTCGGAATTCGCCGCAATGCGCGGAATGCGCTCATCCTTGTCGCAGTCGTTTTCAGTCACTGGATTCTGGACTTGGTCACGCATAGACCTGACCTGCCGCTCGGATTCGGCGGAAACACCTATTTCGGACTCGGCCTCTGGAATTCTCTGGCTGGGACCATGATCGCCGAGGTGACTTTGTTTGCGATGGGAATCGCGTTCTACCTGCAGGCCACAAAAGCAAAAGACCGCATTGGCTCGATCGGATTCTGGTCCCTCGCCGGCATCATTGCTCTGATCTATGTTGGGAATCTCTTCGGGCCGCCGCCTCCGGAGGCTTCGATGATTGCCATCGCCGGGAACGCCTCCTGGCTCTTCGTCCTCTGGGCGTACTGGGTTGACAAACACAGAGAAGCGAAGGTGACCCCGTGAGTAGAGGTGGGACTGAAATCCAGCGAAAGGGTGAGATTAGGCATGGTTCGGCGCAACCCGAGAAGTCGATCATTCCGGATCCGGCAGGATCGAATGCCTGCCGCCGTCAGGCTGCAGCCGGAAGTCAAGGCCCTTGAGCACAGGTTCGCTCAGGGAATCCTCACAGTTGAAGTCCCGAAGCTTGACATTCATTCAATCATCGAGGTCACGCAATAACGCATCGACTCAAGTCGGGCGTGCATGTAATCAGAATGGAGTACGAATAGTGTCAGGATTCAAAAAGCAATTACTTGTTGTTGCCGCCTTTGTCTTGACGGGCAGCCAGCTCCCCGCACAGGAACACCTTGCACCTGGCATCGAACGGTGGGCGATCAAAACCAGCCTGCCACCCCACTCAAAGAAGAGAAATGTGCCCGTGAGCGAACTCTTGGCTCTTCCAAATCCGATTGAGAAGGAAGACGCACTGTACGACACCACGAGAATTCCCGCAACAGTCGGACCTCATGCGCTGAAGGAAGGAGACATCATCACGACGAAGGGATGGCTGCACCTCGTCGCCCTCGAGGATGACAGCAAGAATCACCGGGATGGGGACTATCACATTCAGATCCGCACCTCTGCTGATTGGGCAGACTCGTGCCTCGTGATTGAAGTTCCTTTCTCCAGGTTCGTCCCCGACCAGAAACTGGCGGGCGAATGTGACGCAGTCCGTCGATTCATCAAGGACAATATGCTCAAGGGGAAAGAGCCGGGCACGAAGGGAAACATACTCGACCACGCCGTCTACGTGAGTATCAAAGGTCAGCTGTTTTTCGACGCTTCACACTTGAAAGGGAATCCCCGCGGAAAACGAGGCATGAAATCATACACGCCCTGGGAGATTCACCCGGTCTTCTCGATCACATTCGCGGCGAAGCCCCGATAGACTTCAGCAGTAACCAGGACCGCAGCCTGCGCCCGATCCAGTGCACAATCGACATCTTGGTGCCGGAGGCGTGCCTTGTTCCGAAAGACGAGGAGCACCATGTCACTCGTGCAATGAATGCTGGGGCTAATCGATGAAGCACCATAACTCCAGAAGACCGCGGTTTTTCGTTTGGGGATTGAGTTTGCCGGAATACCAGTGCCGACCGAACTTGCGTTCCTGATCGGAATTTGATAAGATAGGACGAACAAAGACACAGCGATGGAATTGCACACCCCTGCAATCGTTGAAAGCGAAGAGGAACTGGTTCGATGAAGATATCATATGTCACTTTTGCAGTTGGGGTTCTCTACGGGTTTGGCCTTGGGGTATTGCTCGATCAGGCGAACCTCGTAGGCCCCACCTCGTTCTCACTTCTTCTCGCCTTTCTGGTCGTGGTTCCGGCTGCGGTCTGGCTCGAGATGTATCTCCACAAGCGGCGCGTCAAGAATTGGGTCGAGATTCAAGAACACGGAAAGTTCATGTTCGTGTTCAGCCGCTATCTTCTGTTGCGGGGGGGAATAGCCGCGACAGTGCTGATGTATGCACTTCGCAAGACAGGACCTGCCGGGATCATCCACGAAATTACCATTCCATTTTTGCTCCTTGTTCTCGGATATGTCGGTTACCAGGAATGGAACAATTGCGCCCTTGATTCGAAAAGATTACCTGAACAAGCAGAGACGACGGATGAAGGTCGAGACTTTCCGTAGCTGTCCCTGCTCCTTTTTCTCTCTTCAGGCTCAAGCCTGATTGCTTTCCTGTTTCCGCTTCTACGTGAAACACTCACGCATCCTCGACGTATGCTTCATTGTTCCTCTGGTCCGCCTGCTTGCCTCAAGAAAACGGGACCACGGTCATGAAGACTAATCCTTCGGAGTCATTATGGAAAACCATGTAACCACGGTGGGCGCCCTCAGCATCGGACTCAGCATTTTCGCAATTCTCATAGGTGGATTCGTTTTTGTCCTTCTCGCCGGAATCGGGTATGTGGTTCAGGATGAGGAGGCAGCACCGATCCTGTCCATTATTGGATTGGCCGTTGGCACGTTCTTCTTTATTATTTCTATCCCGGGAATTATTGGCGGCATCGGGTTGTTGAAACGGAGAGAATGGGCACGCGTCCTCGTGCTGATAACGTCAGCGCTGCACCTCCTCAATTTCCCGATAGGAACAGCGATTGGGGGTTACTCGATTTGGGTGCTCGTGAACCCGGACACGATCCGCCTCTTCAATCCGATCGTTCCCCCGGCACCTGCGCAAGCATAGGATTTTGACATCCAGAGTTTGACATCTCAGTAGATTCCTCCCACCCCCACCACATCTCAGGATAGTTTTATGAAATCAATTCTCAAGACGGCGGTTACTATCGGACTCACTTGCATGGCATGGCAGTTCGTCATGGGACTTACAGGTTGGTACCTCCATCCCGTGCTTCTCAATCTCTTCTGGTTCGTCATTCTCATCCAAGCTGGTGTGATGATCTGGGGACTTCGATTGACCGCAGCGGAAGGCAGGACTTACGGCGGGCAGATTGGGGCTGGAACGTTGATGTCGGTCTTCGGAGGGGTGATCATATTCTTCGGCTCATTGCTTTTCACGACCGTGCTTTTTCCTCACTACTTCGAGGATATCAGGAGAGTCGGAGAAGAGGTGCTGAAAGCCAAGGGAATGTCCGAGGCTTCCGTCAAAGCGCAGCTGGATATGGCAGCACCGATGCAGACCCCGTTCTTCACTGCGCTCTTCGGTTTTATCGGGACAATCTTCACCGGCTTTATCATCTCGCTTGTCGTTGGTGCGTTTTTCCGGAAGAAACCAACCCCGGGGGCGTAGACCCGAATGTCGCGGAGACTGGCCCGCGCTACTTCGAACGTGATTTGCGATTCGCCTTGAGAGAGGCGACGATGAGTTTGAATTCCGTCGACGCTGCCTTGTGATCGAGAATCGGTTTCGGATACTCTTTTCCGATAGTACAGCCGAGTTCTTTTTGGAGCAGAGCCGGCATCGTGTGCGGCGCGTGGATGAATTTTGTAGGAACTCGGCAAAGCTCGGGAACAAACTTCCTGATGTATTCCCCGTTGGGGTCAAAGCGCTCGGATTGAAGCTGCGGGTTGAAAATCCGCAGCGGCTTTGGATCGACTCCTGATGAAGCCGACCACTGCCACCCGCCGTTGTTCGATGCTGTTTCGATGTCCATCAGTTTTTCTTCGAAGTACGCGGCCCCTTTGCGCCAATCGTGCCGCATGTCCTTCGTCAGGAACGAGGCGACGACCATCCGCACGCGATTGTGCATCCACCCTGTCTGATTCAGCTGTCTCATTCCCGCATCGACAATCGGAAATCCTGTCTTCCCCTCCTTCCAGGCTTGAAACTGCCTTTCGCTGTACTTCCATGGCATCGAATCGAACTCCTCCCGATAGCTTGAATGGACAAGACCGGGATAGTGATAGAGGACCGATTGGTAAAACTCCCGCCAGATAAGTTCGTCTACAAATTTCCTGATCGATTCCTTGTGGGCGAAAGATGCCCCGGCGTATGCCTTGCCGCAATCTTCCAGCATCCTCCGTACTGAGATACATCCGAACCGCAACGCGACCGACATCCGGCTCGTCCCTTCGAGTGAAGGAATGTTCCGTGCTTCTCCGTACATACCAATGTCCGCAAGGAGAAACCGGCTCCAGCGGCGATGCGCCGCTTTCTCGCCGCCGGGAACTGCCGGGCTGGCGATGGTGATCGGCTTACCAAGCTCATGCGCTCCGTGAAGTTGTTCGGTCCGAAGCGGTGGCGTGGTAAACGATCGCGGCTTGCCGAACGGAAGCGGGTGCGACATTTTCTTCCACGCGTTGGCATACGGCGTGAAGACAACATATGGCTCTCCCTTGAGAGTCAGGACTTCATCCGGCTCGTGAACCACGGCATCCTTGAACGATTTCACCTCGATGCCGGCATGGTGATACAGTTCTTCGACCTTGCGTTCGCGCTCCCGGGCGTACGGCTCATAGTCGCGATTGAAATAGATGGCCGAAGGCTGCGCCTCCTGAATGAGGGACTTGTGCACATCCATCACGCTTCCATGCCGGGAAATGAGCCGGCCGCCGAGCATTTCGAGCTTCAACGCAAGTTCCGTGAGCGCTTCGGCCTGATAGTTGAACGCCGCGCCGTCAGACGGCAGGGAGCGAATCAGTTCTGTGTCGAAAATAAAAAGCGGGATAACAGGGACATGTTCCTTGCAGGCGTGGTAGAGAGCGGCGTGGTCTTCGGTTCGGAGATCGCGTCTGAACCAGACAATAATAGGGCGCATCACAATATTTTCCTTATCAGACGGATTCCAGAGCGAGCCCGGTGCATCGGAACAAGGGGCTTCGATTTGACGTCTTGACTAGTGAACAAGAAAACACAGTCCGATATCAGTCAGAGCGAAGTAGATGAGCTGGCCAAACAGAAAGTGCGGAACAATCGGGTCCGGTTCTTTCTCCGTGGCATACTTTCCCAGGATCGTCAATGCGAGATACGAAACGACAAACCAGCTGATGACGTTCAACTCCGTGGGAAATCCCCCTTTCCAGTGCCAAAGGTCCAGTGCATCGGCTGTGAATTCGAGGACCGCGTCGACCGCCGCGACAATGATCGATGCCACAACGAGGTTGCGATATCGCAGAACCTTGTCGGCCGCGACCCATGCCGGGATCAGGATTGAAAGCCAGGCGAGCGGCATCACGAGCGGGACATCGAGCACCTTCGGTCCAAGGCCGCTCGTGTACGCAAATTCGCCGAACGGAAATCCCGTATTAGCGCCAAGGGCCTGGCAGAAGAACAGAAACAACACCACACCGACTGCAGCGCAGATGGTTTTGACCGTAAGTTGATACGTAAGCACGAGTGAGGCTAACCCGATGAGCGCCATCGCAAGAGGCGTAAGAAGCGGGACAGAATAGTAAGGCGTCCCGAAAATGTTTGCTAGCGCCGCTAATGCCACGAAGGCATAGAACGCTACCCGGATCTTGGAATTTCTGCTGGTACTCATAAGTCCCACATGGCCATTGCCCGGGAAGGAATCGTCGGTTCTTTTGCCGGCGATTTCTCTATGCATAGTGTTTCGGTTCCGACATATCTTCGAAATCGGCGATCGATTCTGATACGAACTCTGGCTTCAGCCGATCCCCAAACCTCGACTTCATCTGCGCACCTCCGACAGCAAGCTTCGCGCCGACGCGGTGGCACGCCGGAAGGATTTTGTTGTTCACATCGCGGAGAAATTGTCTCTCATGATCCACGATCAGAGCGCTGAGAACGACCAGGTCCGGCTTCCTTTTCTTGATCGCGGCAAGAAGGGATGGCGTCGGCGTGGATTGCCCGAGATTGAACACCTTCCAGCCCCGCGACTGAAGATAGCTGGCGATGCATTGCAGAACAATGTCGTGCAGCTGTCCGTCGTAGCAAGCAAGAAGCACGGAAAGACCGTTCTCAGGCTCCCGATGGATGGATGACTGCAGACGAACGATTGCGTCCCGGATTGTCATGCTGGCAAGATGTTCGACATCGACTGTGATCGATTTGGACGCCCAATCGTTCCCGATTTGGGCAAGGACGGGGAACACGACTTCCTCATACAGTGCAAGGAGGTTTGGTTTTGTGGCCAGGCCCGCCCGAAGAATGCTGAGGGTGTCTGAGAGATTGCCTCCGAGCGCAGCATCTTTCAGACGCGGGACGAGCACATCCGTGTTTCCCGCGACGAGGTTTAACTTGAGATTGCGCCCCGTGAACAACTCGGCCGCGAGTTCAGGTACTTCGAGCTTGTTCTGCTGTACAAACTGCATCACTGACTGGATGGAGAACCGCCTGTGCCCACCTTTTGTCCGGTTACATTCGATGTAGCCCGTATCGGACCACCGCTTGATGGTCGATTCATTCACTGCAAATATCTCTGCAAGTTGACGGGAACTGTAATATCGTTTCATAAGCCCGATTGAACGCTTGAGTTGATTTGCACGATTTGCACGAATCAATGTACTACACGCGACAACCGGAATCAAGGACATTGTGGGAAAAAACCTCGGGCCGCAGCCCCGCGGAAGGAAGGCTGACTGGCTGAGATTTAGGAGAGGAGGCTCTGGAAAGGAGGAACGCCGGGCTACTGGAGAATACCCTCGGCGGCATGGAGTGTATTGCTGAGGAGCATGGCGATCGTCATGGGCCCGACACCGCCGGGGACGGGCGTGATTGCGCCAGCCACACGGCAGGCGGATTCGAAATGGACGTCTCCAACGAGCCGGTAGCCGTTCTTAGCTGACGGATCGTTCACGCGGTTAATCCCGACGTCGATGACGACGACTCCCTCTTTCAGCATGGAACCGGTGATACACTCGGGCTTGCCGATGGCAGCGATGAGGATGTCGGCCATCCGCGTATAGGCGGAGAGATCGCTCGCACCGGTGTGAACAACCGTGACCACGGCGTTCGCCCATTTCTGTTTCTGCAGCAGGATGTTTGCGATAGGTTTCCCGACGATGTTGCTTCGTCCGGCAACGACGACGTGTTTTCCGGAGGGGTCATTACCGCTCCGAATCAGAAGCTCCTGGATGCCAGCCGGCGTGCAGGATCGGAATCCCTTCCCCCCTGCCACAAGCCTACCGATACTGACCGGGTGAAATCCGTCGACATCCTTCCGCGGATCGATGGCCTCAATGACCTTTTGCTCGCTGATTTGGCGCGGAAGCGGAAGCTGCACCAGCAGCCCATGGATGTTCGGGTCCCGGCTGAACTCGTCCACTTTTGCAAGGAGCGCAGCCTCAGACGTGTTCGCCGGCATCCTCTCGGTCACAGAATAGAAGCCCATTTCCTCACAGGCCTTGCCTTTGCTCCGGACATAGGACTGAGAGGCAGGGTCTTCGCCGACGAGGATAAACGCGAGTCCCGGCACGATCCCCTTTTCCGATTTAAGGAGAGCCGTGCGTTCTTTTACCTCACGCCTGATGTCTTCGGAAATCTTCTTGCCATCAATAATCTGTGCGGGCATGGTCGGGTTGGAGAATGTTCATCAACGATTGGAATATCACAGTAGAAACCCCGGGCACCAAGGAAAATCAGAACCCGGGGAAAATCACCTGTTCGATTTTCGTCGCCTTGCCTGTTTCCGTTTCAACCTGTATGTAGACGCCGCAGAAGCGGACGTCGTGCTGCGCCAACTCGAATTTGTAGGGGGTCTGATGCTGAAACCGCTTGATCGCAATCTCCTTCCGCAAGCCGATCACCGAATCATACGGCCCGGTCATTCCAACGTCCGTTATGTAGGCGGTCCCCTTTGGGAGGATGCGCGCATCGGCCGTCGGGATATGTGTATGAGTGCCTACGAGGGCGCTGATGCGCCCTTCCAGATGCCATGCGAGCGCCATCTTTTCAGCGGTCGCTTCGGCGTGCATATCGATCAGAATGATCTTGGTCTCATTTGCGATCTTGCTGACCGCCCAGTCGGCCGCCTTGAAGGGATCATCAATCGGCTGCATGAAGGTCCGGCCTTGCAGGTTGATGACACCGACGTGCCCTTTTTCCTTCAGATCATACACCACGTATCCAAAACCGGGGTTCTCCTTCGGATAGTTCAACGGCCTCAACAGATTTCGCTCAGTTGCCAGCAGAGTTTTGACCTGCCACCGATCCCAGATATGATTTCCACTCGTGATGACGTGGACCCCCATGGCAAAGAGCTCTTTCGCATCCTGTTCGGAGATGCTCTTCCCCTCATTGACGTTCTCGCCGTTTGCGACACAGAAATCGATCTCGTATTTCTTGATATACTGCTTCAGGAGCGTCGAGGCGAGTGTGAGGCCAGGCTTGCCGTTGATATCGCCGACAAAGAAGATGTTCAGATGTTTCGACACAGGGGTATTCCGCTGACGATGATGCTGAAACAGGGGTCCGGTTCACGCATGGACTAGCCGGCCGATGCATTCAGCGTGATGAGAGTACGATGAACTGGCCTTCAATATAGAGGAAATTATGTTGAAACAAAAGAGCAGCCAACGCTGAGTACACAAAAAAGGCGTCCCGGGAAAGGGACGCCTGGGGACACTCCGATGAGAAGACCAGCGCTACTGCCGAACCCGCATGAGCTTGCGCACCACGAAGCGATCGACAGCGACAAGAATGATCACGGAGAACATCGTCAGCACGATGATGTTCTCATTTTTCGGCGGCGGTTTCTTCGCCGGCTCACCGATGATGTGTGCCTGGCTCTTCACGATGAATTCTCTTGCTCGTGCGTAATAGTCCACGTACGTTTTGGCAGCATCAGAAAACATTGATGGACGTTTGACTTCGTCTGGCGGACTGCAACCTCCTGCCGGCATCGGGGGCATACCTCCAGGTGAGCGACGATCCTTGTCCTCGCCCCGTTTGCCAGAGTCTCGTCGACAATCTGAAAGATTTCACTGGTAGTAAGATGATTCATAGAGACCTCACGTATTCTGCTCTTTTTCTTGGATACTGGCCGCTTTGACATTTGATCCGCTGAACTTCCTGACAACTCCGTCGCGCAGCATCACCCTTCCTCTGAAGAGCCGTACTTTCACGGTGCCGAGCGGCATGCCCGTCACCTCCACGATCTGGTCATAGCTCATGTCGTGCACAAAGAACAGCGTGCAGACTGCGCTGTAGAGCAAGGGAAGCTTCTCAATTTCGCCGAGGACAATCTGCTCGAATTCAATCGACTCGTATTGAATGTCAGGGGGCGCTTCATCTGAAGCGAGTTCGAGAGCGCCTTCATCATCCCCGGCATCAATCGTGATGTGAGGATCTTCTCCTCTCCGGCTCAGCTTCGAGGCACAAACATTATAGACGATCCGATAGAACCAGGTGGAGAAGCTCGACTTCCACTCGAACCGCGGCAACGCATTAAACGCCCGCACGAATGCGTCCTGTATAGCCTCTTCGGCATCCTCGCGATTCCTGAGCATGCGGATGGCCAGCGTCATCGCCTTGTCTTTGTGGCGATCGACCAAATCACCATATGCCCGCTTGTTCCCGGCGAGGATTTCCTTTATTATCGCAGTTTCAGTCTTGAGCACGTGGCCCTGTGTTGTATGCCATACATCCCTTTTGACCTGGTTCGGGCCACCAGGGTTTCAGAAAACGACGTCTTCACGCATTTTCCTGAATGCCTCGCATTCTTCTTCCATCTCTGAAACCCTACGGCCTGATTACAGGTCAAAGGTAGTAAAGCCACCATCAAACGTCAATCCTACAAACTCAGTACGGGAGGTATCATGAACGGCGAATTCCTCATCCCAATTTTCCTCTTCGGCGGCACAGCCTGGGTGCTCACTGTGTATTTCAACAACCGAAACAAAGAACACATGGCGATGATTGAAAAAGGGGTCAATCCAATCGATTTCAAGGGCAAGCCAATGAAGGAGTGGTTTCAGACGAATCCCCTCACAAGCCTCAAGTGGGGCCTTCTCGCTGTTTTTGTCGGCATCGGTCTGATGGTCGGTATGTACCTCCACCGCAGTCTCGACATGGAAGATTCAGTGTACCTCGCGTGCATGCTCATCTCGGGAGGACTCGCACTCGTCATCTTCTACTTTGTCGCTTCGATGAAGTCGAAGCAGGAACAGGTCTGAATCCTGCGCCGGAATGATGATTCTGAAAAAGGGTCGGGCATCGTGCACGACCTTTTTTTTCCTGCTGCCTGTTGTAACTCCACTGCTTCTGACTCGTAATCCCACCGAATACACGTCACTCCGGCACTTTCATGGAATTTCTGCCAAGCACTCCAAGGGCTCAATAAGCTTGACCATGTGGCTTGTTTGAACCCCGCTTGTTACTCGATTTGATATTCCTGCAGGAAATCCCCATTTTATGCGTGTTCTTGCATAAGCGCTGATTCGTCTTTTTTTTTCTGGAGGTTTTTTCGATCTCTTTATTCAAAGAAAAAACACGATATTGAGTCCCCAGATCATGCCATTCGATAACTAACAGCAATCATCCTACTCAATGTAGAGGGAGTACACTCATGTCCCGTTTGATCACCAAATCGTTTTTCTATCTGCTCGTTTGCACAGCGCTCGTCTCTGTCGCGTTCGCAGGTGGCGAGAAGCTCAGATACAAGATGGCGAAAGGAACTACCCACGCCTATACGCTGACTTCCGACACCAAAACGAAAGCACAGATGATGGGTCAGGACATTACCACTTCGGCGTGGAGCATGTTCGGTGTTTCGATAACCGGCGAGAACGTTGGAGCGAACGGCGAGATGGTGTTGGTAGCCAAGGTTGATACCAATCTCTCGAAGATCGATTCTCCGATGATGAAAGACACTGCGCGTGTCATGAAGGAAATCAATGGGAAACGTGTCCGGTTGACGGTCACCGCCATGGGAAAGACAGTGAAATCGGAAGCGATCGACAAGTTTGAGGCATCACAGCAGATGCAGATGATGGGTGGAGGGAGTCCTGCGGATTACATGCGTGGGCTCTTTGTGAAGTTCCCCGAACAAGCAGTGGGAGTAGGCGAAAGCTGGAAACAGACTACGCCGGACACCATGAATGCCCGGGGTTTCAACATAGTCGTGAAGCCTGATGTCACCTTCAAGATCGTGGCGGCCGAGAAATTCGGGGGATACGATTGTCTGAAGATCTCTTTCGAGGGACCGTCTTCTCAATACGGAACCGGCTCGCAGGGGGGAATGGAACTCGTTATTGACGGTACGATCAAAGTCAAAGGGACTGCATACTTCGCTCCGAAAGAAGGACTCCTCGTCGGTGTTGACCAAACAACAACCACCGACACGAACATCTCGGGCACCGGGGAGCAGATGTTCACTGCGGTCCAATCGTCGACAGCTGCGTCAAAAGTAACGCTTGTAAAGTAGCACCTCTTCATCGACAATGAAAGCGAAGTCCGACTTCTCTCAGACCGAATTACCTGTCAGGAGTCGGACTTTGTGCTCTCAGTAGCAGCGACAACTTCCTTATTCAAGGATCTCATATGACCTCCAGATCTGCCGCAGCCCGCCTTCTCGTTGCCTGGATCATCGCCATCAGCACGCTTACTGCCTTCGGACAATCGCCTGACAACACCGCCGAGGCCCTCAGGATCAAGCCCGAGGAGTACAAACAACGCCGAGCACTGCTCATGGCAAAGATGGAACCGAACTCCATCGCCATTTTCAAGGCCAAAGATCCCGCCAACAGATCGAACGATGTGAACTACCTTTACCGCCAGGAGAGCAACTTCCTCTACCTCACCGGTTGCAGCGAGCAGCGCAGCTATCTTCTCCTCTGCCCCGAAGGGATTCAGATCGACAGCGTAACCACCGTGAAAGAGGTGTTCTTCGTCAGGCCCAAAACAAGGAGCGCCGCGGGTGAAAGTCTCGGCCTTGACGGGGCGAAGTCGGAACTTGGATTTGCCGCCGTTCTGCCATCAACGGAGCTTCTCCCCTTCGCGAGGAAAGCGTTGGCCGGGAAGAAGATTCTCTACTATCCTCCGAGCATGCCCGACATCGTGTATGACCCGCTGATGGAAAAAAGGACGATCGTTTCACGCGAACTCAAAGCTGATCTTCAATCGACCTTCCCCGAACTGGAAATCAAGAGTCTCGCCTCTTCCGTCGCTGAACTCCGATCAGTGAAATCGCAGACAGAACTTGAGCTGATTCAGAGGGCAATCGATGCCACAATCGCGGCGCACGTCGAAGCGATGAAGAGCAGCGAGCCTGCGATGTATGAATACGAACTTCAGGCTGTCATCGAATATTGCTTCGCAAAGAACGGTGCGGAGTATCAGGGCTTTCCCTCCATTGTCGGATCGGGACCCAATTCGTGCATCCTCCATTATGAAGCGAACAGGCGCCAGATGAAGGACGGGGACGTTGTGGTGATGGATCTCGGTGCCGAGTACCACGGCTATTCAGCAGACGTCACGCGGACGATCCCGGTGAACGGAACATTCTCCCCTCCCCAGAAAGAGATATATGAAATCGTGCTGCAGGCTCAGACCGAAGCGACAAAAGAATTCAAGCCCGGCGTATTGCCGATAATCCCAAGTCAGAAAGCCTACGATGTCATCGCCGAGGGGTTGATGAAGCTCGGGATCATCAAGGACAAGCAGGAAGCCCGGACATATTACATGCATGGACTGAGCCACCACATTGGACTTGACGTGCATGACCCCGGTCCATACGGAAAGCCCTATGTTCCGGGTATGATCCTCACGAATGAACCCGGGATCTACATACCGGCAGGCAGTTCCTGCGACAAGAAGTACTGGAACATCGGGGTCAGGATTGAAGACGACATATTGATTACCGCAGACGGCAACCGCGTTCTTTCTGCCGGGGCGCCAAAAACAGTGAAGCAAATCGAGGCCCTCATGAAACGACTGGGGCTCGGCAACATGAAGATCGGGGTCAATTAGCCCCGCCCGCTGACAACAACAGAATCTGACCTGGAGTGCTTGTATGGATACCCGCCAACTACAGATCTGCAACAGCATCATCAAGAAGAACAAGATCGAGATGATCGATCTGAAGTGCATCGATCTCACCGGTTATCTCCATCACATCTCGCTACCGGTGTTTCCCAACATCCTGACCAAACTCGTCAACGAAGGGGTCGGATTCGACGGCTCGAGCTACGGGTTCAGGAAAGTCGAAAACAGCGACATGATCCTCGTCCCCGACCTGCACACGGCGGTCGTCGACCCATTCCGGAACGAACCGACGCTGAGCTTCTATGCCAACATTCTGCTGACGGACCAGCACAGAACTCCGTTTTCACAAGACGGCCGGCAGCTCGCGAAAAAGGCGGAGGCGTCCCTCAAGAAGCTGGTCGGCGTCGACGCATCCTGGTGGGGACCCGAATTCGAGTTCTACATCTTCTCGAAGGTCCGGTTCGACACGCGCACAGCCTCATCATATTACGAAGTGGAACATGCCGAGGAGTTTTTCAAAAACGCGTATCACGCCGCGAACCCGTTTGATGTCTATGATGATTTCCGTGACGAGGCGTGCAAAATTCTGAAACGCTTCGGCATCAGCGTCAAGTACCACCACCACGAAACCGGCGAGCGGGGCCAGCAGGAAATCGAAACGTACTTCAACACCTTGTTGGCGACGGCCGACAATATCATCACAACGAAGTACGCCCTCTTCAACTACGCGCGTCAAAAAGACCTGTTCGTCACCTTCATGCCGAAGCCGATGTACCAGCAGGCCGGCAACGGGATGCACCTCCACCTGTATCTGACAAACAACGGGAAGAACGCGTTTTACAGGAAGGGGGAATACGGAAACGTCAACCAGCTTGGCAGGTATTTCATCGGCGGGATGTTGAAACATGGGGCCGCACTCTCTGCGTTCACGAACCCGAGCACGAACTCCTACAAGCGGCTCGTCCCCGGTTACGAGGCTCCGGTTGCTCTGACCTACGGGACCGGGAACAGGTCCTCGGCGATTCGGATTCCAAGCTACGTGAACAATCCCGAGGAGACGCGCTTCGAGTACCGACCGCCCGACGCAACGGCAAATCCGTATCTCTGCCTCTCCGCCATGCTGCTGGCTGGCATCGATGGAGTGGTGAACAAG